>JBPBQN010000162.1:0-37358 GCA_050954865.1 Janthinobacterium lividum | reverse complement strand
ATCGTGTAAAAGCGCTGCAAAATGAACTGGCTAAAATTGGTATCGAGCTGATTGAAAAAGGTCAGGTTTACAAATTAAACTGTGCTAAAAGAAGCATTCCCGAAAAAGTTTTCATCAACACTTACGAAGATCATCGCATGGCAATGGCTTTTGCGCCGCTGGCTTTGATTGTTCCGGAAGTGGAAATTGAAAATTTTAAAGTAGTAGAGAAATCTTATCCGGCTTTTTGGGAAGATTTGAAAACGGCGGGCTTCAACGTAAAATATTAATAGTTTGTCATTCCGACCGCAGGGAGGAATCTTAATCGAATAACAAAGATTCTCTTTTCACTTCGAATAAGATCCCTCCTATCGTCGGGATGACAACGAACCTCATACTTTTAACCTCACACCTCAATGGCAGGCAATACTTTCGGAACAGCATTTCGCATCACCACTTTTGGCGAATCGCACGGCGCAGCAATTGGTGTTATTGTTGATGGTTGCCCGGCCGGACTGGAAATAGATTTAGATTTCATTCAATCAGAACTGGATAAGCGCAAACCCGGACAATCCAAAATCACCACGCAACGAAAAGAAAGCGATACGGTGCAGCTTTTATCCGGTGTTTTTGAAGGAAAATCAACCGGAACGCCCATTGCGATGCTGATTCCGAACGAAGATCAGCGTTCAAAAGATTATTCGCATAACGAAAAAACTTTCCGTCCATCTCATGCAGATTTTACTTATCAAACGAAGTATGGCATTCGCGATCATCGCGGCGGCGGCCGTTCTTCTGCCAGAGAAACCGCAGCGCGCGTAGCTGCCGGAGCGGTTGCAAAATTGCTACTTCATACACAGGGAATTGAGATTTTAGCTTCGGTAAGCAGCGTTGGAAAAATGAATGCGCCGGCAATAAAAATCGAAAATGCAAAAGATTTTATTCGCATCCGCGAAGAAAACATTGTTCGTTGCGCCGATCCGAAAACGGCTGTTGTAATGATTGATTACATTGATGATATCCGCAAAAAAGGCGATACCGTTGGTGGAAAAATCAGTTGTACCATTCTAAATTGTCCCGTTGGTTTAGGCGAACCTGTTTTTGATAAATTACATGCTGATCTGGGCAAAGCCATGCTTTCCATCAATGCCGTTCATGGTTTTGAATATGGTTCTGGTTTTGCCGGAAGTGAAATGCTGGGTTCGGAGCACAACGATATTTTCCGGAAAGATGAAAACGGGAATGTGCAAACGCTGACTAACAATTCCGGTGGCATCCAGGGCGGCATCAGCAACGGTATGCCGATTGAATTTAAAGTTGCTTTTAAACCGGTTGCCACCATCATGCAAAACCAGGAAACGGTTGATGCAGCCGGAAATGCAGCCGAAATAAAAGGCAAAGGCCGCCATGATCCTTGCGTGGTGCCGCGTGCCGTACCGATTGTGGAAGCAATGGCGGCGTTGGTTTTGGCTGATTTGTGGCTACGAAATTTAAGTGCGAAGTTGTAAGATTGATGCTGTTTTATTGGGTAAAAATTGGTGTGCTAAAAGAAGCATTTGATTTAATAACTATTAAAAGCTTGAAATTAGCTCATTCATTTGATCCAACTGAGCTTTTATAAATACATTTTTTTGTGTTTTTAAGGATGGATTTTTAGTTTCACGGATTTTTATAGAAGAATTTTTATCCTTAATTTTCAACTCCCAACCCACATAAGCTCGTGAAACACTAAGTTTATAATTTATTTTTGCGGTATTCAAATCTATAGTGATAAACCCTTCTTCTCCGCGAGCAGTTATATAATACTTGTAAAATTTATTGTTGATTTTATCAATATGAATTTTAGTTATGAATTGATTTGATAAGGTAACAGATGTTAACAACAATGCTAAAACGGAAAATAGAAGTAGCAAATCCAAACTCCATTTTGCATCAGCATAGAAAATAAGTGCTAATGTAATTACAAACATCACGATAACACCTTTCCAAAAATAATTCCAAATATGGTAAACGGTTGGTTGTTTTCCACACGGAATAAAATCAAATTGCTTTACTTCCACTATATAATTACTTCAACCTAAACTGCTAAACTGATCTAATTTTTATACCGATAAAAGAAGCATGGTTTGAATTGATCAAGTAATTATACTCCAGATTAGTAATTGCAGAAAGTAAATTTATACTGATAAAAACAGCATCAATAAATCTTTGGAAACTGATCCGGTTTCGTGTCGCCCATCATCTCATAAACCACTTCAATAATATCATCAATTGATGGTTTGCTGAAATAATCACCATCAGAACCGTAAGGCGGACGATGATCTTTGGCCGTTAACGTTCTTGGCTGACTATCCAGAAAATAATAAGCGTTTTGCTTTTCTACAATCTGTTGTAAAATGTATGCGGAAGCTGCTCCGGGCACATCTTCATCAACCACCAGCAATTTATTGGTTTTTTTAACGGACGTGGCACAAAGCTGATCCAGATCAAAAGGATACAACGTTTGCGGATCAACAACTTCTACCGAAATTCCCATTTTATCCAGTTCAACAGCGGCTTCCTCAACCAGCCGCAAGGTGGAACCGTAGGAAACAATCGTGATGTCTTTTCCTTCCTTCAAAATTTCTGCTTTTCCCAAGGGAACCGTAAAATCGCCAACGTTTGCAGGAAGTTTTTCTTTTAAACGATAACCATTTAAACACTCAATCACCAAAGCCGGTTCATCTCCGCGAAGCAACGTGTTATACATTCCGGCAGCCTGCGCCATGTTTCTCGGAACACAAATATGCATGCCGCGAAGTGCATTTACAATGGTGCCCATCGGCGAACCTGAATGCCATATTCCTTCTAAACGATGGCCGCGCGTACGGATGATTACCGGCGCAATTTGTCCCCCAAAAGTGCGATAACTCATGGTAGTCAAATCGTCCATCAACACATTCATGGCGTATGGCAGATAATCGACATACTGAATTTCGGCAATCGGCCGCAAGCCACGCAACGACAAACCAATCGCCTGACCAACAATTGTGCTTTCGCGAATGCCGGTATCCGTTACGCGCAACACACCAAATTTTTCCTGTAAACCGGCAAAACCCTGGTTCACATCGCCAATGGCACCTACATCTTCGCCAAAAGCAATGATACGCGGATCGCGAATAAAATTGGCACTAAAACAAGCATTCAGTATTTCGCGACCATCAATCAGTTTTGAGTTTTCATCATAAGTTGCCGGCAAAATGCCAACGGCCAGCGGAGATTGCGGCGTATTGCTAAACTGCTTGGAATGATAGCGAATCGTATTTTTTTCGTTTTCCTGCTGATACAATTTCATCAGCAAATCACGCTCATAAGATGAGGTTCCAGCCGTAAGCCAAAGCGATCTGCGGATGATGGAAATTAAATCTTTCCGGCCTAAATCCGTAGCGTTTTCTACCAGCTGCACCAGCGTTTCTAACTCTTTTTTATTGCTGGAAACGGTAACCAAATCCTGAATTATTTCTATGGTTTGCTCCTTTTCTGCCTGAATTTTTTCCTGCAGATCATTCAAAGCATTACGCTGACAGTCGCGCACGTATTTTTTGGCCTGATCTTCCATTTCGTCCAGTTCTTTGGCAAGGGCAATGTCCGAATCAATTATCCACGTACGCATTTTCAGCAAGCAATCATGCTCTTTTTCCCATTCCAAACGATCCTTACTTTTATAACGTTCGTGCGATCCGGAAGTAGAATGACCTTGTGGTTGCGTCAGTTCTGTTACGTGAATTAAAACCGGCACATGCTCTTTCCGGCAAAATTCGGCGGCTTTTTCGTAAGTTTCGCACAAACCTGGGTAATCCCAGCCAGGAACTTTAAATATTTCAAAACCTTTGCCCGTTTCATCCCGCTGAAATCCTTTTAACACTTCAGAAATATCTTCCTTGGTAGTTTGATATTTTGACGGAACAGAAATGGCATAACCATCATCCCAAACCGAAACCGCCATGGGCACCTGCAACACGCCGGCGGCATTAATCACTTCAAAAAATATTCCTTCGGAAGTAGATCCGTTACCAATCGTGCCGAAAGCAACTTCGTTTCCATTAACAGAAAATGAACTCATATCGGCCAGTTCTTTATTTTGCCGATAAAATTTTGATGCCCAGGCCAAACCAATTAAACGCGCCATTTGTCCGCCGGTAGTAGAAATATCGGGCGAAGAATTTTTCATTTCTACCTGATTTTTCCAGCTGCCATCTTCATTCATCGAACGCGTGGCAAAATGACTATTCATTTGCCTGCCGCCGGATGAAGGCTCGTGCTCAATATCCGGATGAGCATATAGCTGTGCAAAAAACTCGGTTATATTAGAAATTCCGGTGGCAAAGGCAAAAGTTTGATCGCGGTAATAACCGGCACGCCAATCGCCTTTTTTAAAAGCTTTGGCCATGGCCAGCTGTGCAACTTCTTTTCCATCACCAAAAATGCCAAATTTTGCCCGCCCGGTGAGTGCTTCTTTTCGGCCCAAAATACTGGTTTGCCGACTTTCTACCGCAATCCGGTAATCGCGCAGCACGATTTGTTTAAAATCATCATAACTCAATTCCGCTTGTTCCGGCAAATCTGGGGCAAAGGATAGTTCTAATTCTTGCATCTGTGCTTTCTATACCAGCAAAAATAGTGTTTACTTGTCAATGTTTTTTTCAGAAAAACCCAACTGCGAAAGGATTTTAACGTATCAATAATTTTATTTATCAAAATTGACTTATATTTGTTTTAACCGTCTGATTAAAGAAAACGATGAAAAAACTAATGATGATTTGCGCCATGGTTATGGGATTTGCCATCAGCGCATCGGCACAAACCGATAACAAAGCCGAATTTAAATTTGTTGAAGAAAAGCACGATTTTGGTAAAGTACCTCAGGGTAAGCCAGTTACAACTGATTTTGTATATACCAACATTGGTGTAGAACCTTTGATTTTGACTGAAGTAAAACCAACTTGCGGTTGCACCATTGCTGATTATACCAAAACGCCGGTTAAACACGGCGATAAAGGTTCGATCAAAATTACGTACAACGCTGCCGTAGAAGCTCCGTTTAACAAAACAATTGTGGTTACTTCCAACGCCAAAACGCCAACCAAATATTTGGTAATTGTGGGTGAAGTAATTAAAGCGCCTACGCCAACTACACGTTAATAGCAGTTGCTGTTTTTAGCATACAAAACTTCGGTTCGATTATTTGAACCGAAGTTTTTTTGTTTTGGGCGATGCAGATCGAAATGGAGATACTGTTTTTATCGCCTAAATTTCGGTCTGTTTTTGGCCGGATTTATACCGATAAAAGAAGCATCATATTTTCAACGATCCAACAGAAACTGAAAACTGGCAACCGGCAAATTTTTCTACTTTTACGCCATGCCAAAAGTATCCGTAAAAGGCCAGCACATGCCGGCTTCCCCAATCAGAAAGTTAACGCCATTTGCAGACAAAGCAAAACTGGAAGGCAAAAAAGTTTATCATTTAAATATCGGTCAGCCGGATATTGAAACGCCGGAAACCATGCTCGATGCGATCAAAAATATTGATTTCAAAGTCTGGGCTTATACACCATCCGAAGGCACACTTTCTTATCGCACCAAACTCACCGAATATTATAATAAATTGAGTTATGATATTGATGCCGAGGATATTCTGGTTACAACTGGTGGCTCAGAAGCGATTACGATTTCAATGATGGCCTGCCTGGATGCAGATGATGAGGTGATTATTCCAGAACCGTTTTATGCTAATTACAATGGTTTTGCGCATCAATGCGGCGTAGTTGTTAAACCAATTTTATCTTATATCGAAAATGGGTTTGCGCTGCCGCCAATTGCCGAATTTGAAAAGCTGATCACCGAAAAAACCAAAGCCATCATGATCTGTAATCCGAATAACCCAACCGGTTATTTGTATTCCGCAGAAGAAATGGAAGCGTTGAAATTGCTGGCTTTGAAATATGATTTGTACCTGTTTTCGGATGAAGCTTACCGGGAATTTTGTTATGATGGCCGCGAGTTTATTTCGCCGATGCATTTGGATGGTTTAGAAGAAAACGTGATCGTTTTGGATACTGTTTCTAAAAGATACAGTGCCTGCGGAGCGCGTTTAGGCTGCATCATCACCAAAAATAAAAATGTAATTGCTGCCGGATTAAAATTTGCGCAGGCCAGATTAAGTCCCGGAATGGTAGAACAAATTGCCGGAACCGCTGCGGTTGATACGCCGGACAGCTATTTCAGCAACGTTAAAAACGAGTATACCAAGCGGCGTGATCTTTTGGTTGAATCGCTGAATAAAATTGAAGGTGTTTTTTGTCCGAATCCGGGTGGCGCATTTTATGTAGTTGCCAAGTTTCCGATTGATGATTCCGACAGATTTTGCCAATGGATGCTGAAAAGTTTCAGTTATGAAAACCAAACTGTAATGATGGCACCCGCAACCGGTTTTTACAGTACTCCAGGAGCCGGAAAAAATGAAGTTCGTTTAGCATATGTTTTAAATTCAGATGATTTGGAAAAAGCGATGATTTGTTTGGAAGAAGGTTTGAAAGCGTATCCGGGAAGGAAGTTGTAAATTTCCGGCTTCGAGTTTTCAGTTGTAAGTTCTGGCTATAAATTCTAACCAACACCTAATAACTGAAAATTTGCAACTGATAACTTTTTTATTCGAGAAAAACAGTATTTTTGCAATTACTTAAAGACTTTCAGCTTTTAACGTTTTGCCTCAAAAAGGGCCCGACCGGAATTGACAGGATGGAGATAAGTAGGTAAGCATGCAGCGCGTTGGGTGAATTAGCGCTTTAATCTGAACGCTCAAACTTTCAAATGGCGAAAATAACTACGCCTTAGCAGCCTAACTTAGAGTTAGCATAGCTTTCGCTCCGGTGGTTTGCGGTTTCTTAGAATCATCATCAGGAGCGTCGAAATAAGAAACTGGTTTGCTGCTGATGTGATCAGCGAACGAGATAAAGCATCTACGGAAGACGGTACAGGTTCGCGGCTGACCTTCCCCTTCCTGACAATTAAACAGCAGATAAGCATGTAGAAGGCTTACCTTATACCATGTTTGGACGAGAGTTCGAATCTCTCCGGGTCCACCCTCCATAAAAAACCATCTGCCAAAAACAGGTGGTTTTTTTATGGTCAAAATTTAATTTCAAGATTGAGAATCAAGTGCTGCTATGCTTCTTTTATCGCACAAAAATCTATCTTCGCTATTGCAGAAACAGGTTTATTGTTGATCTTTTTAAACGATGATGCTGTTTTTATCACACAAAAATCACCACAAATAATTCATCAATAACCTAAATTATGGCTGAACAGAACCAGCAAAGAAGCCTGGGATTAATACACGCAACAGCCATTAACATGACGGATATGGTGGGCATCGGTCCGTTTATTACGCTACCAATGGTGATCGGAATGATGAACGGCCCGTACTTTTTATACGCCTGGCTAGCCGGTGCCGTTTTATCCATGGTTGATGCTATGGTTTGGAGCGAGTTGGGCGCAGCTTTCCCGATGGCGGGCGGTTCTTACAATTTCCTGAAAGAAACTTACGGTAAAAATGGTTTTGGCAGATTAATGAGTTTCCTATTTGTATGGCAAACCATGATTCAGGCGCCGTTGGTTATCGCTTCGGCAGCCATCGGTTTTGCAGCTTATTTTTCTTATTTGCTTCCACTCACACCCATCGAATCAAAAATAATGAGTGGCGGCGTGGTAATTTGCATCGTGCTGCTTTTATACCGTAAAATTGAAGACATTGGCAAAATCAGCGTAATCCTTTGGGCGGCAGTTATTCTCACCATGCTGTGGATTATTGGCGGCGGTTTGGCGCATGGCAACTTTTTGCATCCTATTAAACATATTAATGATGGTTTGAGCTTTAATTATGCCTTTGTGGCCGCCATCGGTTTTGCCAGCGTAAAAAGCGTTTACAGCTATCTGGGTTATTACAACGTGTGCCATCTGGGCAGCGAAATTATCAATCCATCCAAAAATATTCCACGCAGCATGTTTTTGTCCATCATTGGCATTGCGGTTTTGTATCTGATGATGAACGTAAGCGTAGTCAGCGTAATTCCGTGGCAGCACGCCAAAAACAGTCAGTTTGTGATTAGCGAATTTATGCACACTTTGGCCGGACCAACGGCTGCAAAAATCGTCACCTGCCTAATTTTACTCGTCGCTTTTGCTTCCGTTTTTTCGGCTACGTTGGGTTACAGTCGCGTGCCGTATGCCGCCGCCGCCGATGGTGCTTTTTTTAAAGTGTTTGCCAAATTGCATCCCAAAGGCAACTTTCCGTATGTTTCGCTGCTGGTTTTGGGGGCGATTGCTTTTGTGTTTAGTTTGCTTTTTAAGCTGAGTGATGTCATCAGCGCGGTTTTGGCCATGCGGATTTTGATTCAGTTTATTTCGCAGGCCATCGGTTTGCTTTTACTTCGGAAAGCCCGAAGCGAAACAGATTTCCCCTATAAAATGCCATTTTTTCCGCTGCCCGTTTATGTGGCTGTGTTGCTTTGGTTTGGCATTTTAATTTCTACCGGAACAAAAATGGTTTTAGGCGGATTGCTAACCATCAGCATTGGTACGGCGGTTTATTTCATCAAAGCAAAAATTAATAAAGAGTGGCCTTTTGTGCTGATCAAAAAAGTTTAACCAAGCTTTTTCTGCGGAGACAATGCTTCTTTTATCAGCCTAAATTTTACCTAGTAAAAGAAGCATCAACCTAAACTCAATTATTTTTTAAACCGATTTTATGGTTGGTATAATCAGTCAAGAACTCATTATTAATAAAAAAATCTATGCTGAAAATGGTACGGTAATCACCTGTATTGTTCGGGTTTTGTATCGATGTTAAATTACTGGTGGAAGTTGTATTGTATTGATACGTAAACCCTTGATTAGTAACTACTTTTACGGCAGAATTTGCCGGCAAACTACCTATTCCGGCTGTCGCTTTCGGGTCTTCAATTAAAGTAACAGATGGCGTGCCGGTATCAAACAAAACCCAGGCGGCCGTGCTGGTGCCATTATAAGTAACCGTAGCTGCAATATTTGGCGAGTAACCTCCTGTTGTATAGTAAGTTAGCGAATGTAAAACAAATGAATTTGAACTCAAATCAGCAGCCGTTAAACCAACTTTAAGCAAACCATTCATATATGTTCCTGTACTGTTAAAACCTGCATTGTTAAGTAAAGATAACCGGAAGCCTTTGGTTAAACCAGTTTCGGGAGCATAAAAACTAAGCGGACTGGCAATAGCATTGTTCGCATAACTAGTGCCCGGCCCAACGCCAAAAACATCGCTGGAATGTGCAGCAAGTTGATTGCCACCGCCATCCACAATTTTATAATATAAAAAAAACGGTACGCGTTTTAAAACCAGATTTCCATTTGCATCACCAACGGTTACAGCAGTATAAGCCAAATTTCCGTACTCTTTGGTGGAGCTGGATTTATCACCAAAACTGATCACCGCTTGTTGCGAAGTAACCGTAATGCCGTTAACCACCACAGAATCTCCGGCTACGGTAATACCTGAAGTAGTAATCATGCTGGCGGGCAAAATGCCGTTTGCATCCATCGTCATCCCGGAAGAACCGGTATCAAAAACGCCATCATAATTCACGCTTTGCGTTCCGATTTTAGTAATCGGAATATAAATACGTTTGTTGTTATTGTTTCCGAACTGAATTAAACCAATTGAAACAGGTTTGGCTGCGGTTGGAGCAGGTTGATTTGTACTTTTTTTACAGGATGCTGCAAAAAGTACAAAAGATATCAATACGATCAGTAATTGGTTTTGGCAAGTAGCTTTAAGAGGCATCCGTTTAGTTCAGTTTTAAAAATATTTTATGCGGATTTTGTGTTTTTAAATTTATACCGATAAAAACAGCATCGCCACAATTATTCTTTATACGGAAACTTTTACAGAAGTTCGGGCTGAAATGAAGATACTGTTTTTACCGGTATAAAAACAGTATCAGCCTAAACATTATCCGCAGTAATTTTCTTTTCAATTCAACATTAAAAATAATTATGGAATACAGACAATTGGGTGCATCAGGTTTGCACGTTCCGGTTTTGAGTTTTGGCACGGCAACTTTTGGCGGTAGCAACGATTTTTTTAAAGCCTGGGGAAACACTCAGGTGGAAGAAGCTACGCGTTTAGTCAATCTTTGTATAGATGCTGGCGTAAATTTATTTGATACGGCAGATATTTATTCGGATGGTTTATCCGAAGAGATTTTGGGCAAAGCGTTGAACGGTTTGCGCGATAAAGCGATTATTTCTACTAAAGCCACCTTTCCGATGGGCAAAGGACCGAATGATCAGGGATCGTCTCGTTTTCATCTGATGAAAGCCTGCGAAGCCAGTTTAAAACGATTGAACACGGATTACATTGATATTTACCACATGCACGGTTTTGACGGCGTTACGCCGGTGGAAGAAACCATGCGCACGCTGGATGATCTGGTGCAAAGCGGTAAAGTGCGTTACATTGCCTGTTCTAATTTTTCGGGCTGGCATTTAATGAAATCGCAGGCTGTGGCCAATCATTACGGCTGGAATAAATATGTGGGCCACCAGGTTTATTATTCCTTAATCAATCGCGAATACGAATGGGAACTGATGCCTTTAGGTTTGGATCAAAAAGTTGGCGGCATTGTTTGGAGTCCGCTGGCTGCCGGTCGTTTGGGTGGGAAATATCGCCGCAATCAGCCTTTCCCGCTGGATAGCCGGATTGCGCAAGGTGGAAGTCCGGTGCCAGAATCAGCCATTTCCGAAGAAACTTTCTTTAAAATTATGGATGCTTTGGATGAAGTAGCCGAGGAAACAGGCAAAACAGTCGCGCAAATTTCGTTAAACTGGCTGCTGCAACGGCCAACCATTTCAACTTTGGTTATCGGGGCGAGAAATGAAGAACAATTAAAGCAAAATCTGGAAGCTGCCGGCTGGAATTTAACCACTGAACAGGTTAAAAAATTGGACGAGGCCAGCGAAATCCCAACCATTTATCCTTATTGGCATCAGCGGCAAAACTTGAAGTTAAATCCGTTGCCAAAATTTTATTAAGCTTTTTTCAGGATGTTTTTTTGTTTTTACAGAAAATCATCCTGATTTAAAATATTGCTGATGCTGTTTTTAGCAGATATTTTTCAGAAACTTGTGGCATCGGCTTTCATCCATTTATCCTGGATTTTTAGCACTTGTTCGATCACATCACGCACACAACCTCTTCCGCCTAAAACTGGAGAAGTGTAAACGGCAACAGCTTTTACTTCTTCGCAGGCATCGGCCGGACAAGTTGGCAACCCAACTCTTTGCATCACATCCAAATCCGGAATGTCATCACCCATGTATAAAATTTCGTCTGGATTAAGATTCATATCGGCAATCACGCGCTCAAAAACTTCCAGCTTATGGCTGATTCCCATAAACACATCCTTCACGCCTAAACCATTCAGCCTTGATAAAACACCGCGCGAATGGCCGCCGGAAATGGTACAAATATAAAATCCAGATTTGATGGCGTGGCTAATGGCATAACCATCTTTCACGTTAAAATGCCGCATCTGGTCGCCATCCTGCGTAACGGTTACATCACCGTTGGTCAACACGCCATCTACATCAAAAATGAAGGCTTTTATATTTTTTAGTTTTTCGAGGAACATGAGGGAAGAAGTTGTAGAATGCCCGTTTTAAGTTGCCAGTTCTGATTCAACATAAACCGGCAACTGTAAATTATTGATTATCGCGCCATTCGTAAGCCCAGGCAGTTTGAATTTGTTCCAGATGACCTTCGGTGCTTTCTTCACGTGTGCCTACAAAATCAGGCAAACTTAAAACCCATTCCAGCAAATCCGTGAAGCGCAAGCGGTAAATTTTAGGTTCATCAAAAGCATCACCAAACTTTTCGTAAAGCCCCATGGCAATATCTTCGTAATCGTTCCAGTGTATCGGAAGGGCGAAATCTTTGTTTATCATAAAATATTTTTGAGGGATTAATGACCCAGAAACTGGGATTGATCCGGAATCGTTACTTCAATATTGCCATCAATCATCACACATTGGCAGCCCAAACGGGAAGTAATGCGCGGATTTACAGCACGATCTATAAAATCTTCTTCTTTATCAGATATTTCCTGCACGCTATCCATCCCTTTATTTACATAGATATGGCAAGTGCTGCAACCGCAAACACCGCCACAATTGTGTTGTAAATCGATGCCGTTTTCCAGGCAAACATCCAGTACAGATTCTCCTTCGGCAATTGGCAAATCAACGGTTTGCATTCCTGCTTCTTCAAAGTTGATTCTGACGCTATAAATTTCCATTAAGTGCAAAAGTAGTAATTTTAGTTTAGGCAGAATCCCCTTCGGCCATTTTGATAATACCCTGACTAAGCAGCCGGTAAATTTCCTGCAAGTTGGGCTGTTCTTTTAGCAAATCCAAATGTGTTTGCATAGTTTTTTCATCTCTGCGGATGGCTGGGCCGGTTTGCACGTTTTGAGGCAAAAACTCCTGCACTTTTAAAGCAGATTCCAAGATCAGCGGCTTCAATAAATCAAAATTCATTTGTTTTTGCTGAAGCAGATTCGCCGCAACACCAAACAAATAATTCGGGAAATTGCAGGCAAAAGCAGCAGCTACGTGCAAGGTTTTACGCTGATCAGAATCAATCATTTGTACGTTATTGCTGATCGTTCTGCCCAAATCAAGCAAAACCTGCATACTGTTTTTATCGGTACTTTCTATGCAAAGCGGCACCGACCAAAAATCCAGTTCGCGCACTTTAGAAAACGTTTGCAACGGATAAAACACACCGCAGTTATCAAAATATTTCTGCAAAACTTGCATACTAACCGCGCCGCAAGTGTGCACCACCAATATATTTTTCAGGGTGATAAAAGAAGCAACCTGTTCTAAAGCATCATCTTTTACAGAAATAATGATGAGATCGGTTTCCGCAGAAAGTTCAGTAAACTGATTAATCGGTTCTGCTTTTACGTGATAAGCCAGCAAAGCAGCGTGCTGCAAATTGCGGCTGTAAACCTGTACAATTTTATGTCCGGCATTTTTAAACGCCGCAGCTAAATGTGTGGCCACATTGCCTGAACCAATTAAAGTAATGCGCATTTTTTAGGCGATAAAAGAAGTATTATAATTTTATCTGTTTATCAAAAATAAAAGGTTCTATTTTAAAGAGTCTGATTTTAGCAAAATCTGGATGATTTGGGTTGATTAAATAATTAACTTCTTCTTCAATAACAGATGACGGTATTTGTAAAACAGCGGTTTCACTCATATCAATCCACTTTTTACCTAAATTTTGCGTGAAATGAAACTGGTCATAATTTTTCCAGTCTTCAGTTAATTCTCCCAAATTAACTTTTTTAATTGCAACTGCCTGTGGGATTTCAATTATCATGACACTAAATAATTGCATTAAACCAGTTCTGCCACGATGTAATACATTTTCCAGACAAGATAAAGATCGGTTTGCAGACGTGTAAATCATTTCAACTTTATCAGGATTCCAACGCGCCGCTTGACCGGAAACTTTTAGCGTTTGTGCAAACTGAGTTAAAGCAATACGATAAACCAGCATATTATGCTAAATCGCCGTATGCAATACGGGTTAATTCATCATCAATCAAGTTAATACCTGTAATAGTATCCATTATTTCAAACGGAATTTGGTTACCTAATCCAAACGCAGGTTGACGCAACCAACTGCTAAAGTTTCCGGCAGAACCAAAAACAGCAGTTCCTTTTTCAAATAAAATAAAAGATTTAAGTAATTTTTCACTCAGCGCAGCATCCAGTTTTAACTCGTTTCGGTTATAATTTTGAATTGTTTTTACTGTAGTTTTAAATGTTTCCTGAAATTCAGCCGGTGTAAAACCCGAAAGGTTTATAAAATTAATGGCCGCTTTAGCCTCCAAACCTTTTTTAGAATTGCTTAATAAGTCAATCGGATTGACGCATAACTTTTGATAAACCATTAATGCTTCTTTTACAATGTTTTTTTCAGCATTGATATCTTCAACATTTTTTTTTGCTGATGCACTGTTTTTGACACCTATTTTTTGAGCCATAATTTCTATACGCTTTACTCAAATATAGAAATTTTTTCATCACAACAGGAAAATTTTCTTCTACAGCTTATAAGCCTGTCGTCCCAGCAACTTCCAAGCTCCTTTTTCTTTCACCCAAACCAGCATAATGCCCAAATTTACGTTGCCCGGTTTGCCGCCATCATTGGTTTCTGCGGAAAGTTTGTGCCGAACAATTGCCGTTTGATCTTTTACACTTATGGTTTGATCGCTGAGATTGATAGTAACAAAATCCGATTGTTTGCTTGCAATCGCTTCTACAAATTCAGTTTTATTTTGAATTTTTCCGCTGGAATGACCATAACTCAACGCATCCGAAGCAATGTTTTCCAAAGCTGATCGGTTACCATCAATCATCGCTTTCGTCAACGTTTCAACTGCAATTGCAACTTGTTTTTCGTCTTTGCTTTGCGCGTTTGCATTCATCGAAATAGTAATCATCAGCATAAAATATAAACCGGCGATTTTTTTCATGATAAAAGAAGTATGGTTAAACTGTTTTCAGTTCCTTATTTCTGCGGAAGATAGAAAGAATAAAACCAATCACCATAATGATGGTGCCCGACCAGAAGAAGTTAATCGAAGGAAATTCAATCGCTTTCATCACAATATATGGTTTTTCGCCTTCCGGTTTTACAAGAGTTGTAATTTCCATCATGCCTTTTTCGGGCAGAATGTTGGAGAAACGAACTTTTAAATCAGCACTGTCAACCTTTTTGCTGAAATCAAATTTACTTCCGCCTTTAATCATAAAAATCGGTTCGGTAGTAAAAACTTTGCCATTACTTTGCACTTCCAGCTGCGCACCAACGGAAACATCATTTTTCGTCATCGGTATATCGCGCACTTTTGCATCTTTTTCTATGGCTTTCAAAATAATCAGTCCGGCACGATAATGAATGGTATCACCAATTTTCATTTCATGTGCAACTGGTTTGGCGTATTCTTTATCATCGTTACTTTCTGCATGCCCTTCACTTTCAGCAGTTTGATCTTCCTGAAACTTCATTGGCCAGGCAATGCTTACGTAAGAATACATGTCTTTAAACACATAATGTTTGGTATCCGGAGAGGAAATCAAACCCATTTTCCGGTTGGCCTGCGCGTTGGGAAGTAAGGTAAAATTTTCACTTACATTGCCGGATTTAGCATCAATCTTTTTATAATTTACTTTGAAGTAATGATTTGGTCCGTTTAAAGAATCACCTACATAAGTTGCCGTATAAGGACCAACTTTTACCGGCGTATTGAAATCCAAACGAAGGTTTTCTCGCGAATTTCCTACCTTTTCAAACTCATCTCCAAAACCAACACCACTGTTATTTATGGTGATGACTTTGCTTGTTCCGGCAGCAATCACCGCACCAATCAGCAGCAATGCAAAACCAATATGTGCCACCGCCGAACCAACTAATTTTGTTTTTCCTTTAAATAAATCTGCCAGATATTTGGTGTTGGCCAGCACAGCATAAACAGAACCGAAAACAACCAGCATATAAACCGTTTGTGCATGATATAAACCTGATGACCAGATAATTACTGCGCTGATTAATGCTGCAAACAACAAATAAACCATGGAACGGATAAAAAATGTTGTGGCATCAGAGCGTTTATATTTCAGGAACTGAGCAAAGCCCATCAACAGCGTAACTACTACTGCAAAAGCGGATTGTACAATATTGTATAAGCGCACCGGTTCTGTTGGCGGAGCGGTTTTTGTACCAAAAATGGCATTCCAAACGGGTATTGAAGTAACAATAATTAATTGTAAACAGGAAAGTGCCAGAAAAATAGCTCCAACGAACATCCAGAATTCGCGCGAATAAGTTTCTTCATCTTTTTTGGTAATGGGCAATTCTTTCCAGCGGGAAACCAGCAGCCAAACCGATATGGCAATAAAAACAAACAGATAAACCAGCAATTGCCAGCTCATGCCTAAATCAGTAAACGCGTGAACGGAAGTTTCACCCAAAATGCCGCTTCGAGTCAAAAAAGAAGCGTATAAAACCAGTATAAAACTGATGATCACTAAAAATGCTGCTGTGAAATAAGAGTGTCCGGTATTTTTAAAAACAACCAGCACGTGCACACCTGCAATCAGCGTTAACCAGGGAATGAAAGAAGCATTTTCTACCGGATCCCAAGCCCAAAATCCACCAAAATTCAGGGATTCATAAGCCCAGAAAGAACCCATAATGATTCCGGTTCCTAAAATCATCACTGCAAAAAGCGAGTAAGAAATGGCTGGCTGAATCCATTCTTTGTATTTGCGCTGCCATAAACCAGCAATCGCATAAGCAAACGGCACCACCATCGATGCAAAACCCAAAAACAAAGTTGGCGGATGAATCACCATCCAATAATTTTGCAGCAATGGATTTAAACCGTTTCCGTCTTTTACATAACCTAAATAATCGGCACGACTAAAAATCGGTGCTTCAATGGCTTGTCGTAACAAAATGAATGGCGAACTTCCAACTCTCGTTCCAAACATTTCTACCCCAATCAGCATGGAAGCGATAAACGCTTGCGACAAAGCAACAACAGCCATCACCGGGTTTTCCCAAGATTTAGCTTTCCAGATCAGTACATTTCCCAACATAGCCTGCCAAAATCCCCAAAGCCAGAAACTGCCCTCCTGCCCTTCCCAATAACTGGAAATGATATAATAAACCGGAAGTGTTTTTGATGAATGCGCCCAGGCGTAATGGTATTCAAATAAATGCGTATAAATGATATAAAACAGGCAGCAACCAATACCAACTACCGAAAGCGTGTTGATAAAATAACCGTAACGTGCAAACTGCTTCCAGGAATTATCAAGCTGATTTTTATTTACGGTTGCAAAGTAATAACTGATAGCAGAAAAAAGTGCCGAGCCAAACGCCAGCACAATAAATATTTGGCCAAGCTGACCTGGAAAAAGGTGCTCGCCTGTGAATTGAATGTTCATTAATTAAATTGAGGCTTGTTTAGATGCTTTTGCTTCGGTAACATCTAATTTATCTTGCGTGTATTTGGATGGACATTTCATCAGTATTTTTGAAGCATGAAACTCTTTACCAACCATTTGTCCGGTTAAAACAATTTGTTCAGAACGCTCAAAATCCTGCGGTTTAGTACCAGCATATACAATTTTGCATTCTTCGCCTTTGTTATCTTTCATGAAAAAAGAAAAATAATTAGCGTCTTTTTTGGCGTCGTAAATCAGCTGTTTTTGTTTATTGAGATGACCAACCACATGCAGTTCACTTTGTGTAGTTTTTGCTTCTTTGAAAGAACCGTAAGTGCTGGTATCAGCATATGTACTAATGATGATGCAGATCGCAACGGCAATCACGATGATACCTAAAATTGAGCTTTTTTTCATCAGAATTTTCCCTGGTTGATTGAGACTACAAAAGTACAAAACATACTCCGAATTATTTTTTTTGCGATTCGTATATGTTATTTGGAAACATTATAAATAAACAAGCATCGCCTGATTGGGGGCGATGCTTCTTTTATCGGGTAAAAATTGGTGTTTAAGGCCAAACGCCCAGGTTTTTATAAGAAACCGCAATTTTATTAATCGCCACCACAAATGCCGCTGTGCGTAACGTATCAATTTTAGGGTTGGAGATGAAGGTCTCGCGGATTTCGTGGTAAGAACGGATCATTGTATCTTCCAAACCAGAATTTACTAATTCCAGTTCTGATGCACCTTTTACAATAGTTGCCCGCTGCATCGGCGTTAAAGCTACGCCGGTTAAACCTTCAACCATGTTAACTAAATTCAGGCTGGCGGTTTCTTCAAATCTTCTGTTAATTCTTCCAAAGGAAACGTGCGACAAGTTTTTCAACCACTCAAAATAAGAAACCGTAACGCCACCGGCATTTGCGTACATATCCGGTATGATGATGCCACCGCGTTCTGTAAATACAGCTTCTGCCTCCGGAGAAGTCGGGCCGTTGGCACCTTCAACAATAATTTTTGCCTGAATACGGCCAATATTATCACCCGTAATCTGATTCTCCAGCGCAGCCGGAACCAGAATATCACAAGGCTGTTCCAAACCTTCAGCAGAGTTTTTAAACTCTTTCATCGCAAGCGGATAACCTAAAATAGAACCGATTGCTTTTCTGTGCTCAAAAACAGTATTCACATCCAGGCCATCTTCGTTGTAAATGGCACCTTCAAACTCGCAGATGCCAACGATCAACGCACCAAACTCAGCCAAAAACTTAGCCGAATAAAAGCCAACGTTACCCAAACCCTGTACAATTACGCGTTTGCCTGTAATGCCGGGCAGCAGTCCGAGTTTTTTCATATCTTCCGCAACGCTTACACATTCGCGTGTTGCAATGGCCACGCCGCGACCGGTTGCTTCGCGCCTTCCAGCAATTCCGTGTAAAGCAATTGGTTTGCCGGTAACGCAGCCTAAAGCATCACCTTGACCTGGGTTCATGGTTGCATAAGTATCTGCAATCCAGCCCATTTCGCGTTCGCCTGTGCCATAATCCGGGGCGGGAACATCAATGGTTGGGCCGATAAAATTTTTCTTAATCAACTCTACTGTGTAACGACGGGTAATATTTTCCAGCTCTTGCTCAGAGTATTTTTTAGGGTTGATTTTGATGCCACCCTTTGCGCCGCCAAAAGGTACATTTACAATGGCGCATTTATACGTCATCAAAGCAGCCAACGCCATAACTTCATCTTCATTAACCATTTCGCTGTAACGAATACCGCCTTTTGTGGGTGATTGGTGGTGCGAATGTTCTATCCGCCAGGCATCAATCACTTCAAAACCGTTGCCTTTACGGATGGGGAAACGAAATCGGTAAACGCTATTGCATGATCTGATTTGATCCAGCAAACCGGCATCATGCTGGGTAAATTGCGCGGCATGATCAAAAAACTGACAAACATCACCAAAGAAGTGATTTTCTGTTTCGGACAGAACTATTGAATTACTCATAATAAAATATTGTTACATTAACTGGTTTATAAAAAGGTATGCAAATTTGGTGCAAATTTTTCCAATTTCGCAATTACAACGTTTTTATAAATTCAGTGTATACGTTTCAACAAGTAGTTGGGTTGAGTAATTTGGGGTGATAAAAGAAGCTTATTTTTCGCGCTCGATTTTTTTCAAACGCTGATCTATGCTGAAAAGATAAATTGCCAAACCAATAAATACAATCACAATGGTAGCAATTACCACGTAAATTTTCCCGGAACTGCGCATCTGATCCGCCATTTCCACATCGTTGGTTTGCTGCGCAAATGAAAAAAAGGTTGATAAAAACAGCATTAAAAACGGAAGCAATATTTTTTTCATCAGGTTAGTCTATCGTGTTTCTTTTATTTTCTATTAAACGGATGCGGTAACGTAAAGTGGCAATCCAAACGGCAATCAGCGGCCAGGCAATAAACGCCGGATACAAAACTACGCGCATCCGGCTGTCCAAATCATATTTGCCAAAAGCCGGATTTCCGCCGTTTCCGGGATGCAAGGAATCGGTTAATCGCGGCAAAATAAAAATCAGCACAATCATAATCGGGAACGCAAAAATGTTGTACACTGCGGAAATTTTTGCCCTTTTCTGCTCTTCATCGATTGAATTTCGCAGCACCAAATAAGCGCAGTAAAGTAAAAACGCAATGGCCGCACTGTTTTGTTTCGGATCGTTGCTCCAGTATTCGCCCCAAGCGTATTTTGCCCAGATCATGCCGGTTAATAATCCGAAGATAAAAAACACTACGCCGGTATTTACACATTCTACCGCAATCAAATCGTATTCTTCTTTATTGGTACGCAGATATTTGATGCTGTAAAACACGGAAATACTGAAAATAACCAGCATCGCCATCCACATCGGCACATGGAAATACAGGTTGCGGATGGTTTCGTGCAAAATTGGCAAGGCTGGCACGTGGAAAAGCAAACCGGCAATCAGCGTATAAATAATCATGATTACCGCCAGAATTTTCCACCAGCTTTTATAAATAAATTTCATCTTGAAAATTGTTGGGCAAAGGTAGCACTTGCATCGCAAACCAAATAATTTACGACTTGGTTGCCCATTTTTTGTGCGATAAAAGAAGCATTCAGGTTTTGTATCGATATTTTTAAGCTAAATATCAAAACCAAACAAATTATTGCAGTGTTAGTTAGCACACCACAAACCTGACAAAAGCTTATTTGAATAAATTTTACATGGCGAAACGTTACAAAGTTTTTACCTGGCCCATTCATCAGCAATATCTGTTTGCCTTGGCGCAGGATGATGTTGATTTTTTTGTTCCTGAAGGACAGAATGCTTCTTTTAAGGCACAATTTTCAACACAAAATAATGTAACGGAAATTGCTTTTGCTGATTTGAAAAATCTGGATTTTGATCTGATTTTGTTTCAGGATGAAGCAAGTTATCAAGCCAAACAATTTGAGGTTTTGTCGGATCAACAACGCCAGCTTCCAAAAATCTATCTGGAACTGAATCCGCCAAAACAACATCCAACCAACGCCAAACATTTTATAAAAGATACTGACGTTCAGTTAGTTCACATCAATCATTATAATGCTTTGATGTGGGATAATAACGAATTGAATGTTACCGTAATCGAGAATGGCGTACCGGAAAATCCTTTATTATTTTCAGGCGAGAAACCTGTCGGCGTAATCGTTTTAGAAGAATTTCCTGCGGATGACCGCGTAACCGGAATGGACATTTTTAGGCAGGTAAAAGAAGCATTGCCGATAGCCGTTATCCAGATTGGAGTTGATGGCGTTACGTACCAAAACCTACCGGAAAAATTAAGTTCTTATCGTTTTTTGTTTTGTCCGGATCGATATCAAAGTCCGCAATTTTCAGTTTTTATGGCGATGATGCTCGGCATGCCGGTTGTTGGTTTGGGTACAACAGCTTTGCCAACCATTTTGGAAAATGAAGTTTCCGGTTTTGTACATTCCGATTTGAATTATTTGATCGGGAAGATAAAAAACTTACTTAATGATCAAAAATTAGCTGTTCAGATCGGAGAAAATGCGCATCAAACAGCAATTAAATTTTATAACTTAAACCGTTTTTTAGCCGATTGGAACCAATTATTTGCACGCACTGTTAACAAATCAATCCTTACCAACTACAATTTAATTGCTTAAATTAATTTGACTATGAAAAACAGGATAGCTTTTATTAGTGAACATGCTTCGCCATTAGCTACGCTGGGCGGCGTGGATAGCGGCGGACAAAATGTTTATGTTGGCGAACTGGCCAAACATATCGCGCAATCTGGTTATGAGGTTGATATTTTTACCCGCCGCGATGATATTCGGTTTCCGGAGATTGTTTCCTGGGTGCAAGGCGTGCGCGTGATCCACATAACTGCCGGGCCGGAAAGTTTCATAGCCAAAGAAGAATTGCTGCAATATATGCCTGCTTTTACGGCACAGATGGTGGATTTTATCGCCCGTGAAAAAATAGATTATGCCTTGGTTCATGCCAACTTCTGGATGTCGGGTTTGGTGGCCTGTAATCTTAAAAAGCAATTGAAATTGCCTTTCGTAATTACATATCATGCTTTGGGCCACGTTAGAAGGATTCATCAGGGCGAGCAGGATAAATTTCCGAAAGAACGCATTTTGATCGAAGAAGAAATTGCACGTCAGGCTGATCAAATTGTGGCCGAATGTCCGCAGGATCAGGAAGATTTGATCAATTATTACAATGCTGATCCGGAAAATATCACCATTATTCCATGTGGATTTTGTCCGACAGAATTTTATCCAATCGATAAAAAACTGGCGCGCATGATCCTCAACCTTGAAACCAACGAAAATATTATTTTACAATTGGGCCGGATGGTTCCGCGGAAAGGAATTGATAATGTGATCCGCGCGTTGGTAAAAGTTAAAAAAACCGATACGCCGCTGCGTTTGGTGGTCGTTGGAGGCGAATCGGATAATCCCGAAACAGACCAAAACCCGGAAATGCTGCGCTTAAAAAAGCTGGCGGCCGATCATGGCGTTACCGCCGACGTTATTTTTGTTGGCCGCAAAAACCGCGACATTTTAAAATATTATTACGCTGCGGCAGATATTTTCATCACCACGCCCTGGTATGAACCTTTTGGCATTACGCCGCTGGAAGCGATGGCTTGCGGCACACCGGTTATTGGTGCAAATGTTGGCGGCATTAAACACAGCGTGGCCGATGGTAAAACCGGTTTTTTAATTCCGCCAAATAATCCGGATGTACTGGCGCAGCGCATTTTTGAGTTGATCAGCAATAAAATACTGCTGAATGATATGCGCGATAACGCCATTCGCAGAGTAAATGCGTTGTTTACCTGGCATAAAATCTCGGAAATGGCCATCAGCATGTATGAAAAAATTATTCATGGCAATAATTTATTGAGCGAGAAAGACAACGATTTAACGCTGATTGATCAGGCTTTTGATAAAGCTGCCGATACTTTTATGCGTGCAAAAAGAGCATTGCGCATTCCGGTTGCAAAAGCGGCTACGCTGATTAGCAATACTTTATCTACCGATAAAAAATTATTGGTTTGCGGCAACGGTGGCAGTGCAGCCGGAAGTTCACATTTTACTTCGGAAATGATGAGCTATTTTGAAAGCTCTGACCGGCAAGGTTTGCCCGTGATTTCGCTGGCGGCCGATACTGCAATTGTTACCGGTTTTGCAAATGATTTGGGTTTTGATGACGTGTTTTCGCGCCAGATTGAAACTTATGGCAAAAAAGGTGATATTTTGCTTTGTCTGAGCACCAGCGGACAATCGGTAAACATTGTAAATGCCATAAAAGTTGCGCACAAAAAACAAATGACTTGCATTGCGCTGCTTGGAAAAGGCGGCGGCGACGCAGCTACTTACGCGCATTTAAACATCATCGTGCCATCCAATAATCCGCATCGCATTCAGGAAATTCATTTGCATATTTTGCATACCATTTCGCGTTTGGTAGAGAATAATTTATTCAGCAGAAAAAATAAAAACAGCGCTGCAAAGAAACCGGTTCCGGCAAAATAACACTGATTTTAGGTTGGTAAAAGAAGCATGCTGTTTTTATAGAGATAAATTTGTGGATTGCACGCGGCACCAACAAAGCCATCATTTTTGATAGATTAGCAAGATGAACAAAGCGATTTTTATTGATAAAGACGGAACGCTCATTCCGGATATTCCTTACAATGTAAACCCGGATTTGATCACTTTAAATAACGGTGTTGCAGAAGGTTTGAAACTGCTGAAAGCGCAAGGTTTTATGTTCATCATGATTTCCAATCAATCCGGCGTGGCGCGTGGTTATTTCGAGGAAGCGGCTTTGATCAGCGTTAAAAATAAAGTTCAGGATTTGCTTCTGGCAGATGAAATTCAGTTTGAAGATTTTTATTGGAGTTTCAATCATCCGCAGGGAACAGTAGAAAAATATGCGATTGAATGTAATTTCCGCAAGCCAAAACCTGGCATGATTTTGCAAGCAGCAGCAGAACATGCCATCGACCTGAAAAATTCGTGGATGATTGGTGATATTTTGAATGATGTAGAAACCGGAAAACGCGCCGGCTGCCAATCCGTTTTGATTGATAATGGCAATGAAACCGAATGGATTACCGGTGAATATCGAACGCCTGATTATAAAGCAAAAGATTTTTTACAGGCGGCAATTTACATTACAGATGTGCACAGTACAGATTTAGGTATTTGATGGAAAACTGGCAAGGCTGCAAAAATATTTTAGTTGTTCGGTTGGATAACATGGGCGATTTGCTGATGTCAACACCGGCAATCCGTGCTTTAAAAGAGAGTTTTGGCAGCCGGATTACGGTTTTAACATCTTCCATGGCGGTTGGCATTGCGCATCACATTCCTGAAATTGATGAAATTATTACCTTTGATGTGCCTTGGGTAAAAACCAACAATGCTTCTTTTAGCCATGAATTTTTGGTTTTGGCCGAAGTTTTAAAAGTCAGAAATTTTGATGCAACAGTCATTTTCACGGTTTTTAGTCAGACCCCGATGCCGGCCATCATGCTTGTTTATCTGGCAGATATTCCGAACCGGTTGGCTTATTGCCGGGAAAATCCATACGAATTGCTTACGAATTGGGTGCCCGACCAAGAACCGTATACTTTCATCAAACATCAGGTAAAACGTGATCTGGATTTGGTGCGAAGCGTTGGCGCCACAACTACTAATGAATTTTTATCGATTGAAGTGCCGGATGCTTGGCTATCAGCCCAAAAAATACTCAATAAAAACAGCATCGATCTGCAAAAACCCTGGCTCATTTTGCATCCTGGCGTAAGCGAGTTGAAACGGCAATTTCCAACAGAAAAATGGATTGAAATTGGCAGAAAACTGATTGATAATTTTGGTTATCAGATTTTACTAACCGGTTCTGCTTCCGAAAAAAAACTGACAGAAGAAATCCGGCAAGGTATCGGCACAAAAGCTTTCTCGATTGCTGGTTTGTTAAGTTTGGATGAATTTATTTGCTTGATTAATGAAGCGACGCTTCTGCTTTCGGTCAACACTGGTCCGGTGCATATTGCTGCGGCCACACAAACGCCTGTAATTGTTTTGTATGCGCAAACCAATCCGCAGCACACGCCCTGGAAAACGCCTTCAAAAGTGTTTTATTTTGAAGTGCCTGAAGCTTTGAGAAGTAAAAATGAAGTATTGAAATTCGTGCAAAATTTCCAGAAACAAGTACCAGAAGTTGTTGAGGTTGAAGAAATCATGGATGCTGTGTACGCACTTTTATCACTTCAGGCATAAAAAAGAACAACAAATTTATACCGGTAAAAGAAGCATGCTGCTCAAATAAAAATGCTCCAACTGCACGCAGCATGACAGAAAAATCTAATGTCCTTGTTTGGCCAAAGCTTCATAAATTTCTGCACTGAGCAAACCACTACCACCACCATAATGCTGTAAAAATATTGGCTGCGGATTTTGCGTATTAAAAACAGCTTTCAGTTTTTCTTCGCTTTCCGGTTCAATCCCGGCACAAAACAAAACAATGCCAACCGGCTGCTGATGAAACATTTCAATGGCTTCATCATCGGTTTTTGCGCCAATGCCGTTCCACTTTTCATTAGTGTTGATCAACCTTAAAACAGTTGCTAAAATTGGCGTATCACGGTGGATAGCGAGGATATTTAAACGATGCATAATTTGAGAACGAAAGAAACCGGAAGATGTTTAATCCGCCGGTTTCCTGATGATTTTAATAAGCTGATTTACTTAAACATTCATGGGAATATCCATCAGCAAAACTTCTGCACCGGCAGAATTAGCGATGATATCAAGCTGATCAACATCCCAGATTCCAAAACCATCACGACGGTTTAGTTGTTTTCCGTTGATGGTTACATCGCCTTCAATCACAAAAGCATAAACGCCGTTTCCGGGTTTTTTAAGCTGATAACTGGTTGTAAAACCTGCATCAAACTTGCCCAGACTAAACCACGCATCCTGCTGCACCCAAACGCCGGCATCGTCAGGATTTGGCGATAAAATCTGCTGAAAATTGTTGTGCCGATCCTGCACGTTCAAAGAAACCTGATCGTATCGCGGCGCACCGTTTAGCTTGTTCGGGAACAGCCAAATCTGTAAAAACTGAACTTGTTCGTTGGCATTTTTATTTTTTTCGGAGTGAAAAACGCCGGTTCCGGCACTGATAATCTGCACATCACCTTTACGGATCACGGCAATGTTTCCTAAATTATCTTCGTGCTCCAAATCGCCTTCCAACGGAATGCTGATGATTTCCATATTATCATGCGGATGACTGCCAAAACCTCTGCCGCCGCTAACCGTATCATCATTTAAAACACGTAATGCACCAAACTGTATCCGCTCCGGATTATAATAACTGCCAAAACTAAAACTATGATAACTATCCAGCCAGCCGTGGTTTGCGTGGCCACGACTGCCGGCCTGATGATAAATGGTATTTGCCATACTGTTTTTACCGTTAATTTTTTGAAATCAACTTGGTTGACTTTAATTAACAATACAAATTTATATGTTGCAACTCATATTCAACATTAACCTCAATCAAGAAAATTTTACCTTTTACGCAATAATGAAGCGCGGATTCGGCTCAAAGCTTCCGGCGTAATGCCCAGATAAGATGCAATTTGATATTGCGGCACGCGCTGCGGCAACACCGGATATTTTTTGATAAAATTAAGGTAACGTTCTTCCGCAGAAGCAGTTAAAGCTGTAAAAAAACGGTTTTCTAAAACAGAATAAGCGCGTTGCACCAACAACCGGAATACCCGTTCTAACTTTGGTATCTGCTGAAACAACAATTCTTTGTTTTCTCTGGTAATTTGCAAAAGCGAAGTTTCTTCTATGGTTTCGATGTAAAGGTGCGACGGAATTTGCTCTGTAAAACTAACCATATCGCTTACCCACCAATCCTCTACGGCAAACTGTAAAATAATTTCATCACCATTCGGATCAACATAATATCTTTTTAAACAGCCTTTTACCAAATAAGCTTCAAAATTGCATACCTCGTCCTGGCTTAGCAATAATGTTTTTTTTCGGTAAGTTTTATGCTGAAAATGCTGATGAATCAGGTTTAATTCCTCCGCATATAAATCAACGTAACTGGTTAAATTTTTATCAAATTCATCAAACATAATGAGCTAAAATCAATCAACAATTAAATCCTGATACTCCGAATGTCGCTTTAAATAAACCTTTACAAACTGGCAATACACTTTTACTTTCAAGTGTTTTTCGCGGGCATAATCCAAAGCAAATTTAGCCAGATCAGAACCTATGCCCTTGCCTTCCATTTCTTCCGGCACTTCGGTGTGCAGAATAGACATCGTGTTATTTTCCAATTCGTATGCAATCAAAGCCAGTCCTTGCGGCGTATCCAGTTCAAACTGGTTTGTTGCTTCGTTTACTTTAATTTTTGCTTCCATTTTAAGGTTGATTTTATATCGATAAAAGAAGCATCAAGGTTTTAAGTTTTATTGAGATTTCAGCAATTTTAACAGATAGCTTCCATAACCGCTTTTTTTGTATCGATCAGCCATCACACGCAACTGCTCTTCGTTCATAAAACCACGCCGAAAAGCAACTTCTTCAATACAGCCAATTTTGGTATCCTGGCGTTTTTCAATCACGCGCACAAATTCTGTGGCATCGCTCAGCGAATCAAAAGTTCCGGTATCCAGCCAGGCTGTTCCGCGGTCCATCACGCCAACATGCAGTTTCTGGCGTTCCAGATATACTTTGTTAACATCTGTAATTTCGTACTCGCCACGCGGAGAAAGCGGAATATCTTTGGCAATCTGCACCACTTCGTTATCATAAAAATACAATCCCGGAACGGCATAATTTGATTTTGGGCGATCCGGTTTTTCTTCGATAGAAAGCGCTTTAAAATCAGCATCAAACTCAACAACGCCGTAACGCTCCGGATCAGAAACCTGATAGGCAAAAATTGCTGCGCCGTCAACTTCGTTAAACTTGCGCATTAAACGGCCAAAATTAGTACCGTAAAAAATGTTGTCGCCTAAAATCAAAGCTACTTTATCCTGACCGATAAATTCTTCGCCAATCACAAAAGCCTGTGCCAAACCATTTGGCGTTTCCTGAATGGCAAATTCAAAACGACAACCTAATTCGCTGCCATCGCCCAGCAAACGCTTAAAACTTGCGCTGTCTTCGGGCGTGGTAATGATTAAAATTTCGCGGATATCCGAATGGATTAAAACCGACAACGGATAATAAATCATCGGTTTATCATAAATCGGCATTAACTGCTTACTGATGGCTTTAGTTATCGGATACAAACGCGTACCGGAACCGCCGGCTAATATTATTCCTTTCATACTGTTTTTATCGGGGTAAATTTAGGTTGATTATTGATTTTGAATGGCTTTGATGCAACGCTCCAAACTGTGGCGCCAGTAAGGAATTTCGATGCCAAACGTTCTTTTAATTTTTGATTTATCCATCACTGAATAAGCTGGACGTGTGGCTTTGGTTGGATATTCTGCGGTACGAATCGGAAAAGTTTTTACTTCAGTTTCGCTGATGTCGAAAATTCCCTGCGCAAAATCATACCAGGAAGTTACGCCTTCGTTGCTGTAATGATAAACGCCGTAAGCTTCACTTCCGGATTCAATGATTTGCAAAACGGCCGAAGCCAGATCAATAGCATAAGTTGGCGAACCGATTTGATCAGCAATAATTTTCAATTCATCACGATCATGGCCCAGTTTCAGCATCGTTTTTACAAAATTATTGGCATGCTCTGAATATAACCAGCTGGTTCTGATGATGAAATATTTTTCGGTATAATCCGGAATCACCTGCTCACCTTCCAGCTTAGTTAAACCGTAAACACTGATTGGATTTACTGGATCGGTTTCAACCAAAGGATGCGGTGAATTTCCTGCAAAAACGAAATCGGTAGAAATCTGCACCAAAACAGCATCAAATGTTTTGCATAAAGCAGCCATATTTGCTACGCCGGTTTTGTTAATTTTCCGGGCCAAATCCAATTCATCTTCTGCTTTATCAACAGCAGTATAAGCTGCACAATTGATAACGTATTTAGGCTGATGCGTGTTAAAAAGCGCTTGCAACGCTTCCTGATCGAGTATGTTGGCTTCCGTTTTATCCGGAAAAGCAATATCAGTAATATTCATTTCGGCAGCAACCTGCTTTAAACATTGACCAAGCTGTCCGGCGGATCCAAGCACAACTATTTTACTCATTTAATTTGATTAATTTTAAGATGTATGATGAAAATGATAAATCGAATTCTCAATCATACAACAAATTTTTGTACGATAAAAGAAGCATTACTGTTCGTTTAGTTGTATGCGGATAACTCGGCAAAATACTTATAAAACAACGGAATGGTTTCGATGCCTTTGTAATAATTAAAAATATCATATTTTTCGTTTGGCGAATGTAGCGCATCGCTATCCAATCCAAAACCCATTAATACGGTTTTTATACCTAATTCCTGCTCAAACAAAGCCACAATCGGGATGCTTCCACCGCCGCGCGTTGGGATTGGTTTTTTACCGAAAGATTCTTCAATTGCTTTTTCTGCTGCCTTAAAAGCAACACTGGAAGTTGGCGTAACCACTGGCTCGCCGCCATGATGCGGCGTAACTTTTACTTTAACGCTTGCCGGCGCAATGTTTTCAAAATGTTTGGTAAACAGTGCAGTAATTTGAGCCGAAGTTTGATTAGGCACCAAACGCATCGAAATTTTTGCCGAAGCTTTAGATGGTAAAACGGTTTTGGCACCTTCGCCAATGTAACCGCCCCAAATACCATTCAGCTCCAAAGTTGGGCGCGTGCCGGTTCGTTCTAAAGTAGAATAACCCTTTTCGCCCCAAAGTTCGTCAACGTTTAAATCTTTTTTGTATTCCTGCGGATCAAACGGTGCTTCGTTTAGCGCCTGTTTTTCATCGGCAGAAAGCACAATCACTTCATCATAAAAACTGGGAATGGTGATATGATTATTTTCATCATGCAACGAAGCAATCATTTTTGATAAAATCGTAATCGGATTGGCAACCGCACCGCCATAAACGCCGGAATGCAGATCGCGGTTTGGGCCGGTTACCTCTACTTCTAAATAAGAAAGTCCGCGCAAACCTGTTTCCAATGATGGATTTTCCATACTGATCATTGAAGTATCAGAAATCAAAACCACATCTGCTTTTAACTTTTCTTTGTTTTGCTGAACGAAAATGCCTAGGTTATCCGAGCCAACTTCCTCCTCGCCTTCAATCATAAATTTAATGTTGCAGGGCAAAGTTTCCGTTTTCATCATTAGCTCAAAAGCTTTGATGTGCATGTAAAACTGACCTTTATCATCACAAGCGCCACGGGCATAAATTTTGCCATCGCGAATAGTTGGCTCAAAAGGAGGTGTTTTCCACAATTCCAGCGGATCTGGCGGCTGCACATCGTAGTGGCCGTACATTAGAACGGTTGGCTTTGTTGGATCAATTATTTTCTCGCCATAAACCACCGGATAACCGGCCGTTTGGCAAACTTCTACCTGATCGGCACCGGCTTCACGCAGTTTTTGAGCCACATATTCTGCTGCATTTAAAACATCGGGTTTGTACTTAGGATCTGCGCTTACAGAAGGAAAACGAAGCAGTTGGAACAGTTCATCCAAAAATCGTTCTTTATTTGCCGCAATGTATTCTTTAATTTTTTGCATCGGTGTAAGTTTTAAGCAAACGTACACAAAAAATTTACGGTGTTTATTTAAGCAGATACTTTTAAGCAAAGCTTAACATCACTTTCTATGATCAGATGTTTCGTATCTATACATATACTTCTTTTATCGCCCCAAAAAACAGGTTATAAAAGAAGTATCATCAGTTTTTAAATACCGTTTACAAAGAGTATCAAACTGATAATCAATAATGTTATGCACTAAATTTTTACACAAATAATTCATAAACAGCGCACAATATAACCTATATTCGTTACCAAGATTTTAATTGTTATTAATATTAAAACTCAATACAAAATGGCTTTAAAATTAATCCGTTTTTTACTTATCATAATTGTAAGTTTTGTGGGTGCAAAGGTTTTTGCGCAAAAACCAAGCTGTTCTTTATCTTCAAAATTATATAGTAAAGACAGCATCAACATTACAACTTTTGGTGCAAGTACAGTTGCAGGAATAAATGGTTTGCAATTTCAGCCCTTTTTACAAGCTGACTTTGAAGCCTGTTATCCGGGTAAAACAGTGATAGTTGGAAACTATGGCATTCCGGGCCAAATTACAACACAAGGTTTAGCCAGGTTTGAATCTACTGTAAAAGATAAAAAAGGTTTTGTTTTAATATTGATGGGATTGAACGATGCTTTAGCAATTGTAGATAATAAAATGAAACTTTCTGAAACGCAAAGCAACATGAACAAAATGGTTGAAATTGCATTAGCATACAATCTGGTTCCGGTTATCGGTACAATACAATATTTAAATGATACAAATAACAAACGCTATCAAAGTGCTAACTTTGTAATCAGGCAGATCAATTCGATTTACAGAAGAATTGTTACAAACAAGAAAATATATTTGTGTGATATAAATGCAACTTTAGGAAAAGATTATAGTTTATATCAAGATCCTATACATCCAAATGCAGCCGGAAATATGCGAATTGCTTACGCTTGGTTTGATACCATTAATTCGATCATTGAGCAAAAGTTATTAGCTTCCGGACTCAATCAGAACTATCCAAATCCATCTGTCGGGAAAACTACAATTGGATTTAGTTTGTCAAAATCAAACAAGGTTACATTAACTATGTACAACATGGCAGGTGCAGTTGTTAAAACACTTGCAGATTCATATTTCAATTCTGGCTATCATGAAATTGATTTACCTACTACAGCTTTTATACCCGGTGTTTACATTTACACGATGCAAACACCTACAGAACAGTATGTTAAAAAAATGATTGTTATCGGCCGCTAACAAATATTTCTTTGCAATGTTTATTCATGTAAGTATAAACTTTTAATCATAAGTTCCGCTTGGTCTTTTATCTCCGCCGCCACTCATTACTGATTTTTTTACCAACTCATTTGATGGAGTAACATTTTCTTTTTTACAAGATACAGTACAAATTGTTGCAAAAGCAAACACCGCAATCATAAACTTTTTCATAGCTTTTTTGTTATTAAATTGTATATTTTTTATACCCAAGTTCTACGTAAATTTTATGTTACGGGTTACCATATTTACAATTAAAATTTAAAATTTTTAATTGTAACTTCATCTTATGTTTATTTACTGATAAATACTTTGCATTTGGACTTTAAAATATTAATACTAAATATTGTTTTGCTGTTTTTTATAAAAAGTGGTGCAGATAAGCATATGCAAAAAAACACAGCACCTTCAAGCAATGCAACAAAACAAATTGATTCTTTAAATAATAATGCTTTTAGTAATCGTTTAAATAATCCAATTCAAACTATTAAAGTTGCAAGTCAGACGTTTAAACTTGCTAAAAAAATAAACTATCTGGACGGAGAAGCAGAAGCTTGTCGGGTGATTGGGATCGGACAATATTATTTAAGTAATTATGAAGAAGCTTTAGATAAATATTTGCTGGCCATAGCTTACTTTGAACAAAATAATAACTTTAAAGGAGCAGGAAGAGTTTATAATAATATTGGTAACTTGTATCTTTTAAATGATTATGATAAAGCTTTAGAATATTATAATAAATCATTATCACTTGCAAGAAAATACAATCCTGATGCGGTTGCAGGCGTTTATTTAAACATTGGTATTATTCAAACTAAAAAGAAAGATTACAATGCTGCTCTACAAAAATTTGAAATTAGTTTAAAACAATTTCGCAAGCAGGATAATCAGGAATTAATTATCCAGTGTTTGCAGGATTTTGGAGAAGCATACAATGGGTTAAAACAGTATAACAAAGCCGAAGCCGTATTAAATGAAGCTTTGGCAAAAGCAAAAGCTAAAAAATTTAATTATACTATTGCCAGTATTGAGTTGAGTTTAGCAAATGTTTATCTGTATCAAAACAAATTTAGTGCGGCAAAAGAAGCATTGAGCAATGGTTACGAATACACAAAAACGCTAAAAAACCATGATCTGCAAAATGATTACAACTATGCTTTGTTTCAGTTGGAATACAAGAAAAAAAACTATTTTGCAGCTTTAAATTATCTGAAAAAAAACAACAGTCAGGATAGTGCTTATTACCGGCAATCTTTTTCTAAAAAGATAACTTTAGCTTCAGATTTGTTTACCCAGCTGGAAACGCGCAGAAAAAACGAGCGAATTATTGCTCACCAAAAATTAATAACTACCTTTTTAACTGCAGCTGCCATAGTTGCAATTTTACTGGTTGCTGTGGTTTTTTTAATGGTTATTAATGTTAAACGAACAAAAAATAGCAACCGGGAACTCACTCGTTTAAATACAGAAGTGTCGGCTCAAAAAGAAAACCTGGATCGCATTAACCACCATTTAGAAGATATTATAGATGAGCGCACCAAAGATTTAAAAGCGAAAAACCAAACGCTTTCTGAGCATTCTTTACATTTGTCACATCACATCCGAGGACCTATTGCTACGTTAAAAGGCATTGTTTATCTGCAGGAAAATAATTTGATAGACCAGCAAGAATGTATTCAGCTAATCAAAAAATGTGTTTTTGATATTGATGATGAAATCATCAGCATGAACAAAACACTGAACGATAACCCGAATCTCGATCCAGATAAAATATAAATTTTACCTTATAAAAGAAGCATTGCCACTGAAACTCCGGCGCAGATTTTTAATTTTGCGTATAAATTAAGGAGATTATTTTGGAATATTTAAAAGGCTTAAATCCTTCGCAAAGAGCTGCTGTAGAATGTGTAAAAGGTCCGGTAATGATCATTGCAGGTGCAGGTTCGGGCAAAACAAGAGTAATTACTTACCGCGTTGCACACCTGATTCGCCAGCGTGTTGATGCTTTTAATATACTGGTTTTAACTTTTACCAATAAAGCGGCCCGCGAAATGCGCGACCGGATTACTGCCGTTGTTGGTACTGAAGCAAAAAATATCTGGATGGGCACGTTCCACTCGGTTTTTGCCAAACTGCTTCGGGTTGAGGCTGATAAAATTGGCTATCCGTCTAACTTTACCATTTACGATACGGATGACAGTAAAAGTTTGCTGCGCGCCATTTTAAAGGAAATGAGTTTGGATGATAAATTATACAGTGCCAACTTTGTTTACAACCGGATTTCTGCTGCTAAAAATAACTTGATTTCTTGGCAGGAATACCAGCAGAATGACCAGATTCAGGCAGATGATTTTTCGGGCGGTCGTGGACAATTAGGCAAAATTTACGAAACTTATGCCACAAGATGTTTTCGTGCAGGTGCGATGGATTTCGATGATTTGCTTTTTAAAACAAACGAGTTGTTAAAAACACATCCAGAAACGCTATATAAATACCAGAATAAGTTTAAATATTTAATGGTTGATGAGTATCAGGATACTAATTATTCGCAGTATTTAATTGTGAAGCGATTGGCGGCCATCAACGAAAATATTTGTGTGGTTGGTGATGATGCACAAAGTATCTATGCTTTTCGCGGAGCCAATATCCAAAATATTTTAAATTTTGAAAAAGATTATCCGGATTTGAACGTGTTTAAACTGGAGCAGAATTATCGTTCAACCCAAAATATTGTTAATGTAGCCAACAGCATTATCGCTAACAATAAAGATCAGCTTAAAAAAACGGTTTATTCTGAGAAAGAGCACGGCGACAAAATAAAAGTAATGCGTGCCTTCAGCGATAATGAAGAAGGCAAAATGGTGGCCGAAGGCATTTTGACAGAACACGCAAACACCGGCATCCGCTGGAATGATTTTGCCATTTTGTACCGAACCAATGCGCAATCCAGATCAATGGAAGAAGGTTTACGCAAGCTCAATATTCCTTATAAAATTTATGGCGGCTTGTCTTTTTATCAGCGTAAAGAGATTAAAGATTTAATTGCTTATTTCCGTTTAACTTATAATCCGCAGGATGAAGCTGCTTTTAAACGCGTAATTAACTACCCTAAAAGAGGCATTGGCGATACCACGGTTGATAAGTTAATTGTTGCCGCTAACCAGCACCAAATCAGTTTGTGGGAAGCAGCTACTGATCCGGCCAAATACTTGGACGGACGAACGGCCAATACCGTTGGCAATTTCATCGTCATGATCCAGAGTTTTCAGGTGATCACGAAAACGATGACGGCCTACGAAGCGGCTTTGCACATCGCTCAGCACACAGGTTTGCTGAAGGATTTGTACGAAGATAAATCCGTAGAAGGTTTAAATCGACACGAAAACATCCAGGAATTACTAAACGGTATCAAAGAATTTTCTGAACGGGAAGATATTGAAGAAAAAGGCTTAGACGTTTTTTTGCAGGATATTGCGCTGCTCACCAACGATGATAACGATAAAAACAAGGATGCAGATACAGTTTCATTAATGACGATCCATTCTTCAAAAGGGCTGGAATTTCCGCATGTTTTTGTGGTTGGACTGGAAGAAAACCTGTTTCCATCACAACTCAGCTTAAATTCCCGGAGTGATTTAGAGGAAGAACGCCGCTTGTTTTATGTTGGCGTTACGCGTACGGAACACAAATTGACTTTAAGTTATGCTACTTCCCGGTTTAAATTTGGTACATTAATCAATTGCGAACCAAGTCGCTTTCTAGATGAAATTGATGCCAAGTTTTTAGAACTGGATTATAGCGCAAAACCGGCATCTTCCGGAAATCCGTTTTTTGATAATCCGAAACCTGGAAACAGCGATTCTTTTTCTAAACCAAAAGTGGCAACTTCAGCACCGAAAACAACTTCGGTTTTGGCCAAAGCGCATGTGCCGACAGCTGGATTTGCGCCATCAGACATGAATAAGCTGCAATCTGGCATGGAAGTAGAACATGAGCGTTTTGGTTTTGGCAAAGTGATTAACCTGGAAGGCAACAAACCTGATGTAAAAGCAACAATATTTTTTAAAGAACTTGGACAGAAGCAATTGTTGCTTAAATTTGCAAAACTTCGTATCGTAGAATAGCTTTTGTTATTTAATTTAAAGTAATCCATCGCTTTAAACACAAATTCTTCCGTATAAAAGAAGCATGACCATTAATTGGAAAAAATGACCTTTGATTATAATTCATCCCGCAGTAAATTAATCCTTTCTGAGTACGGCCGCAACGTACAGAACATGGTTAAATATATTGTTGCGCTGCCAACCAAGGAAGAACGCAACCGCTATGCCAATGTAGTAATTGATTTAATGGGATTTTTGAATCCGCATTTGCGCGATGTGGCTGATTTTAAGCATAAACTTTGGGATCATTTGCATATTATTTCCGAGTTTAAGATTGATGTAGATGCGCCATATCCGAAACCAACGCAGGAAGCGATTCATTTTAAACCTGATCCGCTAAAATATCCTAACCAAAAAATCAGCTTTAAACATTACGGCAAAACGATCGAGTTGATGATCGAAAAAGCCAAATCGATTGAAGACGGACCGCGCCGCCAACACATGGTGCAGGCCATAGCTAATTTTATGAAGATGGCTTATGTTACCTGGAACAAGGATTCTGTAGCGGATGAAACCATTTTAAGCGATCTGCGGATTTTATCAAAAGGCGAACTGCAACTGGAAGAAAACATCAACCTGAATCGGGTTGAGTATCGTACGCCGGTGGCGCAAAACACCAATCGTCCGCGTGCTGGCAGCAACCAGAACCAGAATAATAAAGGCCGTCAGAATAATAACAACAATCCGCGCCACGCACAAAACAACAACCGAAACCGAACCAACAATAATCCTGGCGGCAGAAAATACTGATGCTGTTTTTACCGGGTAAAAATTAACTTATGAGTGCATTTGAAATATGGGGCGGCAAACCTTTAAAGGGAGAAATTATACCCCAAGGTGCCAAAAACGAAGCTTTACAGGTAATTTCTGCAGTATTGCTGACTGAAGAAAAAGTTATAATCAGCAATATTCCGGATATTAAAGATGTAAACAAACTGATTGAGCTTTTGGGAGATATGGGCGTTTTAGTAGAAAAAACTGCGCCGGGTACTTATACTTTTCAAGCCGATAAAATCAATCAGGATTTTTTCAAATCTGATGATTTTAAGCAAAAAGGTGGTGGTTTGCGTGGTTCGATTATGATCGTTGGTCCGCTTTTAGCCCGATTTGGCAAAGCTTCTATTCCGAAACCCGGCGGCGATAAAATTGGCCGCAGAAGATTAGATACGCATTTTTTAGGCTTTGAAAAATTGGGCGCACGCTTCGAGTACAATGCCAGCGAAGAATTTTTTGATGTGGATGCTTCTCACCTGCAAGGAACTGATATTTTATTAGAAGAAGCTTCTGTAACCGGCACTGCAAACGTAGTAATGGCCGCAGTTTTGGCAAAAGGAACAACAACTATTTACAACGCCGCCTGCGAGCCTTATTTGCAACAGCTTTGCAAAATGCTGAACCGGATGGGCGCTAAAATTTCAGGTATTAAATCGAATTTGTTAACCATAGAAGGTGTGGAAAAGTTGGGCGGAACAGAACACCGCTTGCTGCCGGATATGATTGAAATCGGTTCTTTTATTGGTCTGGCCGCCATGACGGAA
>JBPBQN010000161.1:0-38368 GCA_050954865.1 Janthinobacterium lividum | reverse complement strand
AAAAGCGACTGGTAAAGGCACATTGGCTGCTCTTTTTATCGGTGTAATTATTGTTGCAGTAATTTTGTGGGGCATTATTCAATACGTTATAAAAGGTGCAGCTTATTCTGATTTATTGTTTGTAAACACCTTGAATTTTGGTTTCTGGAGTGGCGCAACGGTGTTTTTTGTGTTAATTATCATTACGCTGACAGCCGGAATTTTATACACATTTAAGCCTGTAAAATCTACTATCATCATAGCTGCTGCGGCATTTGTTTTGGTTTTAGGTGTAAGCGGAGGAATTATTGGGCTGATTATTGGCGTCGCTATCATCGCATTCTTGGAATATGCTGTCAATATTCGTGAGAAAAGGTTTGCCTTGAACATGATTTTAACCTGTACCGTGTTTATCCTGTTTGGTTACAGCTCTTTTGCGATGCTGATCATCCGTGCAAAAGCCAATACTAATTTAAACAACAGCGATCCAGATAATGCTTTTGCCTTGTTGAGTTATTTAAACCGCGATCAATATGGTGATACGCCATTGATGTACGGTCAGTATTACGATTCTAAAGCCATCGACCAAAAAGAAGGCGCGACCATTTACCGTAAAGGCAAAGAGAAATATGAAGTTGCCGGTAAAAAGCAAAGTGTAATTTATGATCGTAACACGCTATTTCCGCGCATGTTTAGCGATAAACCGGATCATATTGGTTTTTATAAAGATTGGATGCACATCACCGAAGGCCAAAGCCCGACGTTTGCAGATGACTTGGGTTTCTTTTTTAGCTGGCAGGTTAACCAGATGTACACCCGTTATTTGCTGTGGAATTTTGTGGGAAGACAAAACGATAACGACGGCCAGAGCAATAATGTGAGCGATGGCAACTGGATAAGTGGTATCAAACCAATTGATGCTTTGCGCTTAGATAACCAGAGCAGTTTACCTAAAACCATTACCGAAAATAAAGCATATAACCGCTTGTTCTTTTTACCGCTGATTTTAGGGCTGATTGGCGCATTTTTCCATTTCAAAAGAGATCAAAAAGATGCCGGTGTGGTTGGTTTGCTGTTCTTTTTTACAGGTTTTGCCATTTTGCTTTACCTTAATCAGGATCCGCTGCAACCGCGTGAACGGGATTATGCTTATGCAGGTTCGTTTTATGCGTTCGCGATTTGGATTGGGATCGGTACTTTGTTTATTGCCGAAAAATTGCGAAAAGTAACTTCGGCACAAATTGCTTCGGTAGGAGCAACCCTGGTTTGTTTGCTTTGCGTGCCGGTTTTGATGGCTTTCCAGGAATGGGATGATCATGATCGTTCTACCAAAACTACGCCGCCGGATATGGCTTTCAATTACCTCAATTCCTGCGCGCCAAATGCCATTTTGTTTACTTATGGCGATAACGACACCTATCCGCTTTGGTATTTGCAGGAAGTGGAAAACGTGCGTCCGGATGTGCGTATCGTAAATTTAAGTTTGCTGGGAACAGATTGGTATATCCGCCAGATGAAGCAAAAAATGAATGAATCTGCACCGCTGCCCATTACCATGCCAGATGAAAAATTTGAAGCCGGTGTGCGCGATGTAACTTATTATAACGACTCCAAACTGCCAGGAAATGTAGAGCTAAAAGATGTATTCGATTTTATCACTTCTGATGATGCGCGTGCCAAAGTTGAATATGAAGGCGGCGGAAGTGCTAATTATCTTCCCACAAAAAACTTAAAATGGACGATAAATCCGGAAAACGTAATCAAAAGCGGTACAGTTTCTGAAGCAGATAAGGGTAAAATTTTACCGGAAATCGATTGGAAATATCCGGGCAACTATGTTACCAAAGATAATCTGGCGATGATGGATATTTTGTCGCACAACAACTGGAAACGCCCGATTTATTTTGCCATTACGGTTGGTAATGATAACATGATGGGTTTGGATAAATACATGTACAACGAAGGTTTTGCTTACCGTTTGATGCCGTTTAAAACGGATAGTGCAAGCACTGGTCAATCAGAAAAAAGCAATACGATGATCATGTACAACAACGTGATGAACAAGTTTAAATGGGGTAACATGAAGCACGCCCGTTATTTAGATCACGAATCGCGCACAATGTTTTATCCGGTTATTTTACGAGTGTTTTTAGGTTTAGGAGAAAATCTGGCTAAAGAAGGTCACCCGGAACTGGCCAGAAAAGTGTTGGATCGTTACCAAGATGTGATGCCTGATTTGAACCCTTATACTGATGTAGCCATTCGTAAATTTTACATGGCTGATCTGGCTTACCGAATAAACGACCGGCCAATAGGTGAAAAAACGCTTAACCAAATCATCGATTATGTGTCTGATCAGCTAAACTATTATGCTTCCATGAATGAGGATAACCGCCGAATGAATGGCCGGGACATCCAGTTGTGTATTTCAGTTTTAAACGAAATGCAAAAACTTACGGAGGATAATAAAGAGCCAGCGCTAAATAAAAAAGTAATCGCTCTGATGAATTTAAATCAGCAGAAATTCAGCAGCATGTTTCAGCCCGAACCACAACAACAGGCTGCACCATCACCAAACGAGAATCAGCCTAAAGTAGGCAGTTCACAACAATAATTGACGTCTAATTTTACCCAGTAAAAGAAGCATCAACAAAAAAAGCCCCGGAAAATTTCTGGGGCTTTTTGTTTGATTTATATCGCTTTGCCGTTCTAAGCTTGTTGAATAGCTTGCATCAACGCACCTAAATTCTATTGGTAAAAGAAGCATTGGTTGTTTAAAAAGGTTCCTGCTTACAGGCAAAACGAAAGAACGGATATCGAGTAAATTTCGGTATGACAAATAAAAGTTTATCCTAAATGAATTTATTCTTCCGAAGCTTCCGGCAAACGCAATTCACTTTCATCAATAACTACGCCCATTGCGCAAAATTTATCAATCCGCTCGTTAACCAATTCATCTACATTTTTAGTTTTTAAAGCCGACAGATCATTCAGCAAAACCTGTTTTAAAGTAGCAATCATGGCTTCCGGATTTTGGTGTGCGCCACCAAGCGGTTCTTCAATAATGCCGTCGATCAGCTTGTTTTTATACATTTCGGTAGAAGTCAACTTCAAAACTTCCGCCGCTTTTTCCTTATTGTCCCAGGTTCTCCACAAAATAGAAGAGCAAGATTCCGGAGAAATAACTGAATACCAAGTATGTTTCAGCATATAAACTTTGTCGCCAATACCAATTCCTAAAGCACCGCCGGAAGCACCTTCGCCAATAATCACACAAATTATGGGCACTTTTAGCACGGCCATTTCCATCAGATTTTTGGCAATTGCTTCACCTTGTCCGCGTTCTTCCGCTTCCAAGCCCGGATAAGCACCCGGCGTATCAATAAAAGTGATGATCGGTTTGCCAAATTTCTCGGCCATCTTCATCAAACGCAAGGCTTTACGATAGCCTTCCGGATTGGCCATTCCAAAATTACGGTATTGCCGCATTTTAGTGTTAACGCCTTTTTGATGACCAATAAACATCATTGTTTGCCCTTCAATCGAACCAAAACCACCTACAATTGCTTTATCATCACCAATGTTGCGGTCGCCATGCAACTCAATAAAATCTTTGCTCATTGCCTCAATATACTGCAAAGTATAAGGGCGCTCCGGATGACGAGAAATCTGAACGTTTTGCCAGCCGCTTAAATTGCCATAAATTTCTTCCTGTTTTGCCTGCAAATTCTGGCGCATCTCTTCCAACACAGCCGACATATCGACCTTGTTTTTCTCTTCCACCTGCTGCACTTTTTCAATCTGCTGTTGCAGTTCTGCTAAAGGCTTCTCAAAATCAAATGTAATTTTCATGTTCATTAATGGCTGCAAAGGTATAAAATCGGGTTTGCAATTCTGGTTTTCAATTCTGCAACAACGCGTTATATTTTTTTATTTGGGTTGAAGTTAATATTGCCTCGGTTTTTACGCAGGCCTGTAACAAAGCGTTCCGTAATTCGCCCTGATACAAACCATAACGATTCGTATAATAAATCAGCATGCCGTTATTTATTTTTTTATAACGAAAAAGACTATCCATCGTGCGTTCATTGGTAATCAAAAAGTTGTTCATCTCATTAACTTTTCTTTCTAATTCCTTGTTAATAAGATTGATAGCTATCCTTTGCCGGTCGTTCAGTTGCAGTTCTTTTTGCTGGTTTAAAACTTTTTGGGGTGATGGATACTGGTTCTGATCGGCCACATCCAGCAAACTGAAATGATTTTTGCTGATCTGGTAAGCATCAAACTTTTGCAGAAATGCTTCTTTTACCGGCATATTTTTAGTCTGATTTACACTATCCGTTTGGGCTTTGGCCTGATGTAAACGTGTAATCATCAGCAAACTAAAACAAAGCGGTTTCCACTGAAAATCCGAAGTAAAATTTATCCTCATAAAAAAAGCATCGCAATAAATACAAAATTCAAAAACGAATAAAGCAGTTTAAATGCAATTCATGAACAGAATTGCCTGTAAAAAAATATTTTTTATTTCTTTTTGAATTTACGGTTTTACTGCTATCTTCGCCTTCCCAAAAAGGAAACAATTTGGCCCGTTCGTCTAGGGGTTAGGACGTTAGATTTTCATTCTAGAAACAGGGGTTCGATTCCCCTACGGGCTACAAAAAATCCCTCATCAACAAAATTGATGAGGGATTTTAGTTTATATGAGTTTTTCAGCATCTTCAAACCCAATGCTTCTTTTATCGACTATTTTTTACGTTCTGTGGTAAAACGCACCAATTGCTCCAAGCCAGTGCGGAAAGCATTTTGCGGGAAAGTATTTAAAATGGCAAAGGCCTCCGCCTGATAGTTGGCCATTTGTGTAGCCGCGTAGTTTAATCCGCCAGAATCTTTTACAAAACGAATCACTTCGGATACTTTTTTACTGTCTTCGTTGTGGTTTTTTACAAGGTTGATGATTTTGTTCCGATCAGATTTCGATGCTTTGTTTAAAGCGTAAATTAAAGGAAGCGTAATTTTTTTCTCCTTGATATCGATGCCTAAAGGTTTGCCTACATCATCCAAACCAAAATCAAACATGTCATCTTTGATCTGAAAAGCGATGCCGATTTTCTCGCCAAAAAGCCGCATTTTTTCAATCGTTTCTGCATCGGCTCCGGCAGAAGCTGCGCCGCAAGCACAGCAGGAAGCAATTAAGGAAGCTGTTTTCTGGCGGATCACTTCATAATAAATCGGTTCGCCAACATCCATTTTGCGCACCTTTTCAATCTGCAGCAGTTCACCTTCGCTCATCTGCTTTACGGCTTCAGATACTATTTTTAGCAGGTGAAAATCATTGTGATCCAACGAAAGCAGCAAACCTTTGGATAATAAATAATCGCCCACTAATACCGCAATTTTGTTTTTCCACAACGCATTAATGGAGAAAAAACCACGACGCTGGTAAGAATTATCCACCACATCATCATGAACCAAAGTTGCCGTATGCAGCAACTCAACCAAAGCTGCACCGCGATGTGTCGATTCGTTAATCCCTCCGCATAAACCGGCGCTAAAAAAAACGAACATCGGCCGGATTTGCTTGCCTTTCCGCTTTACAATGTAGTGTGTAATGCGATCCAGCAACGGCACCGAACTGTGCATAGATGCCTTGAATTTACTTTCAAAAACATCAATTTCTGCAGCTACCGGTTTTTTTATCTCATCTATGCTGAGCATTTACGGATTGGAGGGTTGAATTATAAAATCAGAGAAAACAGTTTAAATACTAAAATATGTTAAAACATCTATTTAGTTTAACCAGCAGCCAAAGATACAAATCCGTAAATAAAAAAACACAATAAGCAGGTTCTGTAAATCTGAACGCCTATTGTGTTTTTAAAAGGAAAGCAGAATCGAAATTATTCTTCGCCGCCTACTTTTACTTGATCAGGATCTTCGTGATAGCCTGTACCTTGTGCTTCACGGTCTTGCTGCGGAATTATAGCCTCATCACCTTTATTGGTTGATGGCGATTCTACTTCTTCCAACTGTTCTTCTGTTAAATTAGTGCTTCCGCTTTGGTTTTCCCATGGCTTTTCGCCTTCTTGTTCTATCGTCATTGCTTTTGGTATTTCGTGTTCTGTTTCGGTTGCTGCAGAAGTATCGCCTGCGGTATCTTGTTCTTCGTCTCCTAAAAAACCAGGTTCATCATGCGTACGGTTATTGTCGTCAGATTTTCCCTGATCGTCCAGGTCCCGGTAAACTTCATCTATCGGATTAATCATTTTTGATAATTGTTAAGGTTAAGAATTTAATGCCATAAAAGAAGCATTGAACCGCCGGATTGTTTTTGCGCGAATAAAAAACCCTGCAAAGTGCAAACAAACCTTGCAGCTGCAACATGTTTAACTAAATTTGTTTATGGACAACTTTGTATTAATTACCATTTTAGTTGTTGTAAGCGCGGTATTTTCATTCATCAACGTGCGATTTTTTAAGCTGCCCGGTGCCATTGGCGTTATCAGTATTGCGGTTGTGGTTTCTGTTATTTCCATTTTTTTGGGCGAGGTTTTTCCTGTCCTGTTCCAAACTATAACCGGCATTAACAAAAGTATTAACTTCTCGCAAACGCTGTTAAATACAATGCTGGGTTTCCTGCTTTTTGCAAGTGCGCTTCGTTTTAACTGGGCCGAATTAAAAAAACAGCTTCGGCCGGTTTTTATTTTAAGTACCGTTAGTGTAGTGCTTTCCACCTTTATCTTTGGGTTGCTGTTTGATTGGCTCACCACTTTAATTAAAGTTGATATTCCTTTTATTTACTGCCTGCTTTTTGGTGCTTTAATTTCGCCTACAGATCCGGTTGCGGTTTCTGCTGTTTTAAAAAAATCAAATATGCCCAAACACTTGGAAACCATCATCACCGGCGAATCATTGTTTAATGATGGCATTGGGTTGATTTTGTTCGTTAGTATTTTGGAATATATTTCGCAGGCTGGGAATCAGATTCATTCCAGACATATAGCCATTCTTTTTTCGCAGGAAGTTTTTGGCGGGATATTTTTAGGTGTTTCTTTAGCTTTTCTGGCTTACCGGCTGATGAAAAATGTAGATGATTTTCAAACGCTGGTTATGGTTTCACTGGCTTTGGTGATGGGCATTTCTGTGCTGGCAAATAAACTGCATTTGTCTATTCCGCTGGCTGTAGTTTCTGCCGGATTACTGATCGGTAACCTCAAATTTGGTAAAGATCCTTCCGGAAAAATGAATGATTTTCTGGAAAAATTCTGGACGCTGATTGATGAATTGATGAACACTATTCTCTTTGTGATGATCGGCCTGCGGATTGTGATGATGCCTTTTCTAACTTATTACTGGCTAGTTTGTCTCGGCGCGATTGTAATTATATTGATTGCCAGGTGTTTAAGTGTATTGGTGCCAATTGTTTTTCTGCGGAGAACACTCAACGTTAATTACAATAACATCGGAATTTTAACCTGGGCAGGCGTACGCGGCGGTATTTCCATTGCGCTGGCATTATCCATTCCGGATAGTAAATATAAAGAAGTAATCGAAGCCAGCTGCTATTTTATAGTGATATTTTCTGTAGTGGCACAAGGTTTAACACTCAACCGGATAACTGATTTCTTCATCAAAAAAGAACCTTTTTCAATCCCGGAAACAGAATAATTATGTCGTTTCCAGCATTTGTTTTAAAACGGCTTGTGCTGCCCATTCGCGGTTTGCTGCTTCTTTTATCACGATAGAATTTGGCCCGTCCAATACTTCTGCTGATAGTTCCAGATCACGGCGAACTGGCAAGCAGTGCATTACTTTGGCCTGATTGGTGTTTTTTAGTTTATCATTCGTCAGCATCCAATCTTCATTTCCTGGGATCACTTTTCCATAAGGCTCAAAAGCCGACCAGTTTTTTACATAAATAAAATCAGCATCCTGCAAAGCTTCCGTTTGATTATGGGTAATGGTTGCGCCTTGTGTAAACTCCGCAGAAAGCTCCAGTCCGGCCGGATGCACAATTGTAAAATCAACATCCGCTTTGCACATCCATTCTGCAAAAGAATTGGGAACAGCTTGCGGCAAAGCTTTTACGTGCGGCGCCCAGGTTAAAACTACTTTTGGGCGAGGTTTGGTTTTCAGTTCTTCAATTGTGATTAAATCAGCCAGGCTTTGCAGCGGATGCCTTGTTGCCGATTCCAGACTTACCACCGGAACACCACACAATTCTACAAACTTGTTAAAAATAACTTCGCCATAATCTTCTTCGCGATCTTTCAAACCAGGGAAAGAGCGTAATCCTAAAATGTCAACATATTGTCCCATTACAGCAGCTGCTTCGCGGATGTGTTCTACCGTTGTGCCATCCATTTTTACACCGTCGCGCAATTCCAAAGCCCAGCCTTCTTTATCAATGTTTAAAACCATCACGTTCATACCCAAATTCATGGCAGCTTTTTGTGTGCTCATGCGCGTGCGTAAACTTGGGTTCATAAAAACCAGTCCGATGGTTTTATTTTTACCCAAATGCTGAAAAGCGAACGGATTTTTTTTGAGTTCCAATGCTTCTTTTACCAAGTAATTTATGTTGGCAACATCGTTTACGGAGGAGAATAATTTCATTGTTGATATTGAAGAACTTTTTATTAAGATGAATTTGTACGCTTTGTCATTTCGATCGTAGGGAGAAATCTTATTCGAATGTGCAAAATTTCTCTTTCACTTAGAATAGGATTTCTCCCTAGGGTCGAAATGACAGAAAACAACGAACCTATAGCAAAATCAAAATGACAGAAAAAACTTACATTGTTGGATGCAACTCCGCAACCGGCGCATTTTTCAAAGCCGAACTAAATGCTTCCAAAAAACGATCCGCGTGAACTTTAGTCAAATTTAATGCTGGCAGCAAACGGATTACATTCGGTTTCGCTTCGCCGGTAAAAATATGATATTTAAACAAAAGCTCCGCTTTAACATGCGCCAATGATTCCGGTAAATCAATACCAATCATCAACCCACGACCGCGTACTTCTTTTACCTGCTCAAATTTATTCAATTCTTCAATTAAATAACCGCCAACTTCGGCTGCATTTTGCATCAGGTTATCCTGTTCCATCACATCCAAAACGGCCAATCCTGCTGCGCAAGCCAAATGATTACCGCCAAAAGTAGTTCCAAGCATATAATAAACCGGCTTGATTTTAGACGAAATAGAAATGCCGCCGATCGGGAAACCGTTGCCCATTCCTTTTGCCATGGTGTAAATATCAGCATCTACGCCAGCAAAATCATGCGAATAAAACTTACCGGTACGGCCATAACCGCATTGTACAGAATCAGCAATAAAAACAGCATTATATGCATCGCAAAGCGAACGGATTTTTTGCAGAAAGCTTTCCGGCGCAACCTGGATTCCGCCAACGCCCTGAATACCTTCGATGATGACAGAACTGATCTCGTTCTCTGCAAAAGCTTGTTCTAACGCAGCTTCATCTTTCCAGGGAAGAAAAATTACGTTATCCGTTTCATTAATCGGAGCCAGGATGTTTGGATTATCCGTAACGGCAACCGCCAGCGAAGTACGGCCATGAAACGCTTTACGGAAAGCAATAACCTTCTTTTTTCCATTGTAAAAAGAAGCTAATTTCAAAGCATTTTCATTTGCTTCGGCTCCAGAATTGCATAAAAACAGTTGGTAATCTTCTCTGCCGGAAACTTTGCCCAGTTTCTCCGCAAATTCTTTTTGGATAGGAATTTCAATCGAATTACTGTAAAAACCAAGCTGATGCAACTGATCTTCCAAGCGTTTTACATAATGCGGATGCGTGTGTCCGATGGAAATTACGGCATGACCTCCATATAAATCCAGATATTCCTGGCCTTTATCGTCCCAAACCAAGCTGCCCTGACCTTTTACAATATTGATGTGGTTGATGGGATAAACGTCGAATGGTTTCATAAAAAATGGTTTTAAAATGCGTTTGCTTTTAGTTTAAGGCCAGCTGTTTCAGGAAAATCAAACATCAAGTTCATGTTTTGTACGGCTTGTCCTGATGCGCCTTTTAACAGATTATCCATTATGCTGATCAGGAAAATTTTGTTACCGTGTTTTTTCACCTGAATGAAGCATTTGTTGGTATTCACAACTTGTTTTAAGTCAATATCACGATTGGTAACATGTGTAAACGGATGTTCAGAGTAAAAATCAGTGTATAATTGTGTGGCTTCTTCTTCACTCAAATCACATTCGGTGTAAATAGAAGCCAAAATGCCGCGCGTAAAGTCTCCGCGATAAGGAATAAAGTTCAGCTTGTTTTTATCACTCGGATAAACCGGAAAATCAGTTTGCAACTGGTTTAACGACTGGCTGATTTCATGTAAATGCTGATGGTTAAAAGCTTTATAAACCGACAAATTATCGTTTCGCCAGGTAAAATGCGAAGTAGGAGCGAGGCTTTGTCCGGCACCGGTTGAACCTGTTGTAGCTGAAATATGTACTTCGTTTAACAACAAATTTTTTGATGCTAAAGGAAGCAAACCTAACTGAATACAAGTAGCAAAGCAGCCTGGATTGGCAATGTTAGATGCTGTTTTTATCGATGTTTTTTGGAGTTCGGGTAAGCCATAAATGAAGTTGCGCGTTGCCAGTTGTGCGTTGTTGGTTAACCTAAAATCCTGACTTAAATCAATGATTTTGATGTGATCAGCAATTGGATTTGCTTCTAAAAATTTCTTTGCATCACCGTGCCCAACGCACAAAAATAAAACATCAATCTCGCTGGATAATTCGCTACTGAATTTTATTTCTGTATCACCAAAAAGATCTTTATGAACATCATAAATATAGTTTCCGGCATTACTGCTGCTGTTTACAAATGCAATTTCTACGTTTGGGTGATTGAGTAAAATCCGCAGCATTTCGCCGCCTGTATAACCTGCGCCACCAACAATTCCTACTTTTATTTTAAAGCTCGATTCTGTCATTTTTTGAAGATGGATAAGCGTATAAAATAAACTCTAAATCCGTGTTGTTTTTGTTAGCGATAAAATGCTTTTGTCCGGGATTGATCTGTATGCCTTGCTGTTCTCTTAATTCTGATGTAATGCCATCAATTGTAAAAACAGCGCGGCCTTTTAAAATAAAAAACAGCTGCGTAGCCATTTTATGATAATGCGGTTTTTCGGATGTATCGGGCGGCATCAATTCCTGCTTAACGGATAATTCTTCCGTATCAATAAAATTCCAGGCATGGCAATCATCACCCCAAGTATAGTGCGAAAGGCATTCGCTTTTTGAAAATGCAAGGTTTTGCATCCTAATTATTGCCGTTAACTTTATGATAAATCACGACCTGATTACCAAATATTTTCGAGAATCCTTTTACATCTTCGCCGCTCCAGGAATTGTTCATTTCACCGTAACTGCCAAATTTATTCGACATTAAATCATGCGCTGATTCGATACCTACAACCTGAAAACGGTATGGATATAGCTGCACAAATACTTTGCCTGAAACCTGTTGCTGCGTATCGCTCAAAAAAGCTTCAATGTTGCGCATAACAGGATCGTGGAACTGACCTTCATGCAGCCAATTACCATAAAAAGTAGAAAGCTGATCTTTCCAGTTTAACTGCCATTTGGTCAACGTATGTTTTTCTAAAGTATGATGCGCTTTGATAATTACCATTGGCGCAGCAGCTTCGAAACCGACACGGCCTTTAATGCCGATAATTGTATCACCAACATGAATATCGCGGCCGATTGCATAAGGAGCAGAAATTTCCTGTAGTTTTTGGATGGCTTTGGTTGGATGGTCAAAAGTTTCGTCGTTAATGCCAATCAGTTCGCCCTGTTTAAATTCCAGCGTTACTTTTTCTGAACCATTTTTGCTGAGTTGCGTTGGCCAAGCATCATCCGGCAAACCTTCGTGAGAAGTCAGCGTTTCTTTGCCGCCAACTGAAGTTCCCCAGATACCCTTATTAATGGAATATTTGGCTTTTTCGAAATTCATTTCCACGCCGTGCTCTTTCAGGTATTTGATTTCGGCTTCGCGACTCAGTTTTAAATCACGAATCGGCGTTAAGATTTTTACTTCCGGAATAATGATGTTAAAAATCATATCAAACCGAACCTGATCGTTGCCCGCACCAGTGCTGCCGTGTGCCACATATTCTGCACCGATTTTTTTGGCGTACAACGCAATGGCTGTGGCCTGACTAACACGCTCTGCACTTACAGAAAGCGGATAAGTGTTGTTTTTCAACACATTTCCATAAATCAGATAGCGAACGCAGGCATTGTAAAAATTTTCAGTTTCATCAACTACATGATGCGAAACTACGCCCATTTTATAAGCGCGGCGTTCTACATCGGCTAATTCTTCAGCACTAAAACCACCGGTATTTACAATTACGGAATGAACTTCCATACCCAAATCCTGGCTCAAATAAATACTGCAAAACGAAGTGTCCAAACCTCCGCTAAAAGCTAAAACTACTTTTTCTTTCATGGTTAAATATCAGTTAGTTTGGTAATGCCCAAACCTAAAGTTTCAATTGTTTTGGTTGATTTTTTTAATGCGCCTTCAATCCGTTCCAACAAAGTGGCTTTATGGCTTAGCTTTTTCATCTTGTCTTCAAATTCCTTGGCTTTTTCTTCCGGATCAAAAAGCATAGCGGTGCACATACAGTTTTTGCGTTCTTTACTCATTAAAATATCATAATTCACGCAGCTTTTGCAGCCTTGCCAGAATGCTTCGTCCTGTGTTAATTCTGAATACGTTACCGGTTCGTAACCTAATTCAGAATTAATTTTCATTACAGCCAAACCAGTAGTTAAACCAAAAATTTTGGCATCAGGATATTTTTTTCGGGACAGCTTAAAAACTTCATGTTTGATGGCTTTTGCCAAACCAACCTTGCGGAAAACCGGATTCACAATCAAACCGGAGTTGGCCACAAATTGCCCATGGCTCCAGGTTTCGATATAACAGAAACCAGCCCAGGTGCCATCTTTATAAATAGCGATTACGGCCTTGCCTTCCAGCATTTTGTTAGCTACATATTCTGGTGAGCGTGTGGCAATGCCAGTGCCACGTGCTTTGGCAGATTCGGCCATTTCATCGCAAATTTTTGCGGCATAATCTGCATGTTCGCCGGTGGCTACCTGTATTTTAAAATCTTGAATTGTCATGTGGGAAAAACAAAATTTCCATTAAAAAAAGGATTAAATAGCGGAAGGAATCAATATAAGCATCATACATGCTTTTTCCATCTCGATAACTAAAAAATATGTTTAATTAATTCAAAGTCTGGAAATAAAAAACCGTCGTCGCCTTAAAGGGAAGAAAAGCGTTGAAACCAAAACTAACGCAGCGGCTACCGGAGCAAATACAGCTCGAACAGCAGGCATAAAATGGCGTTGTAGTTTCATTTATTATCTAATTTAAAATGCTTAGAAAATGCTGCAATTATCGTATATTTTTTTGGTTTATACTATGCGGTTTTTTAAAAGTTACATTACAGACAATTTTTTTATCAAGAAGTTTAATTCCTCTTTCTAAATCAATCCATCTCACAGCTTAATTAAAACAGCTTATTGTTAATAAGCTTGTTGATAAAATGTTGATAAATGGAATAGTTTTATACTAAATTAATTAGTAATTATGTGAATGAAAATATTCAATCCAGTTCCTTTTACCAAGATAAATAGCCAGAACTATTTGCTTGTAATTACGCCAAGCGAAGAAATTACAGCAAGCATTTGTGCTTTTAAAGACAAGGCAAAGGAGCTGATTGGTTATTTTCATTCTTTTAACAGCAAAGCGCAAATCACTGTAAATCATTATTATGATAAAAAAGCTTTGTTTATGGAGGAAAAGTTAACTTATTACGATCAGAAATTGCAGCAGGAAAAACCTGTACAACTAAAGGTTTGTGGTTTTGATTATTTTGAACATCAAAATACTTATACCATTTATGCTAAAGTAGATTTGAATATTGAAGCCGAAGCAACTTTTGCCAGATTTAAAAAGGTACTTGGTTCGGGCGTGCCGAACGCGCCGCATATTACCATTGCCAGATCACTTTCTGAGGAAAGCTTTGAAAAATTGTGGACATATTTTGAACATCTTCCATTTGAATGCTTCTTTTATGCCGATAAAATTGTGGTGTTAAAAACGCCAACTCGCCGGTTTCATAACGCTTTGATGGAAATTGAAACAGAACTCAGACTAAAAAATGCGGTTTAAACCAGCTGTTTTTTTAAAAGCTGGTTTAATTTAAAAATTTTTCTACTTTTGTGGCGGGTAAGTCTTTTACGACCAGCTCCTCTTGAACTCCCCCAGGGCGGGAACGCAGCAAGGGTAGAGAGTTGTAGCGGTGCGATAGAAGTAGCTTACCCACTTTTTTTCAAACAACCTTCTTCTTTTTAAATTATACTTGCAGCCAGAAAACTTCTGGCTTTTGTTTTTTAATGATTTTTTTACCTGTAAAAGAAGCATTGATTTTTATTGATACTTCTTTTATCCCACAAAAATATATGCTTGATTTATTGATTGTTGGCGGCGGCCCGATTGGATTAGCCTGCGCGCTGGAAGCTAAAAAAAACGGTTTAAATTACCTGATTATCGAAAAAGGAACACTTGTAAATTCGCTTTATAATTACCCTTCGGGGATGACTTTTTTTTCGACTTCAGAAAAACTGGAAATTGGCAACGTGCCTTTCGTATCCAATAGCATTAAACCTACACGGTCAGAATCGCTGGAATATTATCGTCGTGTAACAACTTCTAATGAACTGAATATTCATCTTTTTGAAACCGTTCTCAGCAATCAACCTAAAAACGAAGGTTATGAAGTAATAACGAACCGGGGCGTTTATCAAACTAGAAAAATAATTATTGCAACCGGTTTTTACGACATTCCGGTGAAAATGAACATTCCGGGCGAGGATTTACCCAAAGTGCGTCATTATTATAAAGACCCAAGTTTTTATACGATGCAAAAAGTGCTGGTGGTTGGCGCGAGTAATTCTTCGGTAGATGCTGCGCTGGAAACTTTTAGAAAAGGTGCAGAAGTAACAATGGTGATCCGTAAAGATGATATCAATGAACGTGTAAAATATTGGGTCCGGCCGGATATTATCAACCGGATTAAAGAAGGAACAATTAAAGTTTATTATCAATCTGAACTGGCAGCCATCAGAGAATTTGAAGTTGATATTCAAACTTCCGAAGGTTTGGTAACGATTGCAAATGATTTTGTGCTGGCTTTAACCGGTTATCAGCCAGATTTTGATTTTTTGAAAATGATGGGCGTTGCGCTTTCTGCGGATGAATTGTGTTTGCCGCAATACGATCCGGAAACGATGGAAACTAACCAAAAAGGGATTTATCTGGCCGGCGTGGTTTGCGGCGGCATGAACACGCATTTGTGGTTTATCGAAAATTCCAGAATTCATGCGGAACAAATTGTGGCTGATATTCTGCAAAAAAATCATCAACTGGAAACCGAAAATAAATAGATGCTGTTTTTACACGGGTAAATTTATACCGATAAAAGAAGCATGCCACAATATCTGCCAAAAAAGCATATATTTATAAAAATTGCATTAGCTATAATTCGACATCATTTTTAATACGCCAATTACTTTTGACATTTACTGATTTTAACTTTGATCCAAAACTGCAGGAAGGGCTGGATAGCATGGGTTTCCGTAAGCCAACGCCAATTCAGGAACAAGCTATTCCAATCATCCTTGAAAAGCACGATTTAATTGCCTGCGCCCAAACCGGAACGGGCAAAACGGCAGCTTATCTGTTACCTATTATGCACCAGATTTGTGTTGCGGAACAAAAAAGTTTGGTTAATACCTTGATTTTGGCACCAACACGAGAGTTGGTTCAGCAAATTGATCAGCAAACAGAAGGGTTGGCTTATTTTGCCGGCATCAGTTCTATTGCGGTTTATGGCGGGGGCGACGGTGCAAGTTACGAGCAGCAACGCCGTTCGTTAAGCGAAGGTGTGGATATTATTATTGCAACGCCGGGCCGTTTAATTGCGCATTTAACTTCTGGAGTTGTAAAATTGAACCAGTTGCAGCATCTCATTTTAGATGAAGCTGACCGAATGCTGGATATGGGTTTTCATGATGACATCGTCAGGATCATCAGTTATCTGCCACAAAAACGGCAAACACTATTGTTTTCTGCCACAATGGCTCCTAAAATCAGGATGCTATCCAATAAAATCCTGCAAAATCCGGAACAAATTAATATTGCCATTTCGCAACCAGCCGTTGGTATTTTGCAGCAGGTTTATATGGTTTTTGATCATCAGAAATTAGCATTGATCAAATCTATTCTGGCAGAAGGAAATTACGCCAGCACAATCGTTTTTGTATCTACCAAAGAAAAAGTGAAGCAATTGTATCAAACGCTTTTTCGTGCGGGAATGAAGGTAGAAGCTTTCCATTCTGATTTGGAGCAGGAACAACGAGAAAATATTCTGCGTGCCTTTAAAAGCAGACAGTTACCTGTTTTAATTGGCACAGACGTTTTGTCACGAGGAATTGATGTTGAAGGAATTAGTTTGGTCATAAATTATGATGTGCCACATGATCCAGAAGATTACATTCATCGTATTGGCCGTACTGCAAGAGCAGAAACTACTGGCACAGCAATTACTTTTATCAACGAAAAAGACCAGCGGAAATTTAGCAATATCGAAAGTATGATTGGTCGGCCAATTGAGCAAATGCCTTTGCCGGAGGCTTTAGGCGAAGGCCCGGTTTATCAGCCTGAACTAAAAAGATCATCAGGCCACAAAAAACCTTGGCGAAAAAAGAAACTTTAATAAATTGTTTTTCAGCTTATTAATTGAAGAAATGCTTCTTTTATCAGCATAAATTTGGTTTGTTTCTTTTATAATTTGCTGACTTTAGATTTTCTCCTGTAAAAAAAGCATCAGCCTTGCTAATGTTTATATTGGTTCAGCCTGACACATCTGCCAAACACTGACAAATGACTACTATACTGAAAACGTTTTTAGTACAATAGTAGTCATAACCGGAAAAATGTATGTTTATTTAGTCAGTGTTGGCAGTAATCAGTTAATCATTTGATTAACATTTTTACTTGGCTGCCAATTATTTTTTAGCTTATCAATCAAATACTTAGCTTTAAGTATCCATATTTAACATTTGGATCATCATTTTTGGCAATATTTTTTAGGGTATAATTTACAATAATGCTTGTACGCATGACCATTTAAAAATTTATTACGTACAAGCCGAATTATAAAAACTATCAAAGAAATGAAATCAAAGATTACAAAGTTGGCTCTTACCTTGTCTGCTGTAGGACTATCAACATCGTTATTTGCTCAGAGCAGCATGAATTCAGACACAACCAAACATTTTGAAAAAAAACATTTCCGTACCTGGTCAATCGGCTTAAATGGTGGTATGTTAACACATTTTACCCCATTTAACAATGCAACTAATGGTGATTTCCGTACGCCGGAAGAAACTTGGGGTTACGGTGCTTATGTTAAAAAACAAATTTTACCATCTTTTGGTATTCAAGCAGATTTCTTGGCTGGTAAAGTAAGAGGCTATCAGGCTAATTCACTTCCTTCCCCATCAGTTGCTCAAAACAACAGTAGCTTTACAACAAACGTTCAATACGCTGGATCTTTAAGTGCTAACTTTACTGTTGCTAACATGAGTTTGAACCACAAACGTTCTGTATTGTCTCCGTATCTTACCGCTGGTGCTGGTTACATGTCTTACAGCCCAAATGTTCAAGGTGTAGCTAATAGTGAAGGTGGTTATTACAGAGAAAACTTTTTTATACCAGTTGGTGCAGGTTTAAAATTTGGTTTGTCTAAAACAATCAATCTTGATTTAGGATACAATGTTTACTTCATGAAAACACCAACGTTTGATGGTGTCCGTGGAGCAAACAATGATAAATTTTCTTATGCACACGCTGGTTTAGAGTTTTCAATAGGTAGAAGGTCTTCTTCTCAATTGACAAATTACAGCCCGATTGCTGCATTGCGTGAAGAAAGTGCTGCAGAAGCTGCTGAGTTGAAAAACATGGTAGCAATGTCTGAAGCTAACAGAGTGCGTGAAGAACAAGCACTTAAAGACCAATACGCAAAAGATTTTGGTGATGATGATGCTGATGGTGTAGCTAACAAATTTGACAAATGTCCTGGTACTCCATCCGGAACTGCTGTTGATGGTTCAGGTTGTACTTTACCAGTTAATAAACCAGATGTTAAAGTTTACGTAACTGAAGAAGATAGAAAAGTAGTTAGAGAAGCAATTAAAAATCTGGAATTTGATTTAGGTAAAGCCACTATCCGGGATCATTCTTTCCCAAGTTTGGATCGCGTTGCTGACTTATTAGTTTCTAAAAACTTTAGCTTAAAACTTGCTGGTCATACTGATAACACTGGTTCTGCTGCGCTTAACTTAGCTTTATCTAAAGATCGCGCTGAAGCAATTCGTCAATACTTAGTAAGCAAAGGTGCTAACGCATCACGTATAGAAGCAACTGGTTACGGTTCAACCCAGCCAATTGCAACTAACAAAACTGCTGCCGGTCGTCAGAAAAACCGTCGTGTAGAATTCACTTTGTTCTAAACAACAAAGTTTTTAAAAACAAAAAGGCGCATCAGGTTGATGTGCCTTTTTGTTTTTAGCGATAAGTTTATAAACCTTATTGCATTAAAAAAATTTATATTTATTTAATAGTAAATTTTAAATTTAATATAAGTATTTTTGAAATAGATATAAAATCAAATTAAAAACAATAATGAACATTTTTGTAGGAAGCCTTCCATTTGCTTTGGAAGAAAGCAGGTTAAAAGAAGTTTTTGAAGCTTATGGTGAAGTATCATCAGTGAAGATTATTATTGATAAGTTTTCAGGACGAAGCAAAGGATTTGGATTTGTTGAAATGCCGGATGATACCATGGCACAAAAGGCAATTGATGAACTGAATGGTTCATCGGTTGAAGGTCGTTCTATTGTAGTCAACAAATCTGAAGATAAAAGAGACGATTCCAGAAGAAGCTTCGGCGGCGGTGGAAACAGTGGTGGCGGTGGCTACAAAGGTGGAAATAGTGGTGGCGGCGGTTATAGCGGTGGCGGTAACAGTCGTGGCGGTAGCGGTGGTGGCTATAGCGGCGGCGGAAGCAGTCGTGGTGGTTATGATAAAGGTGGTTACAAAGGTGGAAATGGCGGTGGTGGCGGCTACAAAGGCGGTAGCGGCGGTCGTAAAGATGAATATTAAGATAAACAAATTTCAATTCTACATCAGCAATTATCTGATCTAACATTGTTCTAAAATTTTATAAGATTTTAGGTGGATAAAAATAGTATATACTGTTTTTATCCACCTTTTTTTATGATTCATGATTGAAACGTAAACTAAAAAAATCTCTCTTAATTTATGAATAAAGTATTTGACGTGATGGTGCAGATTTATATCTTTGCTCAAGATTTAAAATAAATCATCTTAATATTTCAAGGTAGATTTAATTTAGGTCAACTTATAAAAGGCCCGTTCGTCTAGGGGTTAGGACGTTAGATTTTCATTCTAGAAACAGGGGTTCGATTCCCCTACGGGCTACAAAAAATCCCTCATCAACAAAATTGATGAGGGATTTTTTTGAATAAACTTTATAGGTTAGCTAGAAATCAAAATTTCTGTGCTAAGTTCAGTTTCGCAAAAAAATCCCACAAAACAATACCTGCCGAAACCACAATATTAAAAGAATGCTTGGTGCCAAACTGCGGAATTTCGATACAAGCATCAATCACTTCCATCACTTCCTCGCTTACGCCATTCACTTCGTTACCAAAAATCAAAGCATATTTTTCTCCGTTTTTAGGTTGAAACTGATTTAGGCTAATGCTGTTTTCAGCTTGTTCTACCGCAATAATTTGGTAGTTGTCTTCCCGAAGTTTTTGTAATGCTTCTTTTATCGACTCAAAATAAGTCCAGCTGATGGATTGTGTAGCACCTAAAGCTGTTTTTTCGATTTCCCGATGCGGCGGTTGCGCCGTAATGCCACACAAAAAAATCTGATCTACCGCAAAACCGTCTGAGGTACGAAAGATGGAACCAATGTTATGCATGCTGCGGACGCTATCTAAAACCACTGTAACCGGTAATTTTTGCTGCTGTTTAAAGGTTTCTACATCAACGCGGTTTAATTCATCGAGTTTTAATTTGCGCATATTTTTATAGAAGAGTGAGAAGCGTGGATGAAAAATTGGAATAGTTATAAATGTAGATTAGTTTGGTTAAAAACTGATTGCTGATAGCTCATACCTCAAATCCAAAACCTCAATCCTCCTTCACACCATCTCCAATTAAAGAATTATAAACTTCAGGTTGATAGCCAATAATAGAAGTATAATACTGAACCAGATCTTTTGCAAAATCATCAAAAGCATCTTTTTCAACCAATGCGATAGCGCAACCACCAAAACCTGCGCCTGTCATCCGGGCACCGGCAACCGTTTTTTGTTCTTTGCAAAATTCGATCACCGTGTCCAATTCCTTTCCGGTAACCTCATACAAATCTTTTAAAGAAGCGTGCGAAGCGTAAAGCAGTTCGCCAAAACGTTGCAGTTCTCCATCGGCCAAAACCTGCGTTGCTTCTTTTACACGGTCATTTTCTTCAATTACGTGGCGCGCGCGTTTTTTTACGGTTTCATTGCTGATCAAATGCGCATGTTTGTTAAAAGTTGCGGTATCAATCGCACACAAATAATCTATATGCAACTCTTTGTTCAAATCTTTTAAAGCTGTTTGACATTCTTCCACGCGCTCATTGTATTTAGATTCTGAAAGCTGACGTGGTTTTTTTGTGTTGATGATTGCCAGCACATAATCCTGCAAATTACAATCAACTATTTTGTATTTTAACGTATCACAATTCAGTTCGATTGCTTTGTCTTTTTCTCCGAAAGCAACCGCAAACTGATCCATAATGCCGCTGTTTACGCCGATAAAATCGTTTTCTACACTTTTGCTCAACTGCACCAGTTCGAGTTTGGAAAAACGGGAATTATAAACTTCATTCAAGGCAAAAGCCGTTACAATCTCAATCGAAGCTGAAGACGAAAGTCCGGATGCAACGGGCACATTTCCTCGAAAAAGCATGTCCAAACCCTTGATGCTTCTTTTATGCCCTAAAAATTGCTGTATCACGCCAACCGCATAATTAAACCATTCTTTGCCTTGTTTTTCGTATTTTTCCTGAACGGGAATGTCTAACTGATCCTCAAAATCCAGACTTCGGAAACGAAAAATTCCTTCCTTGTTTTCTGCAACCAGCAGGTTTGTGCCGAAAGTAATGGCGCAAGGCAAAACCAAACCGCCGTTATAATCAATATGTTCGCCAATTAAATTTACACGGCCCGGCGCAAAAAAACTTGCAGTAGCAGGCTGATTAAATAACTCCTCGAATTTTTGTTGAAGATCAGTTTTCATGGGTTCAAATATGATAATAAAATCAGGTTCCAGTTATTTATAAAAGATTTTTGTACGATAAGGTTTTAAAGTTGATGCTTCTTTTATCAGGTAAAATTTGGTGTAATCCTTTAGGTTGATTTCCGGCTGATGCTTCTTTTATCTACTATTTTTCCCTGGCCGCGGTAAAAAGCTTTCCATCAATTAACTTTACAGCTAAATTGATTTAAAATTTGGGAAAGAAAACTTCGGCAGAAACACCTTTAATGCAACAGCACGGCCAGATCAAGGCTAAATATCCGGGTGCATTGCTGTTGTTTCGGGTGGGCGATTTTTATGAAACTTTTGGGGAAGATGCCGTAACCACTTCCCGCATTTTAGGAATTATTTTAACGAAACGGGCAAACGGTTCGGGCACTTCCATCGAGCTGGCTGGTTTTCCGCATCATTCGCTGGATACTTATCTGCCAAAACTGGTTCGCGCCGGTCAGCGTGTGGCCATTTGCGATCAGCTGGAAGATCCGAAAGCTACCAAAACCATCGTTAAACGAGGCGTTACCGAACTGGTTACGCCCGGCGTTTCTTATAATGATAACATCCTCAGCCAAAAATCAAATAATTATGTAGCCACGCTGCATTTTGAAAAAAACCAGATTGGTTTGGCTTTGCTGGATATTTCTACTGGCGAATTTTTGGCGGCGCAAGGCGATCCCGAATATATTGATCAGTTGCTGCAAAGTTTTAGGCCGAATGAAGTCATCTTTTCCAAGCAAAAACAAAAAGAATTTGCCGAAGCTTTTGGCGAAGGTTTTTACACGTATTGTTTAGACGATTGGGCTTTTACTACCGATTTTGCTTCGGAAACTTTATTGAAGCATTTTGAGGTTAAAAATTTAAAAGGTTTTGGGATTGACCGGCTGGCTTCGGCCATTGTGGCGGCTGGCGTAACGTTGCATTACATCAACGAAACGGAGCATCGCAACTTGCAGCATATTTCGGGCATCAGCCGGATTGAACATCAGAAATATTTGTGGTTGGATCGATTTACCGTTCGCAATCTTGAACTGCTGGATTCTGCCAATGAAAACGCCATTACGCTTTTCCACGTGCTGGATCAAACCGCTTCGCCGATGGGCGCAAGGTTGTTGCGGAAATGGATTTTGATGCCGCTGAAAGAACTGAAACCAATACAGGAACGGCTGGAAGTCGTCGATTTTTTATATGTAAACGAAGCATTGGCCGAACAGCTGCTGCACCAGATTAAGCAAATTGGCGATCTGGAACGCTTGATTTCCAAAATCGGTTTGCAAAAAGTAAATCCCCGCGAAATTATACAGCTAAAAAGAGCATTGCTGGCTACAGCGGAAGTGAAATCGCTTTGCGAACAATCTGATAACCTGTTTTTACAACAGCTGGCTGAGCAGTTAAACGCCTGTGTTTCTATCCGCGAAAAAATTGAAAAAGAAGTTGCTGTGGAACCACCGGTTTTGCTGCTGAAAGGTGGCGTAATGGCCGATGGCGTGGATGAAGAACTTGATCATCTGCGTAAAATTGCTTTCGGTGGAAAAGATTTTTTGCTCGAAATACAACGTCGCGAAGCAGAAGAAACCGGCATTCCTTCCTTAAAAGTAGCTTTTAACAGCGTTTTTGGTTATTATCTGGAAGTTACGCATACACACAAAGATAAAGTTCCGGAAGGCTGGATACGCAAGCAAACGCTGGTAAATGCCGAACGTTACATCACTCCGGAACTAAAAGAATATGAAGAACAGATTTTGGGTGCCGAGGAAAAGATTTTCGCCATCGAAACGCGCCTGTATCAGAATTTGCTGCACAGCATCAGTTCTTACATTAAACCCATTCAACTCAACGCACGTATTCTGGCCAAGCTGGATGTGCTGCTTTGTTTCGCAAAAATTGCTCATAAAAACAGCTATCAAAAACCGATTGTTGATCTGGAGGATCGGATTGACATCAAAGGCGGCCGCCATCCGGTGATTGAAAAGAATTTGCCGTTGGGCGAAGAATACATTACCAATGATGTTTTCCTGGATTCAGAATCGCAGCAGATCATCATCATTACTGGCCCGAATATGGCCGGAAAATCTGCCATTCTCCGTCAAACCGGCTTAATTGTGCTGATGGCGCAAATCGGCTGTTTTGTGCCGGTAAAAGAAGCACATATTGGTTTGGTTGATAAAATTTTTACGCGCGTTGGTGCTTCGGATAATCTTAGTTCCGGCGAATCTACTTTTATGGTGGAAATGAATGAAACGGCCAGCATTCTCAACAATATTTCTAACCGCAGTTTGGTTTTGCTGGACGAAATTGGTCGCGGAACTTCTACTTATGATGGGATTTCAATTGCGTGGTCCATTGCAGAGTATTTGCACAATCATCCTTCCGCCAAAGCCAAAACATTATTTGCCACACATTACCATGAATTGAACGAATTAACGAACTCTCTTTACCGCATTAAAAACTTCAATGTTGCGGTGAAAGAAACCGGACAAAAAATTATTTTTCTGCGGAAATTAGTGCCCGGCGGAAGCGAACATAGTTTCGGTATTCATGTTGCAAAGTTGGCCGGTATGCCACCAAAAGTTTTATCGCGCGCAGGCGAAATTTTAAAGAAGTTGGAAGCAGAAAGAACGGGCGGAGAAAGTATCAAACAAAGCATCAAAAAAGTACAAAAGCAAGCTATGCAATTGCAAATGTTTTCTATCGATGATCCGGTACTTGTAAAAATCCGCGATGTATTAAATGCCTTAGATGTAAACACTTTAACGCCAGTAGAAGCTTTGATGAAGTTGGATGAAATTCAGCGTTTAATTAAAAGTAATTAATAATTTAAACTTTACTTTTTCATTCATCATTAAACTTTAATCTTGGATACATAATTAGATTATTCTTCAAATCAAAGATTACAATTCAAAGACTTTTTTTAAGCGATAAAAAAAGCATTGATTTTACACTGATATTTATATACCAATTTTGTAAGCATAAAAACAATTGTGCCAATGATTTTGTAGTCTGTTATTTGGTGTTTCAAAAAAAAGTTTATATATTGTAAACCGATTTAAATTGCGTTGTTAATTGTGTTTTAAATAACCACTTTTTAAGCTGATATGCCATAACTTTTCTTACTTGTTTGCTCTTACAAGTTAAAGCATAAAAAAAGTTATGTTCAGTTAGAACAAAACATTTTAAATTGTGTTTAATCACATAATCTTTCAGTACACAACAACATGAAAAAATTACCAGCAAACCTGCTTTGCCTTTCACACCTGAGATGGGATTTTGTTTATCAACGCCCACAGCATTTATTGACTCGTTTTTCTGAAATGTTTAATACTTATTTTTTAGAAGAACCGATGCATGATGCTAAGGAAGAGGCATACTTAAATATATCCAAACGACTGCCTAACTTGTGGGTTGTTGTCCCGCATATTCAGTCAGGATTATCTAAAGCAGAAGAGAAGTTGGTAATGAAACAACTGATGGATAATTTCATGGAAAATGAAGACGGAGAAGATTTTCTTTTCTGGTATTATACTCCAATGGCACTTTCATTTACAGAGCAATTGAATCCGGGATTGGTAGTTTATGATTGCATGGATGAATTGTCTTTGTTTAAAAATGCACCGGCAGAACTGAAAGAATTGGAACGTAAGTTGATGGCCAAATCTGACGTTGTATTTACCGGCGGACAATCTTTATATGAAGCTAAAAAACATCAGCATGCAAACATTCATGCTTTTCCAAGTAGCATAGATAAAAGTCATTTTGTAAAAGCCAGAACAAACAAAGTTCAGCCAGCAGATCAGGCAAATATATCCAATCCTAAACTTGGATTTTATGGTGTAATTGATGAACGTTTTGATATCGAATTAATTCGTACTATTGCAGATGCAAGGCCAACTTGGGAGTTTATGCTGATTGGTCCAGTTGTAAAAATCAACAGGGATCATTTGCCAAAAAACAAAAACATACATTATCTTGGACAAAAAAGTTATGAGCAATTACCAACTTATTTATCTGGTTGGGATGTAGCTTTGATTCCGTTTATGTTGAATGATTCTACTAAATTTATCAGTCCAACTAAAACTCCTGAATATTTGTCTGCAGGCAAACCGGTTGTATCCACTGCAATCCGTGATGTGATCAATCCTTATGGTAAAAACAAATTGGTACATATTGGTGCAACCGCAGAAGATTTTATCGAAGCAATTGAATATGAATTAAGTCATAAAAACGATAAACAATGGCTGGGTAAAGTTGATGCTTTTTTAAGTAAAAACTCTTGGGACAACACTTGTGCAAGTATGATTACTTGTATCCAAAATTCAATCAAAGACAAGCAAAAGATTTCTATTGCAAGTTAATACTTGAATATCTAATTTTAAAAAAAGTGCTGATTTAAAAATCAGCACTTTTTTTATGTCATTCTAAATTTTAGTCGATAAAAACAGCATTGGTAAATTGTTTATATTCAGCAAAAAGAATTATTTAAAATTGTAAATGATCAAACTATATTTATTGCAGATAGTTACAGCTTTTACAAACAAAATTTCAGCATTTACAAATTACAAGTTATGAGTTTAGATCAAAAATTAATCAGCAGTTTAGAACACTTAGTAACCATTGGCGTAGATGGCGAAGAAGGCTATCAAAAAGCGGCAGAAATGGTTAGTAATAAAAATTTACTGGCAGATTTTGAGCAGTTATCCACCGCAAGAAATATCCAGGCAGAAGCAATCAGAACTTATTTAAGCGATAATGGTGTAGAAAAACCAGCGCACGAAGGTGGTTTAGGCGGAACTTTGCACCGCGCCTGGTTAGATATCAAAGGAACTTTATCTAACAGAAGTGATGGCGTTTCTATTTCCAGTTGTTTAAGCGGCGATCAGGCGGCTGTAACAGCTTATCAGGGAGTTTTAGATGAAAAAGATTTGCCGGCTGATTTACAAAAGCTGCTAAACGAACATTTGCAAGACTTAAAAGCAGATGTGCAGAATTTAGAGTCATTGGCTAAAGAAAACTAATTTAAGCACTCACTTTTTTACCGAGCAAAAAACAGCGACGACAACGCGGCTCGTAGCTTTCTTTTTCTCCTAACAGTATTTTAGTGTCATTTTCGATCAGTCGGTAAGAATATAATGCCGGCTGACCGCAAATTACACAAACTGCATGAACTTTGGTTACCGTTTCGGCCATTGCCATAATTGCCGGAAGCGGCCCAAAAGGTTTTCCGGAATAATCCATATCCAAACCTGCCACAATCACCCGGATACCTTTATTTGCCAGTTTGTTGCAAACATCCGGTAATTCATTATCAAAAAACTGCGCTTCATCAATACCCACAATTTGCGCGTTGCTGCCTAAAAGCAGGATCGAAGAAGCATTATCAACCGGGGTAGAAGGAATTGCGTTGGCATTGTGCGAAACAATGGCCGTTTCATCATAGCGCGTATCCGTTTTTGGCTTAAAAATTTCTATAGAAAGCTTAGCAATTTGCGCACGCTTTAACCTGCGGATCAATTCTTCGGTTTTGCCGGAAAACATCGAGCCGCAGATAACTTCTATGCTGCCGCCGTACTCATTTTTCCTTCTAAAAACATCTTCACTAAATAACATTTGCACTGGTATTGTTGGGCGGTCAATATCAGAATTTAATATTATTTTTGAAGTTCGAGTTATCAACATCTTCTCTCAATTACAGTTATGAATCAGCAGGAAATATTGAAAAAAATTGGTGGGATAATTGCTGAACTAAAAGACCAATATAGCTATCTTAATGCGGCAGAAAACGGCTTTAACGACCTGGAATTAGAGCTTTTTATGGCCAATGCTCATTTTTTAACGGATCATATTGCCATACTTCAAAAAATAAATCATCAGTCTGTAACCGCTTCTTTGCCGGTGGCGAAACCTGTTTTGCAGTTAGCAGAAACGCCAGAACCACAAATTGCAGATTATTTTGATGAGCAGGATTTGCTTGCGGTAGAAGAACCGGTTCAGTTTCAAAATAAAGCAGTGGAATTAATTGAACCAACTTTAGAAGAAGTTGTACCACCACAAGCAACCATTATTTTGCCTGAAGTGATGCCACAGGAAGAAGTTGTAACACCGCAGGAAATAATTGTTTTGCCTGGAGCAATGTCACAAACAGAATCTGCAGAAAGCGTAAAAACTAATGCTTCTTTTATCGACCCAAAATTGATATCAGAGCCGGATCTGCAAAAAGAAAGTTTTGAGCTGAAAGATCCTACAAGTGAACATCATTCTGTTAGGCCAGAAACGGTTTCGTTAAACATACAGTCGGAATCTTCTTCGGATTTCAGCATTTCATCCAACAGCGAAACTAAAAGCACGGCAGAACCTGCAATTTTAACTTTGAATGATCGGATTGCTGCACAAAAAAGTTTGAATCAGCCAAAAACAGAAACTGCAAACAAAACTGCGCAGGATTTGCAAACGATGATCAGCCTGAATGATAAATTGCTTTTTGTAAAAGAATTATTTAACGGCTACAATTTGGCTTATTCTGAAGCCATCAACATTTTAAACCGATATAATAATTTTGCACAGGCAGAGAATTTTCTCAATCAAAACTACGCAGCAAAAAATAGCTGGAAAGACAAGCCTGTAACCGCTGAAAAGTTTATGGATTTGCTGCGGAAAAGGTTTGCGTAAAGCGTTTTTCAGGAAACTTTCGATTAAAGTATAGTTATAAACTGATGCTTCTTTTACCAGGTATAATTTGCTAAATAATTCCCATCCGGTTTGAATCCAGTTTTAGCAGGATAAAAATCAGGATGGTAAAACTCCACAGCGAAGAACCCCCGTAACTAATTAAAGGCAAAGGAATTCCGATTACGGGAACCAAGCCAATCGTCATGCCTACATTGATAAAAACGTGAAAAAAGATGATTGAGGCCACGCCATAACCATAAATACGGGAAAAGTTTGACCGTTGTCTTTCTGCTATAAATACAATTCGGAAAAGCAGGATCAGGTAGATAACCAGCACGCTGACTGTTCCGGCAAATCCCCATTCTTCTCCAACGGTGCAAAAAATAAAATCTGTACTTTGCTCGGGCACGAAAGAAAACTTGGTTTGAGTGCCTTTCAGATAACCTTTTCCCCATAATTTCCCTGAACCAATGGCAATTTTGGATTGATTTACGTTATAACCGATTCCGCGTAAATCTGTTGTGATACCCAGCCATTCATCAATTCTAACCGTTTGATGTTGTTTTAAAACGTGATGGTACAAGAAGTTGACGCTGAAAATAAGGCAGATGGAAAGGATAAAACCAGCTACAATTGTAATGATTAATGCTTGGTTTCTGCGGAAAAGATAAACTAAAAAGCCTGCAATTATGGTAAGGATTCCTATAAAATAAACCTGATACTGATTGAGTACTAAAGTGAGGATAAACAGCGCAATGGCAATCCCGATAGCAATTAAAAAGAGCGGTGAAATTCCTTCACGGTAAAGTACAAAAATGAGCGAGCAAAAAACCAATGTAGAACCAGCATCTGGCTGCAAAATAATCAGAACCATTGGGAAACCGATAATCGCGGCAGCAATTAAAAACGAATTGGTATCAGATACTTTAATGTTTGTTCCGCTTAGATAACGTGCTAACAATAAGCAGGTTGCAAATTTTGAAAATTCTGAGGGCTGCAACCTGAAACCGCCGCCAAGTGAAATCCAGGCTTGGTTTCCGCCTACATTTCGGCCCACAACTAAAACCAAAATCAGTAAAGCAACCGTAATAGCATAAACTGCCGGCGCCAATGCACTGAAAAAGCGACTTTCCATCAGCAAAATAATGGTTGCCAAAACGGTTGCAGACAGAATGTAAATAAACTGCTTGCCGTAATTGGTGCTTAAATCTATAATGCTTGGGTGCGTTTCATCAAAGATAGCCGAATGAATATTGAACCAGCCAATAGCACATAAAGTGAGATACAGCACTACCGTAAACCAATCTACATTAAAAAAAAAGCTGCGCTGGTTATTCATCCAGCTTTTTTTTAGGTTGATTAATAGCTAACTTAAGCGCAACAGGCTTTTTACGGCCGGTATCTCTTTTGATGCTTTTATGATTGCTATCAATAGGAAACTTTTTTGAAGAATCACCAGGCATTTGTTTGTTATACACTTTCGGTTTGCTTCCAGGCATTGAAGGCATCAGATTCGTTTCCATATATTTTTTTGGATTGATGCCAGAAGGACGACGAGTAATTGAATCACGCAAGTATTTTTCTACCATAAAAGAAGCAATCGGCGCAGCCCAGGCGGCACCTTGTCCGGCATTTTCCACTACAACAGCAATAGCAATTTTAGGATGATCGCGTGGAGCAAAAGCAACAAAAACAGAATGATTTTCGCCGTGCGGATTTTGTGCTGTTCCGGTTTTGCCACACATGATTATACCTGGAATGCGTGAAGCTGCGCCAGTTCCGCGTTCAACTACTGCCTGCATACCATTAATTACTGGTTCGTAATACTGAGAATCAATACCAACATTGATTCGTTCTTTAAATTCTGCTTTGATTACATCTTTATCACCAATTGCTTTAATCAAATGCGGACGATAATAGAAACCTCGGTTGGCAATAGTGCACTCAATATTGGCCATTTGTAACGGTGTGGCCAGTAATTCACCTTGACCAATAGCTAGTGAAATAATGGTGTTAGCACGCCAGTGCCGTTTGCCATAAGTACGGTCATAACGGGCCGGAGCCGGTACTAATCCTTTTCTTTCATTTGGTAGATCAACATCTAACTTCACCCCAAAACCAAATTTGTTAACTTGATTTTTCCAGTTCAAATAACTTGCTTCAACGTTTGGAAAACTTGGTTGACTTATCACTTTGTTAAAGACGTTGCAAAAATAAGTATTGCAGGAACCTTCAATCCCGTAACTCAAATTGGTTATGCCATGATGGTGCGTACAACCAACCCAATGGCCACCAGCCTGATACCCGCCTGGGCAAAAAAACGTAGTTTGCGGGGTAATTATGCCTTCCTGCAAAGCAATTAAAGCAGCCAGCGGTTTAAAAGATGAACCTGGTGGATAATAAGCCTGGATAGGGCGAATTAACAACGGGCTATACGGATTTTTATACATCGCCGAAATGTTGTTGCCACGCTCTCTGCCAACTAGTTCGTTTGGATCATAAGTCGGACTGCTTACAAATGCCAGGATTTCACCGGTGGATGGTTCGATCGCTACAATGCTGCCTACTTTGTTTTGCATCAGTTTTTCACCAAGCTTTTGGATGCGGATATCCAGCGAAGAAATCAGCCTTTCGCCAGCTACAGCGGCCGTATCGTACATGCCATTCAGGTATTTTCCTTTGGGAACACCACGCGAATCTACCAGTGAATTTTCCACACCACGTTGGCCACGCAGTACCGTTTCGTATGCTTTTTCTACACCACTAATTCCGATATAATCGCCGGGATTATAATAGCCATGAGATTTTTCGATCATCTTATCGTTAACTTCACTGATGTAACCGAGAAATTGAGCGGCGGTAGAATCCGGATAAGAACGAACAGAACGTGGCTGAACAGTAAAGCCGGGAAATTCTGATAACCTTTCCTGAAAAGAATTATACAATCTTGAAGAGAGTTGTTTTTCAAAAATAGATGAACGGAAGTAAGAGAACTTTTTAGCTTTTTCCCAGCGCTGGTTAAACCCTTCTTTATCGATTTGTAAGAGTTTGCAAAATTCAACCGTGTCAAATTCTTTTACTCGTTTTGGAGTTACCAAAATGTCATAAACATGCTCATTCTGAACCAGGATTTTTCCTTTTCTATCAAGGATTGCACCACGATCCGGATATTTGATAATCCTTTTAAGTACATTATTTTGGGCGAAAGCCAGATATTTGTCATCCACAATTTGGATGTAAAACAAACGGCCGATCAGCATCAACATCACTACGATGAAAACACCCAAAATCACATATCGCCGCTCAAAAAAACTATTCATTTAACGTACCTTCTTTTTGAAAAACATTAAACCGGAAATCAACATTAAAAGTACGGTAAAAACAGTACTGAAAATAACTTGTGTTGTGGTGAACAGGATTTCTGACAAGTGAAAAGACTCTAAATTCAGCAGGAAAAAATGGTGCAAAAACGTTAAAATCAACGCGTATAAAAAAAACCATCTAAAACCCATAATACCTAAAGTTGGTTCCGGCTCATTGTCAAAACCTTCTTTTTGTACAGTTACGCTGATGAAAATAATCCGTACATAAGCCAAAAAAACACAGGAAGCCGCATGCAAACCAGGCGTATCATAAAAAGCATCAATGGTGATGCCCATCACAAAAGCCAGGATGTACAACAGGAAATTTGGAACATCAAAAGGCAAAAGCAGGATAAACAGAATGTAAAAATAAGGCGTAACCACATGGTACAACGAAATGTTTTTCAGCAGAAAAACCTGAATAAATACAAGCACGATAAAGCGTAAAACATTAAAAAGAATTGTGCGGCTCATTGCTTTTCCTGAGCCTCCAAACTCTGCTGCTCCAGGGCCAATTTGTTTTTTACTACGTAAACGTATTGCAAATTGCTAAAATTAACAGACAGATTGACTTCAATCCCTGTACTGTTGTTGCTGTCTTTTACATCCAGATTGCTGATGTGCCCTAACATTGTTCCGGTTGGAAAAAGAGAATATCCTGAAGTTACTACCGGCGTACCTCGTTTAATTTTTACCTGCTTCATAAAATTAATCAGCATCGCTTTGGTTGGATCGAGGTTATTATCCCAAATCAAAGAACCAACATTATTAGAATCGGCTAACATGGCGCTGATACGTGTATTTTCGTGCAGCAGCGATTGTACGGTAGCCAGATTTGGGCCAGTATAAGTAACAATACCAACCACGCCGGAACTGGAAATTACACCCATTCCTTTTACAATACCAGCATTGCTGCCGCGGTTTATGGTGAGGTAATTATTGCGCCGGTTAAAGGAATTATTGATTACTCTGGCCGAAATATAAGTGTATTGCTGTTTATAAACCGAATCGGATACTGTTTTTACCACCGAAGAATCCACATAAAAAGAAGATTTAAGCTGATTGTGCAAACGGGCGTTTTCCTGCGCCAAGCTATCGTTGGTAATGCCTAGTTTCAGGTAATCCGTTAGCTTGTCAACTTTTAAATAGATGTTGCCCACAACTTCATTAGAAGAACTGATAAAAGTGGCTTTCTGAAAATCGTTGTTCTTGACGAAAGTGATTAAAGCAATAATCTCAAAAATGATAAACAAAAAAAATGCGTTGTACTTGGTAATAAAAATCAAGAGGTTACGCATGGAAAATAGGTTGTGAGTTGCAAGTTGCCAGTTACCGGTAACTCACAACTGGTAACTGGCAACCCAATACTTCTTTTACTGCATTAAAAATTTAAAGGTACCAATGTTTTTTAAAGCAGTTCCGGTACCGCGAACGACGGCACGCAACGGATCTTCGGCCACATGAACCGGCAATTTTGTTTTGGCAGCCACACGTTTATCTAATCCGCGGAGCAAAGCACCGCCGCCAGTTAAATAAATGCCGGTTTGGTAAATATCCGCAGAAAGTTCTGGCGGTGTAATTTCCAAAGCTTTTAAAATAGCTTCTTCAATTTTGGAAATGGATTTATCTAAACAATGCGCAATTTCTGTATAAGAAACCGTGATTTGCTTCGGAACACCCGTCATCAAATCACGACCTTGAACCGCAAAATCTGCCGGCGGATCAACCAGTTCCGGTAAAGCGGCACCAACTTCAATTTTGATTTTCTCTGCTGTACGATCGCCAATCATAATGTTGTGCTGGCGGCGAATGTATTGTACAATATCCGAATCAAAATTATCTCCGGCCACGCGGATGGATTGATCACAAACAATACCAGAAAGCGCAATAACCGCAATTTCCGTTGTTCCGCCACCAATATCAATAATCATGTTGCCCATTGGTTCTTCCACATCGATGCCAATCCCAACCGCAGCAGCCATCGGTTCGTAAATCAGATATACTTCTTTTGCACCTGCAATTTCAGCAGAATCCCGTACAGCACGTTTTTCTACTTCGGTAATGCCGGAAGGAATGCAAATTACCATTCGCAACGATGGAAAAAACCAGCCTTTACCTTTGTTAATCATTTTGATCATGCCTCGGATCATGTGTTCCGAAGCATTAAAATCAGCAATCACACCATCTTTCAATGGTCGTACAGTTCGGATATTATCGTGGGTTTTGCCTTCCATTTGCATGGCCTGGCGCCCGATAGCAATTATTTTGTTCGTCGTTCGATCAAACGCGACGATGGAGGGTTCATCCACCACCACTTTATCATTGTGTATAATCAGGGTATTTGCAGTGCCCAAATCAATGGCGATTTCCTGCGTAAAAAAATTAAATAGACCCATTTGGTTTCATGTCAGTATAAGCTGCAAAGTTTACGAAAATTTGTTCTATAAAAGAATTACCGGAACAGATTTATCGCGAAGTATCAATGTTTAAAATGGCGCACGCCTGTGGTTACCATTACAATGTTTTTTTGATCGGCCATTTTGATCGAATCCTGGTCTTTAATTGAACCGCCAGGCTGTACTACGGCTATAATTCCGGCATCCGCTGCAATTTCCACGCAATCGTTGAAAGGAAAAAAAGCATCCGAAGCCATCACCGAATTTTTTACCTCAAAACCAAAACTTTCCGCTTTTACCAAAGCCTGTTTCAAAGCATCCACGCGCGAAGTTTGCCCAACACCGCTGGCAACCAGTATACTGTTTTTAGCCAGTACAATTGTGTTTGATTTGGTGTGCTTTACAATTTTATTGGCGAAAAACAGATCCTTTAATTCCCGCTCCGTTGGTTGTTTTTTAGTAACGGTTTGCATTTGTGCCGGACCTTCAATTACACTGTCTTTATCCTGTTCGATAACGCCGTTTAGCAGCGTTTTAAACAATTTTGCGGGAAGTTCTACCGGTTTTCGCAATAAAATAATGCGGTTCTTTTTTGCTGTTAAGATTGAAACCGCTTCGTTACTGTAAGCCGGCGCAATCAGCACTTCAAAAAATAACTTGCTGATTTCTGTTGCCGTTGCCGCATCAATTTCGCCGTTGGCAATGATCACGCCACCAAAAGCTGAAACCGGATCACAAGCCAAAGCGTCCGTCCATGATTGCAAAATGCTGTTTTTACTGGCAATTCCGCAGGCATTGGTGTGTTTTAAAATGGCAACAGTTGGTTCATCAAATTCATCAATTAAAGCAACGGCCGCATCAACATCCACTAAGTTATTGTAGGAAAGCTCTTTTCCACCTAACTTATCAAAAAGTTGGTTTAAATCGCCATAAAAAACACCTTTTTGATGCGGGTTTTCGCCATAACGCAAGGTTTGGGCCGGTTCAATGCTTTGTTTAAAAATGTTTAATGGTTCATCCTGATTAAAATAATTGAAAATAGCCGAATCATAATGCGAGGAAATATGAAAAGCCTTGCGCGCAAAAGCTTTACGTTGATCTAAAATAGTTTCGCCGTTTTGTGTTTTCAGAATATTTTCCAGTTCGCTGTAATCGTTTTTGGAAGCCAAGATCAGCACATCCTGGAAGTTTTTAGCAGCTGCGCGGATCAGAGAAATGCCGCCGATATCAATTTTTTCAATCGTATCTTCTTCGGAAGCACCAGATTTTACCGTTTCCTCAAAAGGATATAAATCTACAATCACCAAATCGATTTCCGGAATTTCGTATTCCGAAATCTGTTGGCGGTCGCCTTCATGATCACGACGGTTTAAAATGCCGCCAAATATTTTAGGGTGAAGTGTTTTTACGCGGCCGCCCAAAATGGAAGGATAAGAAGTTAAATCTTCCACCGGAATCACTTCAACTCCTAAATTTTTAATAAAAGTTTCTGTGCCGCCGGTAGAATAAATGTTTACGCCCAATCGGTTTAACTCGTGTATAATCGGCTCTAAATTATCCTTGTAATAAACAGAAATTAAGGCATTTTTTATTTTGACAGGCTGACTCATGCGCGGTGTAAATTAAGCCGCAAAGGTAAAAAAATAATAATTTTTGTTGAAGGATTTTATGGTGATAAAAGAAGTAGGGTGAAATGAGTAAGAATTAAAAGTTTAGCAAAAATCAGCACTCGATTCTTTGCTAAACTTGATTTGGAATAAATTACATTTGGTAAAATGATATTTCAATTTAAATTAAAGTATGCGAAAGCTTAAAAACATAAAATCAGGTCTAATTATGTTGCTGCTTATGTTTGTATCTGTTTTTTCTGCAACAGCAATTAAAACACCAAATCTGCGAGTTATAAGTATTGCTGGTTTAGTTGTTAATGCGCAAACCTTATCACCAATCCAATCTGCTAAACTTTATGATTCAGCAGAACACTTGCTTGGGCAAACTGATAAAAATGGCTATTTCAACATTGTAATCAATTACGTAAAACCGGTGCCATTAATTTAAAACTGAAAATTATAAAACAAAATTATTATATGTTTCTACAGCATGAAAATTGGGCTGATATACATGCTAATACCAAGAATATTATGTATTTTGGATTGCAGGAGAATTCAGATAATAAAGCTAAATTATTCTCATCCTTTTCCAATACTTCTTCAAATAGCAGCGATTTAAGTTTTTAAAATGTGTATGGTGATTTTTCTAAAGTGCGGGAGCAACGAGAATTTGATAATAAACTGGAAAAGGCAAAAGCAGATAATGAAAATGTATATCTTGAGGTAGAAAGCAATTACTATATTGTTGATCAAAATGGATGGATCAAAATTAATTCTGGTAATGATTTAATTTCTGTAGATAAAAAACATATAGTAAAAGCAAATCAATTAAACTCGTTTATTAAACGCAAAAACGTAAAGGGAATGACGCCGTTAGATTCTGATGAAGCTAAATTTGAAATTCGTACTCGATAATTTATTTAAAATATAATATTCGATAGCAATACTGTTTTTACGCCTATAAAAACAGTATTCGATTTTAATTCAGCTTTTTCAAAACCTGCTCAATTACTTTTGGATAATGCTGATGCTCTAACTGCTGGATTTTAAAGCGGATATTTTCCAGTTCATCTTTTGGTTCGATTTTGAAACGAAATTGCTGGATCATTTCACCTTCATCAAAATTTTCGTTTACAAAATGAATGCTGATGCCAGATTCTTTTTCTCGTGCAGCCAGAACTGCCCGGTGAATATGATCGCCGTACATGCCTTTTCCGCCATAATTTGGCAACAATGCGGGATGAATGTTGATGATTTTATTCGGAAAAGCTTCCAACAGATTTTGCGGCACCAACCATAAAAAACCGGCCAACACAACCAAATCAATGTTTAGGTTTTGCAAAATTTTTATCACTTCATCACTTTGATAAAATGCTTTGCGATTAAAAATATGCGTCGGAATTTCAAAATTATCTGCGCGCTGCAAAACGTAAGCTTCCGGATTATTGGTTAACACAATATTCACTTCTGCAAAATCATTCCGCTTAAAATATTCCATGATTTTTTGCGCGTTGGAACCGGAACCGGAAGCAAAAATGGCAATCCGTTTTTTGATTGGCGCGGCAGGAATCGATTCGGTCATGGCAATTAGAATTTTAATTTCAGCAGAAAAACAAAGTGATTTAATGGATAAATCCGTATCGGTATACGATTACCGAATCTGTAATTGTATGAACGGTATTAATATCGCCGGCATCAAAAACCAACGAATACTGACCCAAATTGATAATCCTGGCTACATTTCTTTTTGAAGGAATGATAACTGAAGCCGTTGTAACGGAAGGCGTTGTAACGGAAATGATCGAGTTTAAATTGAGATACAAATAATCCGAAGTAAAAGACCAGGGAGCATTTACACTTGCAGTTGCGCAGGCATAATTTTGGTAAGTGTAGGTATTGCTGTTAAAAGTAAGCGTTTGGCTAAGTTTGCAGGCACTTTCCAGCGTATCTGTTTTTACCAAAGCGTTGTTTACGTAGGCAAGTCGCTGTTTTAAAGCCAGTTTCCACGGCTTTTGCGTCAGGAAGACAGTTAACGAAACCTGATCCTCTTTTTTGCAGGAATTTATAGCCAGGGAAGCAAGCAGTAACAGTAAAAATAAAAGTGGCAGCTTTTTCGTCATAAACAGCTTCAAAAATACACAAAAAATTGATGATGCTGTTTGATGCGGTTTTTAGCTTTTATAAAAATCATTCAGGCTAAAATTTGCATTAATTTATCTTTAAAAATAGGTTTGCTGATAAAATCTTCAACCAAAATATTGTTTTTGGCGCGTTGCAAATCATCTTCCCAAATCGAAGAACTCACTAAATAAATACTTATTTTTTTGGTTAGTTGTGGTTTTATTTTGGCAAAATTTTCCAGGAAAAGCCAGCCATTCATGTGTGGCATATTCAAATCCAGCAGCAAAATATCGGGCAGAACAGATGCTTCTTTTAACAGCATAAAATCGAGCGCTTCTTTTGCGTTGTTAAAAAACAGAAACGGATTTGCTATTTTCCACGAACCAAGCAAATTTTTAAACGCGTTGGTGTAAATCGGGTCGTCGTCAATTAAGGCAACAGTTTTTAAGGGCAGCATAAATTTAGGTCGGTAAAAACAGTATGTTAAATTCTGGTCAGCGTGTTGAGGTAACCTACCGTTTCGTTCAGGTTGCTGCTGATCAGTTTGATATCGCCCAAAACATGGCGCATTTCTTTAGGAGAAGTTTTTGGGTTAATCGATTCCAGCACCATTTGCAAATTGCTGGTGTGCGAGCGCAGGTTATGCGAAATCACTTTGGCAAAATTTTCCAGCATAATGTGCAGCTCATCTGTGTTTTCAGAAATGGTTGTGGCTG
>JBPBQN010000160.1:0-73265 GCA_050954865.1 Janthinobacterium lividum | reverse complement strand
TTCTGGCTTGCAATCTCCACTTTTTTTACCAGATCAGGATCGTTCAGCATTGGCGTTAAACGTTTAATGGTTTGATCCAAGTTACGTTCCGGCAAAATCAATTTGCTGTAAGTTATCAGTGCATTTTGTGCACTTTCTGGTTCGTGGTGATGGTTCAGGGCGATCAAATCCACCGTAACTCCCGTAATGCGGCCGGCTGCCAAAGCCAAACCAAAATTCATGCGGTTAAGCAACGCGCCGGTATTGATCCAGTATTGGCCTTTGTCCGGGAAACCGGTTGGGGCTAAGTAATAATACTTTTTCTCGCCCATTTTATTGATCCAGTTAAACAATTGATAAGGCTGAGTGATGGTTGCCTGCAAACTGCGTACAGCGCTGATTGTCAACTCAAAAGGAGATTTTGTTTTCTGGCGGATAGCAGCCGCGTTCCAAAATTCCGGTGCAGCAATCATAGTGAGCAATACTTCTTTTATATCACCATTTTTCTTCAAAAAAGTGGTCGCCATTTTATCAACCAAAGTTTGCGGTGGGTTATCGCTTACAAACCTAACGGCAATTTTGCGCGAAATGAACCTGGCCGCAGCTGGTTTTTGAGCCAGCATCGTCAGTAAATCCACGCCTTCCTGATAGCCGCCATCCGGACCAAAAGTTCGACCTAAAACTACTTTTTCACTTTCATCGTGCCGGTTTGGGATGAATAAAAAATCGCCTTCGTGTACAAATCCGGGTTTATCCTGATTGTTGTCTGCTTTTTTTACCGCCTGAAAATTGTTGCCCATCGGAAAGATCGTCCAGCCGGTTAACACTTTGGCAGCGTTGGTTACGTCTTGCTGCGTATAGCCGCCATCCACGCCCAAAGTATGCAGTTCCATCACTTCGCGGGCGTAATTTTCGTTGATGCCTTGTACTTTTTTTGGTTTTGGCGGGTTGTTAACCTGCATTATCTGCATGGAAGTGTCCTGATTCTGCCTGTTCATCAGCCTGCGTGCCTGCATTTTTTGAGGCTGATCGTTGGAAACTGCACTGCTGAAATTATCCAGATAATACAGCATCGCCGGAGATTTTGCCGTAGCCAGCAGTAAATCCGTAAAATTTCCCAGCGCATTCGGCCGGATTACATCGCGCTCGTAAGCCGGAATAAACTGCGCACAATCATTCTTGGCAATGGAAACATTAAAATGATTGAACCAGAAATCCGTCATCACTTCCTGCAACTGGTTATTGGAATACGCCGCGCGCAACACATTTTGGTTGATAAACTGTCGGAACAATTCCTGTTCCGGTTTCAGTCCTTTTTGCTGCATATAGTTTTGCAGCATTGTTTTATAAGCTGGCCGATCCGTTTTTACAGAATCTTTATTAACCACACCATCCTGCACAGCCATTCGTAAAACCTGACCTGGCTTTGGGAAAGTGCGTGCCACCTCTTCGTTGCTCAGGTTCAAATCATCATATTTACTTAAAAGCTGGTTGAGGGAATCATCCGGCAATTTGCTGTCTAATTGCTGATTGAACCATTTTTTCAAACCGATTTTTACCACTTCATCAACCTGGCCTGGCGTGGAACCATAAGTAAATCGGCTCAACAAATGCGCAGCCGCTTCGCGTTCGGTTAAACCAGCTTTTTTATAGGGAAGATCGAAGCTGGGCGATACTGTTTTTGGCAGGTAAAAAAAGGAAGATAAAAGCAGCGTTCCGCTAAATAGGATCAACAAACCGTAAAACCAGTTGGAGGCAACTTTCATATCGTTTTAAAATATTAAATGCTTTGTTAATCCTGACTTTCAGCTTGTTAAAAGGTTTAGTTTGATAGTTTTGCAGATGTATATTTTTTCTGTAGAGAAGATGGATGCTGTTTTTATCGGTGTTTTTTTGGGGAAAAGTTCTTATTCAGGAATGTCTTTTAGCAAATCCTGAAGTTCTTTTGGTGAAATATTTTCTTTTTCAGATTTATCATAAATAGTTAACAAATAAACGTCGTTTTCCGCAACTACAATATTGATAATCACTTTTGCACCACCAGATTTTCCTTTGCCTTTAGAAGCAATTGCCAAACGGATTTTCTTTGAGTTCAAAAACCAGTTCAAGCAGTTCATTTCTAAGCGAAGGATATTTTTGATCAGTCTTTTTGCCTGCTTTTCAAAAACCTCAATGGTTTTAACATTATAAAGCATTTAAAAACTCCTCAGCGTTGCGGGCTTGTTTTTTGCCTGTTCTGATTAATTTCATTTCGGCTACAGCTTCTTTAATTTCCTGCCGCAGCTCCTCTTTTGTTTGTTCTGCGGATACAATCTCTCCACCCAAACTTTCAATAAAACCGGATACTTTTTCGGTTACTTCTGCAGGAATGCGAATGGTTAAGGTTGTCATGATGAAAGAATTTCTGATTAAAGTTATGAATTTATATCAAATCAAAATGCAGTTTCTTCCTATTTTTGTGGTTGAGGATGTGTTGGTATTTATTTAACCAATGCTGTTTTTATCACCCCAAAATCAACATGAGATATTATAGTTTTACCGATGAACCCGTGGTTTCGCCGGATGATTTTTTTATGAAATTAGCTTTGGATGAAGCAAAAGCCGCGCTGAAGGAAGACGAAATCCCGATTGGTGCGCTGGTGGTTTGCGACGGACAAATCATCGGTAGAGGCCATAACTTAACAGAACGTTTAAACGATGTTTCTGCCCATGCCGAAATGCAGGCGTTAACTGCCGCGGCCAACGCCATGGGCGGCAAATACCTGCAAAACTGCACGTTGTACGTTACGATGGAACCCTGCGTGATGTGTGCCGGCGCAAGCTACTGGTTCCAGATCGGGAAAATTGTGTTTGGCGCGCATGATCCGCAGCGTGGTTTCGGGCGGATTAATCAGCGCATCACTCACCCCAAAACGTTGATTACCGGCGGCATTATGGAAAACGAATGTGCTGAACTGGTGCGTGATTTTTTCCGCAGAAAACGGATCAAAAACTGAACTTCGGCAGAACAAAATCAGGTTTTAAAGCTTATTGTTTTGCTGCTGATTATCAACCCAAATTCAATTTTTAACCGATAAAAACAGTACCGCCGATAATTTTGTACGTTTGCGGAAATCACAATTTATTCACCCTTAAAATTAAACGTTATGGCATTTGTATTACCGGCGTTACCGTACGCCACCGATGCGCTAGAACCGCATATTGATAAAATGACGATGGAAATTCATCATGGAAAACACCATCAGGCTTACGTAACCAACCTGAATAAAGCGTTGGAAGGCAAACCGGAAGCCAACAGTTCTATCGAAGAAATCATCAAAAACATTTCCAAATTCCCGCCTGCAGTGCGCAACAACGGAGGCGGACACTATAACCACACCATGTTCTGGACGCTTTTATCGCCAAACGGCGGTGGAGAGCCAACCGGAGAACTGGCTGCGGCAATCAACTCGTCTTTCGGCTCTTTTGCGGATTTTAAAACCAAATTTGCAGAAGCTGGCACAACCCGTTTTGGTTCTGGCTGGGCTTGGTTGTCTGTTGGTGCCGATAAGAAATTAGTGGTTAGTTCTACGCCAAATCAGGATAATCCTTTAATGGATATTGCTGAGGTGAAGGGCGCACCGATCCTGGGAATGGATGTTTGGGAACACGCTTACTACCTGAAATATCAGAACAGAAGGCCGGATTACATAGCCGCTTTCTGGAACGTAGTAAACTGGAACCACGTAACAGAATTATACAAAAAAGCAATCGTATAATACTGTTTTTATCATACAATTTTAACCGGCCTGAATAAACATTCAGGCCGGTTTTTTATTTATCAATCATGAAAGCAATTGTTTTGGAAGCCGCTGATAAGCCGCTTATGTTAAAAGATGTTGAAAAACCAGCGTTAAATTCTGGAGAAGTTTTGGTTGAGATAAAAGCCGCCGCCTTAAACCGCCGCGACTGGTGGATTACCCAAGGCCAATATGCAGGCATTAAATATCCATCGATTTTAGGTTCTGACGGAGCTGGAATTGTGGCTGAAGTTGGGCCGGATGTGGATCAAAACTGGATTGGTAAAGAAGTAATTATCAATCCATCAACCAATTGGGGCGATCATGCGGATTATCAACAAAAAGATTTCAAAATTTTAGGTTTGCCCGAAAACGGAACATTTGCCGAATATGTAAAAATTGGTTCCCAGTATTTATATCCAAAACCGGCGCATTTAACTTTTGAACAGGCTGCTGCCATTCCGTTGGCCGGTTTAACCGCTTACCGAGCCTTATTTACTAAAGGAAAATTAGAAAAAGGAAATAAAGTTTTAGTAGTTGGCGTAGGTGCCGGAACCGGCTCTTTCGCTTTGCAGTTTGCTGTTGCGGCTGGTTGTCAGGTTTTTGTAACTTCCGGTACAAGCAAAAAAATAGACAAAGCCCACAAGTTGGGTGCCGCTGCCGGCGTAAACTACAAAGCGCAGGATTGGGCCGAGCAGTTAAAGCAGCTGGCCGGTGGTTTTGATGTGATTATTGATAGTGCTTTGGGTGAGGGTTTTGCCAAGTTATTGGATTTATGTAATCCCGGAGCGCGAATTGTTTTCTTCGGCGGAACGGCAGGCGGAATTCCTGCATTAGATGCACGTATAATCTTCTGGAAACAGTTGCAAATTTTAGGAACCACAATGGGCACGCAGGAGGATTTTAAAGCGATGCTTAACCTTATCAACGAGCATAAAATTGTACCGGTTGTAGATGAAGTTTTTGCTTTGGCCGAAGCAGAAAAAGCCGTTCGTAAAATGGATGATTCTACACAGTTTGGCAAAATTGTGCTGCGTAACTGATGCTGTTTTTATCGAGATAAAATCATGCTAAAAAAAGACGTGTTACCTTTCTATCACGTCTTTTTTCTTTTTATCGAGCATTTTTTTTGGAATAAAATCTACGATTTCTTTCTGCAAAGCTTCAATCATTTTTCGTTTTAAAAAGCTTTTCGGCGTTATCAAACTAATTTCCCGCACTGGCTCCGGAGATTGGAAATAACGCACACGGTCAAGCTGTTTTTCGGTCATATCTTCTAAAACCAATTCGGGCAAAATGGTGGCTCCGTTGTTTTGGTCAACCATACGTTTCAGCGTTTCCATGCTGCCGGTATTGTATTCAAAATGCTGCGAACTTTTGGTGCTGTTTTTACGCTGACAAATGTTCAAAACCTGATCGCGCATGCAATGGCCTTCGTTCAAAATCCAGGTTTCATCCAGATCGATGTCTTCGGGCACGATGCTTTTTTTATCGGCTAAAACACTGTTTTCAGAAACATAAGCCACAAAATTTTCATAAAAAAGCGGAATTTCCACCAGATTATTTTCATGCAAAGGCGTAGAAAGCAGGCCGCAATCCAACAAACCGGATTTTATTTGCTGGATAATTTCTTCCGTTGTTTTTTCCCAAACTAAAAGTTTCACCAGCGGATATTTCTCCACAAAACCATTAATAATTTTAGGCAGCAAATACGGTGAAACGGTTGGAATAATACCAATTTTTAGTTCACCGGAAAGTTCTTTTTTACGATCGATTATCAGTTCCCGGATTTTCTGATTTTCGGTGAGGACGTTGCGCGCCTGGGCAATAATTTTTTCGCCGATTTCTGTTGGTACGATGGGTTGCCGGCTGCGGTCAAACAGTTTTACGTCCAGCATTTCCTCCAGTTTTTGGATCTGCATACTTAACGTTGGCTGCGTAACAAAGCACTTTTGGGCAGCCATTACAAAGCTGCGGTACGTATCTACGGCTACAATATATTCCAGCTGAACTAAAGTCATATCGATAATTTCGATGCAAATATAAACAGGATTAGATTTTATCTATCCAATTTTGGTTTCTGCGAAAAATTTGAATTTTGAAAATCAACAGGAAACAGCCGAGAAAAAGCGGATACTGTTTTTACTGGTTAAAAATCATCCTGAAAAATACCCGATAAAAACAGCATTATTTACTTTGATAGCGGTTCATCAGATTCAGCAAAACACCGTTCGTCCAGCCGAAACCATCCTGCAACGGATATTCGCCACCGCCGGCATTTAGTCCCATATCTATCACATTATATTTTTCCATCAACTTGCCGGTTGCTTTAAAAACGCGCGTGTTGGTTTCGATCCAGCGTTCGGCAATCAGCTTTGCCAAATCGTTTTGATGGTACTTTGTTAAACCATTAATCGCCATATATTGCAAAGGCGCCCAGGCATTTGGCGCGTCCCATTGCTGGCCGCTGCGGTTGAGCGTGGTAACTAATCCGCCGGGTTTTAAAAACGAGTTTTCCAGTTTTTTGGCTACGCTGATGGCTTGGTTTTGCGTAGCGATTTCAAATTCCAGCGGGAAAACTCCGGCCAAAGTTTCTACCGGCGACTGCTTTTGCTGCTGAAAATTGTAATCCAGAAACCAGCCGACTTGCTCGTTCCAGCAATATTTCAGGATGCCTTCTTTGCGTTGTGCTGCTTTTAGCAGGTAAAAATCCTGCTTCGTTTTATTTTTAGTAACGGCGTAAGATTGTGCGATTGTATTTTCCAGGTGATACAACAAGCAATTCAAATCAACCGGAATAATTTCAGTTGTTTGAATGGAAGACAACTTTTGCGAAGCATCAAACCAGCGGCTGCTAAAATCCCAGCCGGAAGCCGCCGCCGCACGCATATTGCGGTAATAAGTTGATAAATCCTGTTTGGTTAATTTGCCGGAAGCCACATCTTCTTTATAAGATTCTTCGCGCGGCTCATCGCTATCGTCCCAATAACGGTTTAAAATTTCGCCATCAGGCATTTTCACTGCTAATTTATAAGCTTTTCCTGCGGATAAATTTTCCGCGCCCTGCATAAAATAAGCGTATTCTTTGAGGAGTTCGGGTTGATATCGACCGTAAACTTCTTCGCCTTCATCTTTCGCCAGCAAATCAATCATCATGGAGAAAAACGGCGGCTGACTTCGGCTTAGATAATAAGTACGCGTGCCGTTCGGGATGTGGCCGTAACGGTTTAGCAGATAAGCAAAATTATCAACCATATTTTGGATCATTTTCGTTTTATGGCTTTCCTGCAAACCCAGCATCGTAAAATAACTGTCCCAATAATAAATCTCCCGGAAACGGCCGCCGGGAATGATAAAATCATGCGGTAAAAGAAGCAAGGAGCCTTTAGAAAGCGTATCGTGCCGATGCGTAAGTACTTCCCAAAGCGATTCGATATGCGCACGAATACCTGCGTTAATATCGCTTTTATAACTGTCGCTTCCAGAAGTCGATTCGGTAAAATGCGCTTCTGCAAAAGCCTTCAGATCAAAATCAGGTTTATTTTTTTGCGCCTGATAATCCTGCATAATCGCTGCCGGATTTTTCTTCGGGATGGCATCTACAAAAGTTTTGTTATCCGGATAAATACTATTCAGCTGCACCGCTTCAAACAAACCCGGATACTGCTGGTGCGGAGACAGTTTTTGAGCGAAATCATCATTCATTAAAAAAAGTATCGGTAAAAGAAGTATTAATTTTTTCATGGCAGCGAGGTTAACGGCTTGAAGGTACGCGGCATGAAGTTTGGATTTTAATTGTAAATAATCAAGCTGAAATCAGGAAACAAAATTTTCAACTTCGTACCTGAAACTCCGCTCCTCAAAATTTATTCCACCGTAACAGATTTGGCCAGGTTTCTGGGTTGATCAACGTTGCAGCCGCGCATTAAAGCAATGTGATAAGCCAGTAATTGCAGCGGAATAGTTGCCAAAAGCGGTAAAAAAGCTTCATCTGTTTGCGGAATTTCAATGGCGTAATCGGCCATTTTTTTCACTTGCGTATCGCCTTCAGAAACGATAGCAATTACTTGTCCGCCGCGCGCTTTCACTTCCTGAATGTTGCTGATTACTTTTTCGTAGGAAGAATGTTTGGTAGCGATAAAAACAACTGGCATTTCGGCATCAATCAACGCAATCGGGCCATGTTTCATTTCGGCTGCCGGATAACCTTCTGCATGAATGTAGGAAATTTCTTTCAGCTTTAAAGCACCTTCCAGCGCAACCGGAAAAGCACTTCCTCTGCCTAAAAACAAGCAATTTGGAGAATCTTTAAACTTTTTGGCAATAACTTTTATCTCGTCGTTATGCTTTAAAGCTTCTTCAATCAAAACCGGAATTTCGTTCAGTTCAGTTAATAAAGTAATCAGTTTGGTTTGATTTACGGTGCCTTTTAACTGGGCAATGTAAAAAGCAATGAGCGTTAAAACCGTAACTTGTGCCGTAAAAGCTTTGGTTGAGGCAACGCCAATTTCCGGACCAGCATGCGTATAAACGCCAGCATCCGTAATACGCGGAATTGATGCGCCAACCACGTTGCAGATGCCAAAAATAGTAGCACCTTTTTCTTTTGCCAACTCTAAAGCGGCCATTGTATCGGCAGTTTCTCCGGATTGGGAAATAGCAATCACCAGATCTTTTTCGGAGATAATCGGGTTGCGGTAACGAAATTCTGAAGCATATTCTACTTCTACAGAAACCCGTCCGTATTCTTCAATGAGATATTCGCCTACCAAACCAGCGTGCCAGGAAGTTCCGCAGGCAACAATAATAATGCGGTCAATATTTTTTAGTTTTTCTGCATAAGGTTCCAAACCCCCCAGCTGAACACGGCCTTGCTGCGGATAAATACGGCCACGCATACAATCACGAATGGATCGCGGCTGTTCATAAATTTCCTTCAGCATAAAATGATCAAAACCACCTTTTTCCAGCATTTCGAGCTTCAGTTCCAGCTCGTGCACGTAAGGTGTTTGGACGATGTTATCAATGCTTTTGATCAGCAAATTTTCCCGGTTGAGGATCGCAATTTCGTTATCATTTAAGTAAATAACGTTTTTGGTGTATTCTACAATCGGCGTAGCATCCGAAGCAATAAAATATTCTCCTTTGCCAATACCAATTACCAGCGGACTTCCTTTTCGAGCAGCAATCAGCAAATCGGGCTCATCGCTGCTCATCACCACAATCGCGTAAGCACCAATAACTTGCGTTAACGCTACTCGAACGGCTTCTTTTATGTCGAGTTTTGTTTCATCCTGGATATTTTCAATCAGATGAATTAAAACTTCGGTATCGGTATCGCTTTTAAATTCGTGGCCTTTTTCGATCAATGCTTCTTTTATCGTTGCATAATTCTCGATAATGCCATTGTGAATAATGGTGAGTTTGCGGTTGCCGGAAGAATGCGGATGCGAGTTGCGATCACTTGGTGCACCGTGCGTGGCCCAACGTGTGTGGCCCATGCCGATAGTACCTTTTAGCGGAATATCTTTTACAAAATTTTCCAGATCGCTAACTTTTCCGGCTTTTTTATAAACTTTTAAATCCTGATCCAGCAAAGCTACACCTGCGCTATCGTAACCGCGGTATTCTAACCGGTGTAAACCTTTGATAACAATCGGATAAGCATCACGATAACCAATATAACCTACAATTCCGCACATACTGTTTTTATCGATATAAATTCAAGATGCGAATATAAAATTATTGCTTGATGGCAGGCGTATAGATGATATTCAGTTTCATTTTATAGGCTGAAGTTTTATCGCCGCCGGCAACCAATCTTCCTGCAGCCTGGACAGAGCCTGTGCTATACTCGATTGTAGTAGTGTTGTAATAATCTGCCGGTGCTAAAAATGTACCGTAATCTACAGTAGCACCGCTAATTAAATCGCTGATATAACTTGTAATTACAAAGTGGTACTGGTTTTGGGTTGGATTATAAAATCCTCCAAAGCTTGATAGGTATGTAGGCAGAGTATAGGTTCTTTTATCTGTTGTTGTTGCATCTGGCAATTCTACACGCTGTTTGGCAATGTTATACCGATACATAGTCAGTCGTGGTGCTGGTGCAAACGGATAAAGCTGCGTGCTGGCAACAGGTGTAACAATCAGTTCTGCGCGGTTTAAAACGGCATTTCCAAGTATTTGATGAACACTGGTAGCCAAAGAAGGAAAAGAGATTTTTGCCCGCAACCCAGCTAAACCCTGTATGTAAACTGTTCCGGTAGATTTTGTATTGCTTAAAGCTGCCGGAATTGCAGTGCCGGTATAATCATGCCTGATCTGCGTTGCAAAATTACCTGATGCCGGAAAAGAAGCCATTATTGTATCAATTACACCTGCGCTGCTGGTGTTTTTATAATAGATATTTAGCTGACAAGAGTCCGTACTGAGATAAAAATTACCACCCGGACCGCCGGTAGTTTGTGCTTTATCAAACGTTAAATACAAACCTTTGAAGTATCTTTTAAAAGCTTCTGAACCGATTAATTTTAAAGAATCTGTTAATAAAATGTTACTTCTGACAAAATCTGTATTAACCGGAACCCTGATTTGAGGCAGTAGTTTCTTGATTGTATCTTTTGCACCGGTTACAATCTGCAAAACTTTAACACTATCACTTGGCCGCGCATTAAAACTGCCTGTACCAATTATTGTTGGGTTGTAAGCCCAGGTTTTGGTATTGTAATATGTTTGGTTTAAAGGCTGTTCGGCCAGCTGGTAAACGTTAAGCTTGTATTTGGTAGAGGTTGTATCACCGTAAAAACCATGCGGCGTATAGCGTAAAACCAGTATGGCAGAATCTACCGTAACCGTACCGGTTGGTTTGGTAAAAGCAGTAGCCGTTGGGGTACCGATAGACATGGCTACATTAGCTTCTGTAACACCGAAAATTGGGTCTTTATAATAAGCCAGCGGTGCAATAGATATACTTGAGCTGTTGAAAAGGTTGCTGGTTACAACGCTATCATCACGCAAAGTATTTGTAATGATAGAAACAGTATCCAGCAGAGTACCGTTAATTACCTGCGATGGATCAATTGCTAAACCAACTGAATCTGGTTTTTTACAACTGCTTAAAATAAAAAGACTTATCAACAAAGTCAATAAGTCTGTTTTAACAAATTTCATATAGGATTAAATCTTATGCAACATGTACCAATTCTTCATTGGTGATTTCTTCGTAAAAGTTGTAAAAATTTTCCAAATCCGAAGTTAAATCATACTCCAAAACTGGTTTGCTAGTCTTTTTAACATTATTTAACAGTTCCGGGCTTACTTCCAGGCTGCCAATAACAACTGCATCTGAGTATTCCAAAGCACCGTTTTCTAAAGCCAAGCTGTTACCTGCTGCATAAGTTTCAACCTGCTTTTCAGTCATGCCATTCATTACACTTTTTTGTATAAAGGATGGGCTTAAAGTTTCCGTAAAACCATTCTCATACAAAGAGTAAACTACTTTGGAGTTTTTGAAAGTCGGATCATCTTTATAACTGGTTTTAACATAAGCCGGCACTAAAGAAGTCAGCCATCCGTGGCAATGAATAATATCCGGTGCCCAGCCTAATTTTTTAACCGTTTCCAGCGCGCCTTTACAAAAGAAGATCATGCGTTCATCATTATCGGCATAAAATTTTTCTTCCTTATCACGAAAAACATACTTGCGCTGGAAATACTCTTCATTATCCAGAAAATAAACCTGCATCCGGGCAGACGGGATCGAGGCGACTTTAATAATCAGCGGATTATCATTATCATCAATAATAATGTTCATGCCTGATAGGCGGATCACTTCATGTAAACGGTTCCTTCGTTCATTAATGTTTCCAAACCGCGGCATCAGAATCCTGATCTCAAATCCTTTCTCCTGCATGGCCTGCGGAAGCTGACGGGTGATTTCGGAAATTTTAGAAAGTTCAAGAAAAGGAGACATTTCTTGCGTAATAAACAAAAGCTTCGATTTACTCATCTTATCTACGTTAATTATATGTAAAGGAATTTACAATTAAGGGTACAAAGATAGGCATTATCTTATCATTAATCAATCAATTATGCAAGCACATGGCCGGATATTTTGTGCAAATGCGCAATTTTGAACTCAAGTTTATTTCAATGGAAATCATTAAAACCATTGCAGCCCTGCAAAACCGGCTGCAAAATCAAAATAAAACAGTTGGTTTAGTGCCAACAATGGGCGCGCTGCACAACGGGCATTTATCCCTGATAAAAACAGCATTGGCGCAAACTGAGCTGGTAGTTTGCAGTATTTTTGTAAACCCAACGCAGTTTACGGATGCAAGCGATCTGGACAAGTATCCGCGACCAATTGAGAACGACATCCAAAAACTGGAACAAGCTGGCTGCCATATTTTATTTATGCCGGATGTAGCAGAAATGTATCCGCAGAAAGAGCATTGGTATTTGGATATTGGCGCAGTTGAACATCGGCTGGAAGGCAAATTCCGGCCGGGCCATTATCAGGGCGTGATGCAGATTGTATATAAACTTTTTATGGCTGTAAAACCTGATTTTGCTTTCTTCGGACAAAAAGATTTCCAGCAGGTAAAAGTGATTGAGCAAATGGTGAAGCAGAAAAATCTGCCGGTAAAAATGGTAACCTGTCCGATTATCCGTGAGGCTGATGGCTTAGCGATGAGTTCGCGCAATATCCATTTATCTCCACAAGAAAGAAAACATGCGTTGGTGTTATCTTGGGCTTTGGATCAGCTTAAAAAAAGCTATATAAAAGAAGCATCCGAAGAATTACGGAAAGAAGCCATCGAACTGATTAATGTTGAACCCAACGTGCAGCTGGAATATCTGGAAATTGTAAATGCAGAGAATTTGGATAACGATATCAGCCACAAACAAAAAGGAATTATTGCACTTGTAGCCGCTAAAGTTGGCCAAACGCGCTTAATTGATAATATGATTTTGGGTTGAAATTTGGGGTTTACAATAATCAAAAATCAATCTATAACTTTGCGGTATGGTTATTCAGCTTTTAAAATCTAAAATTCATCGGGTAAAAATTACGCAGGCCGAACTTAATTACGTAGGCAGCATTACCATTGATGAGGATTTGATGGATGCCGCCAACATCATTGCCAACGAGCGGGTGCAGGTGGTAAACAATAACAACGGTGCGCGTTTTGAAACTTATGCCATAAAAGGAGCACGCGGTTCGGGCACGGTATGTTTAAATGGTGCAACGGCGCGACTGGCGCAAGTTGGTGATATTGTGATCATTATGTCGTACGGTTTTCTGCCGATGGAAGAAGCAAAAGTTTACGAGCCGATTTTGGTTTTTCCGGATAACAACAATAATCTTTTAACCTGATGTTGGATAAATTAGCCGTTGTACAAAGCAAAATAGTTGACGAAAAACAATTGCAGCGTAAATTGGCGGCCTGGCGTTTGGGAAATCAAAAAATCGTTTTTACTAATGGTTGCTTTGATATTTTGCACGCTGGCCATGTGCAAAGCCTGGCTGGTGCTGCATCGTTTGGCAACCGTTTAATTGTGGGTTTAAATTCGGATGCTTCGGTTAAAAGGTTGAAATCTGCAAGCCGGCCCATTCAAAATCAGAATTCTCGTGCCTTGTTGCTGGCTGCTTTTCATTTTGTGGATTTAGTGGTGATTTTTGAAGAAGATACGCCTGAAAAATTGATCCACTTGGTTAATCCTGATGTAATGGTAAAAGGCGGCGATTACAAAATTGAAGACATTGCCGGCGCACAATGGGTGCTGGATCAAGGCGGAAAAGTAGAGCTGATTAATTATCTGGACAACAGTTCGAGCACCAACATCATTAAAAAAATTAAAGAAAGTTTATAAAATTTAGGTCGATAAAAGAAGCATTGTTATAAATTCCGTTCGATCTAAAAGGAGAAATCTTCATTAAGCTTGACTGAATTTATATCGATAAAAGAAGCATCAGCATGAAAAAAAGAATTATTTATTTATTTACAATTGTTGTTTTATGCTTTGGCTTAAATGCTTTTAAACCAATTTCTGCTTTCAAAAGCGGTATCTGGCTGGCTAAACTTAAAACAACTTCCGGTGCCAAAATTCCTTTTAATTTTGAATTGAAAGATAGTTCTGGCCAAAAACTGTTGACGATCATCAACGGAAAAGAAAAATTTAAGGTAAACGATGTAAAGGTTCTGGGCGATTCTGTACTGATTAAAATGCCTTTGTTTGATAGCGAAATTCGTGCTGCTTTAAAAGGAAATACGCTGGAAGGAAACTGGGTTCGGCATTTGGGAGCAAAAGATGTTTTGATTCCATTTTCGGCACAATCGGATGCATCTTATCGGTTTTTCTCTTCTCCGCAGAAAGCAAAATTTAATATAACCGGCCGGTGGTCTGCACCATTTACCGATCAAGACGGACAAAATAAAGATGTTACGGTTGGCGAGTTTAAGCAAAACGGAAATGACATAACTGGTACGTTTTTAACCACAACCGGCGATTACCGCTTTTTACAAGGAACAGTTTCTGGCGATGATTTGTATTTATCCTGCTTTGATGGTTCGCATGCTTTTTTATTTACAGGGAAAATCAGCAATGAAAAAACGATTGTTAACGGAAAGTTTTATGCAGGTGCTTCATCTGTAAGCTTATGGTCGGCCATGAAAGATGAAAACGCCAAATTACCGGATGCTTATTCGCTAACTGTTTTAAAACCAGGTTATAAAAAAGTTGATTTTTCTTTCCCGGATTTAGAGAAAAAACAGGTTTCGCTCACTGACCCTCAGTTTAAAAACAAAGTAGTTATTCTGCAGATTTTAGGTTCCTGGTGCCCGAATTGTATGGACGAAACGGCGTATTTAAGCGATGATTTCTACAAAAAATACCATGCAAAAGGAGTAGATATTTTAGGTTTAGCTTATGAACGGACAACCGATTTTGCAACATCCAAAAAAAATCTGGATCAGCTGAAAACGCGTTTCAATATTCCTTATGATATATTGGTTACCGGCTACACCAACAACAAAAACGAAGCAGCCAAAAGTTTGCCTGCGCTATCAGGCATTGTAGGTTTTCCAACCACCATTATTATTGATAAAAAAGGCGATGTGCGCAAAATCCACACTGGTTTCAGTGGTCCTGGAACCGGAGATCATTACACTGAATTTACACATGAATTTGAAACGCTGATTAATCAGCTGCTGGCCGAAAAGTAAATTACGCTCTTCTTTCCAGCGCGCCGAAAATCATTTTCAACACGGCAAGTACAATTGCAAAAAGTGCAGCAGTAAAAAATCCATCAACACTAAAACCGGTTAAAAGATGAGAAACCAGCAAAACCATGCAAATGGTAATGACAAAGCTGATCAATCCTAACGTTAAAATGTTGATTGGGAAAGTGAGTATCCGCAATATAAAACCAATTGTGGCATTTACTACCGCCAGCAGAACGCCGGTTAATACAGCTGTAAAGTAACCGTTTACATGCACGCCCGGAATAATTTGTGCAGCTAAAAATACGGCCAGTCCGGTTAGTAAAATTTCAAGTATAAATTTCATGGTAAATATTTCGGCTGCAAAGCTATCAATATAAAAAACTGATACTAATTTTTAGGTGGTAAAAACAGTATTACATAAAAACCAGTTTTCTGCAATTGTAGTTTTAAAAGCTTGACAGTTAAATATTTTATCTATATTTGTAATATTAAAGAAAAGAGGGGACAATGTTCCCTCTTTTCTTTTAACCGTTAATTTTTATAGATGAGTATTGAGCAGCAGGTAAAAAACCTGGTAGAAGAGAAAATAACTGATCGGCCGGACTTGTTTTTGGTAGATGTGAAAATGCACACTAATGGCAGCCTGATTGTGCTGGTGGATAGCGATCAGGGAATTGGCATTCAGGATTGTGCAGCCATCAGTCGGCATGTAGGTTTTCATCTGGAAGAAAACAACGTAATTGAGCAGGCTTATAATCTTGAAGTTTCTTCTCCCGGGGTTGATTTTCCATTGAAATCTGTACGGCAGTTTCAAAAAAACGTTGGTCGTAATTTGCTTTTAAAACTCAGCGACAACAGTACAAAAGAAGGAAAATTGTTATCTGCTGATGAAGAAAATATCGTAATAGAAGAAAAAACAGCTGTAAAAGGTAAAAAGGCTACGTTTGCAGAAGTGCAACTGCCATACCATCAGCTACAGGAAGCAATCGTTTTAATATCATTCAAATAAGAAAATGAGCAACATTAATTTAATTGATTCTTTTCAGGAATTTAAAGATTTCAAGAACATCGACCGCCCAACCATGATGAGTGTGATGGAAGATGTGCTGCGGAGCATGATCAGAAAAAAGTACGGTACTGATGAAAATTGCGACATTATTGTGAACACGGATAATGGCGATTTGGAAATCTGGCGTACGCGGATGGTGATGGAAGACGGTTTTTCTGAAGATGACGATTTAGAAGTTGAACTGGCAGAAGCAAAAACTTACGATCCTGATCTGGAAGTTGGTGATGAACAGATTGAACTGATTACGCTGGAAAGTTTTGGCCGCCGGGCGATTTTGGCTGCGCGCCAAACGCTGGTTTCCAAAATTTTGGAACTGGAAAAAGATGAAATCTACAAAAAATATAAAGATCGTGTCGGCGAAATTGTAACCGGCGAAGTTTATCAGGTTTGGAAAAAAGAAGCTTTAATTCTGGATGATGAAGGTAATGAATTATTACTTCCGAAAACAGAACAGATTCCGGCCGATTACTTTAAAAAAGGCGATTCCGTGCGTGCTGTGATCCTGAAAGTGGATATGATGAATAGCAATCCGAAGATTATTATTTCCAGAACCGCACCAGAATTTTTGCAGCGTTTATTTGAAATGGAAGTTCCGGAAATTTTTGACGGACTGATTGTGATCAAAAAAATTGTTCGTGAGCCAGGTGAAAGAGCAAAGGTTGCAGTAGAATCTTATGATGACCGGATTGATCCGGTTGGTGCTTGTGTTGGAATGAAAGGTTCCAGGATTCATGGTATCGTTCGTGAATTGAAGAACGAAAACATCGATGTAATCAACTACACTAATAACTTGTCGTTATACGTGCAGCGTGCTTTGTCTCCTGCTAAAATTACTTCTATTAAATTAGATGATGACAAGAAGACAGCAGCAGTTTACTTAAAACCGGATCAGGTATCTTTAGCTATCGGCAGAGGCGGCCACAACATAAAACTGGCAGGTAAATTGACAGGTTATGAAGTAGATGTTTACCGTGAGGTTGATGAGCACGAAGAGGATGTGGATATTGAAGAATTTTCTGATGAAATTGATGGTTGGATTCTGGATGAATTTAAACGTATCGGTTTAGATACTGCTAAATCAATTTTAAACCTCAGTGTAGATGAGTTGGTAAAACGTACTGATTTGGAAGAAGAAACAGTAAAAGAAGTGCTGTCGGTTTTACAGTCAGAATTTGAATAAAACCAAAAAAACAAATTAAAAAATGTACTTTTGTGTAAAAGTGCAGAAAGCAAAATAAATGTCAGAAGACAAATCAATAAAATTATTTAAAGCAGCAAAAGAGCTGAACATTGGCACCGGCACAATCGTTGGTTTTTTAGGCGGAAAAGGGTTCAAAATTGAAAACAAGCCTACAACACAGTTAAGTGGTGCAATGTATGAAGCTCTTTTGAAAGAATTTCAGGGTGATAAAAATATAAAGGAAGAGGCAAAACAGATCAGCATCGGAAAAATTAGAAAAGATGAAGCTGTACAAGTGGCTGAAAAGTCTGTTTCTTACCAAAACCGTGAAACAGAAAATCAGGACATCCTGAACACAAGATCCGGTAATTATACTGATACTGCTCGCCCGGCAGCTGCACAAGGCACAAAAGATGATTCTCATTTGCCTGGTGTAAAAGTTGTTGGCAAGATAAATTTAGCTGATTTGAATGGCAGAGGCCCTCAGCAAAAAGAGGTGATAAAAGAAGCACCGAAAGTAGAAGTGCCAAAACCAGTTGAAGCACCAAAACCAGTTGAAAGAAAACCAGAGCCAATTGCCGAAAAAGCACTAGAACCTGTTGCTAAGCCAGAGCCTGTTGTTCAGCCAGAACCGGTACAGCAAAAACAACCGGAAACTATTACTCCTCCAGTAATTGTAGCTGCTCCTGTTTTAAAATCAGAAGCGGTTGAAAAAGAGGTGATAAAAGAAGCACCGAAGCCAGTTGAAGAGCCTGCGCTAATAGTTGTTGCACCTGAGCCAGTAGTAGCACAAGTACAGCCAGCAATACCAAAGATTGTACAAAATACACCGATAACTCAGCCTATTACTGCAACTGCGGTAGAAGAACCTCAACCTGAAACAGGTGTAATCCGTGCACGTGCAGACCGGTTAAGCGGTCCAAATGTGGTTGGCAGAATTACTTTACCGGTAACTCCTCCAAAACGCAAAGATCAGCCTGTGGCATCTTCAAATGCAAACAACAGTGCTGCAGATCAAAAACGTAAACGTAAACGTAAAGATAACGCACCTGGGCAACCACCCCATCATAACCAAAACCAAGCCCCGCAAGGCGGCACTAATAATGGTTTTATACCTGGGCAAAATAATAATAATAGTAATCCACGTCCGCCAGCCAATGGTGTTCCGGGCAATCGACCGCCTTTTAACAGAAATGCGAATAATGCCCGTCCGGACAATCGAAATAATGCAGGAAATAACCGACCAGTTTCAACAGGTCCAAAAGAAGAACCTACAGAGAAAGAAATTCAGGATCAGATTAAAGCTACTTTAGCACGTTTAAGCGGAGCTGGTAAATCCAGTAAATTTGCACAGCGTTCTAAAATGCGCCGTCAGAAAAGGGACGATTATGCATCCTCTGCAGAAGATGCAGCAATGGAGCAGCAATTACAATCTAAAATTTTAAAAGTTACAGAGTTTGTTACGGCAAACGAATTGGCTTCGATGATGGATGTTTCTGTTACCCAAATTATTTCAACTTGTATGAGTTTGGGGCTTTTTGTGTCAATCAATCAGCGTTTGGATGCAGAAACTTTAACAATTGTTGCTGATGAGTTTGGCTATGAAGTTGAGTTTGTTAAACTTCAGGATGAAGAAGGAAGTTTAGATGAGCCTGATGCCGCTGATACTTTGGTTCCGAGAGCACCGATTGTTACAATTATGGGCCACGTGGATCATGGTAAAACATCATTGCTGGATTTTATTCGTAAAACCAATGTAATTGCCGGTGAAGCAGGTGGAATTACACAACATATTGGTGCTTACGAAGTTACTTTAGAAAATAAAAAGAAAATTACGTTCTTGGATACGCCTGGTCACGAAGCTTTTACAGCCATGCGTGCGCGTGGTGCCCAGGTAACAGATATTGTAATTATTGTGATTGCTGCGGATGACAGCATTATGCCGCAAACACGGGAAGCCATCAATCATGCGCAGGCTGCTGGTGCACCAATTATTTTTGCGTTTAATAAGATTGATCGTCCGGGCGCAAACGCAAATAAAATTCGTGAACAGTTGGCAGCCATGAATATTTTGGTAGAAGATTGGGGTGGAAAATATCAGGCTCAAGAAATCTCAGCAAAATCAGGACTGAACATCGATTTGTTGTTGGAAAAAATATTACTCGAAGCAGAATTGTTAGAACTTACTGCCAATCCAAACAAACGTGCAGTAGGAACCGTAATTGAAGCTGCTTTAGACAAAGGCCGTGGTATTGTAACCACAGTATTGGTTCAGGCCGGAAAACTAAGAGTAGGGGATCCGATTTTAGCAGGCTGCTACAGCGGACGTGTAAAAGCTTTAACAAATGAACGCGGACAACGAGTAGAAGAAGCTGGTCCTTCAACACCGGTACAAGTGTTAGGTATGCAAGGTGCCCCTACGGCTGGCGATAAGTTCAACTCAATGGAAAGTGAAGTTGAAGCCAGAGAAATTGCCAACAAGCGCTTGCAATTACAACGTGAACAAGGATTGCGTACGCAGAAACACATCACGTTGGATGAAATTGGTCGTCGTTTAGCAATTGGAAACTTTAAAGAACTGAATATTATTGTTAAAGGTGATGTGGATGGTTCTATTGAGGCTCTTTCTGATTCACTATTGAAACTTTCTACCGATCAGATACAGGTTAATATTATTGGAAAAGCAGTTGGCCAGATTTCAGAATCTGATGTATTGCTGGCTTCTGCATCCGATGCAATCATCATTGGTTTTCAGGTTCGTCCTTCCGGAAGCGCCCGTAAATTAGCAGAACAAGAGCAGATAGACATTCGTTTATATTCTATTATCTATGATGCGATCAATGAAATTAAAGCTGCGATGGAAGGCATGTTGGCTCCAACATTTGAAGAGAAAATTGTAGCTAATGTGGAAATCAGAGAAACATTCAAAATCAGCAAAGTTGGTACGATCGCTGGTTGTATGGTAATTGATGGTAAAATCAACCGCAACAGTAAAATTCGGATTGTACGTGATGGTGTAGTCGTTTATACTGGTGAATTAGCTTCTTTAAAACGTTATAAAGATGATGTAAAAGAAGTAGCAACAGGTTATGAGTGTGGTCTGAATATCAACAATTTCAACAATATTGAAGTTGGAGACATTGTAGAAGCTTATGAAAATGTGGAAGTAAAACGGAAATTGGCTTAAAAACTAATTATCAAAATAATTCTGAGAGCCTTACTATTTATATAGCAAGGCTCTTTTTTTATGCTTTTTTTATTGGATAAAAATTGGCAACTATTATTGTTAATGGCATTTTGATCCAATTCAGTTAACATCTTATTAAAATAAAATATATTCGTCTATGCAAAATTTAGTAAATGATATATCAACACCAAAAAAGAATTATGATTTTGTAGATGCCATACGCGCTATAGCTATGATCGGTATCGTATCAGAACATGCTATTTTTTTTCCTGAGCAAAATTATCATCCTACTAATTTACTACAATACGACGCTTATGCCATACTTTTTCAATTTGTTAAATTCGGAACAATTAATTTTTTCCTGTTAGCCGGATTTTTAATTAGTGTAAAATTTACAGACTATTCTCCTTTGGAATACCTTAAAAGACGTATTAAAAGTACTGTAGTACCTTGGATTTTTTGGACTTTATTTTTCCTATTCGTATTGTTAATTAAGGATGTTGTTATAGCTTACCGATTTTATAAAGGTACATTTGATCAGGATTTTTTTGATAATATCATCTATCAGGTTCGGATGATCTATATTTTCAGCAACTACTGGTTTATTCCTAATTTTTTATGTTGTATTACTATCCTCTTAATTTTTAGGCGATACTTGTATTCTTACTGGCTTGGCGCAGTTCTTTTAATTTGTAGCTTACTTTATGCTGCAAATATTTATTTCAATTGGGTAGAACCTCGGCATCCAACTGCTATATTCGGATTTGTTTTCTTTTTGTGGCTTGGAGCACAATTTAACAAAGATTTTAAATCATTTGAAACTTGGGTAAGTAAAACACCATTGTTAATGTGGATTTTAATTACTGCCTTTACTTTATTTTTAGCTGTAAAAGAAGCATTGTTACTTAGAAGCATGCATAGTATAGACCCATACAATAGTTTACGTATTACAAGTATGCTTTATTCTGTTTCATGTTTCTTTTTATTAATGAGAATAAAAAATTTAAAATTTACTGGTTTTCTTCGTCCAAGAGAAACTACTTATGGTATTTATTTAATTCATTATATTTTGGTAGATTCTTTATTACCTGAAATATTTAGGCCAATCGGAAATGATGTATCACAATTACCGCTAATAGAATTTTTAGGTTACCAGCTTTTGCGTTTTGTGATTGTGTATGGTATAACGTTTGCGTTAGTTAGAACTTTAAATTATACTAAACTAAAGTGGACTATTGGAAGATAATAGGTACTAATTAATATTTAATAATTGTTTTACTTCTTTCCATACCTGGTTTAAAGTCACATTTGATATACAAGGGAAAGGTTCATCAACAGCAGTTTCAAACTTACAAAGCCAATTGCAGTGGTAGCAAGGCATTTTTTCAAATAAAAAAACAGGTTTATTAATAAAATAAATAGGGTAAGGTGCAAATCGTTCAAAATGGCCACCACCTAAAACAGAAACTACTTTTTTGCCGCAAGCTGATGCAATATGTACTGCACTCGTTTCATTACAAATTACTAAAGCTGATTGTGCAATAATTTGGATAAATTCAGGAAGAGTGGTTTTTTGCGATAGATTTTTTACTCTTTCAGATGATAAGTTTGCACCGATAAAAGCAGTATCACTTGCTGCATCTAAACTTCCAAGTAAGTAAATATTATAATTAGTTTGTTGTAAAATGAGTTGTGCTAATGACAAAAATTTTGTTGCTTCCCAACTGCGTTTTTGATTACCTGCTCCTAAACAAAAAGCAACATAATTTTGGGTAAAACTTTCTACTGGTAATGATGGACCTTTTAAAATTATTTGTTTTTTTAAAACCGTTTCGAAGAAGAACTGAGTTCTATCAAATTCAAAATAGATAGAAGTAGGAAGAACTATTTTTTTTGTATAAAATTGGTCTGTTTTCTTTTTTATTTTCTGTGTGATAGCTTCAAAATCTCCTTCAAAACCAATAATTTGTTTAGCAGCAGTAAGTGCAGCTAAGCCATCATTTATAAAATTACGCGTATAACTTGGCTGTAAAACAAGAGAATAGTTTTGGCAAAAAAGTTTCCATGCTAATTTTAATACTTGTATGGGTTGATGATATAAATCATTTGCATTAACAAAGTAAAATTGAAAAACAAAGTTTTTATCATACTTTAAAGCAATGTCCTGCCAAAGTATATTACCAATTAAATCAATCTGATAATCTTGAAATTGTGCAACTTTTTTAACTTCTTCTATAAAGTTCCTAAACAAAATATAATCACCTATAGCATCGGTTTTAATAATCAAGATTTTTTTTGCAGGCTTTTTAAATTTAGCAAGCACTTGCAGTATATAAGGAAGTTTAAGTAGAATAAATCGTGTTAATCTAAATAAATTTCTGTTCTTTATTGGCATAAAGGAAGAAATAAAACCATAATTCAAAATTAAATTATTTAAGTGAATTCAACTCTTGGAATATCTTTAATTATCGTAACATACAATGCAGCTGCTACATTGCAAAAATGTTTAGATAGTATTTATAAACAAGCTTTCCATGATATAAAGATTATTATTATTGATGGGAACAGTACAGATGAAACAGTTGCAATTATAGAAGCAAATAAAACTAATATTTTCTATTGGAAAAGTGAATCTGACAGTGGAATTTATGATGCTATGAATAAAGCTTTACTACAAATTAGCAGTATTTGGGTTTATTTTTTAGGTGCTGATGATGAGTTATTACCTGATTTTTCTAACATGGTAATGGAACTAAAAGATACATCAGCTATATATTATGCTAATGTTTGGGCCGATGGCGAAAAACGGTCAGGAGAGTTAACCTATTATCAGTTAGCCAAATTTGGAATATATCACCAAGCTATGATTTATCCCACAGCAGTATTTAGTAAACATAATTATGATACCAAATATAAAATATCTGCAGATTTTGCACTAACACTAAATATATGCGGAGATTATGAATTTCATTTTATTTATAAAAATTATTTAATTGCAAATTTTAATCACCAAGGTGTATCTGGAGTTGAAATAGATAAACGTTTTCAAAAAGACAAAGCAGGTTTAGTATTCAAGAATTTTGGAATAAAGATTTGGGTACGATATAAATGGCACAGATTTAAAAATAGAAATAATCCAAGAGCATAGTATTCTCTTCTTTTAACATTTTCCTTACTTGATAGCTCTTTGATTTAACTGTTTCACCAATGATTCAAAATGATTTTGGTAGTAAAAATCATGTGCATTTTCTCCTTCAGGGATAACGTGTGCAACATGATAATATGCTTCTAATATGCGCGGCGTTTTCAAGCCTTCAGCAATAGAATATGGAAAGGATTGATTGCCAACAAAAAATTTACAGCCAGCAATTATTTGTGCTAATTCTAAAAAATTTTGAATTTGATGCCACTTCAAATCAGGAATAACTTTTCTCATATCCTCGTATTCTGATTTTACACCTATAAAAACAGTATTCTTGTAATTTTTTAAAAAAGAATAATTAATCGTTGAATTGCGATAACGTTCACTTCTTGCCAATATAATATTTTCAGCATAAGAAAAATCTGGCTCAACAGTAATCCAGGGTTTCCAAAGCTCAGGTGTAAAACCGGTAACATAACTGCACCACCTAGCTAAATTTGAATTACTTAAAGGGATAGTTTTAGAACGAAAGAAATCCAGGTCTATATGGATTTTCTGATCGTTGTATGCCTCACAACTATTGATGTAATTTTGTGCATTTAGTAGCGGAAATATCATGTTGGCCATGTTCTGGTTAATCATTACACTTCCCATAGAATGAGCAGTATTACTGTAAACCGGCTCGGGCAACGGCTGATTTAGGCGTAGATACAGGTTAACTGGTACATTCGTTGTTTCGTAAATTTTTTTAATAGTAGGCAAAGCATAGATCACATCACCGGCATTACCGCTATGTATTATATTTAGTAATTTATCTTTCTGTGCAACTTCTATAATTTTTTCTTGTGTATCTAAACGATCATTACCTGTAAAAAAATTTAAGGCTTCCTGTTCAGTATAATTTTTCAGTTCCCATTTATACTGTTTATATTGGTTATGGTCTTTATATTTCAGCCAAAGTTTGCTGATTATGTTTCTCTTTTTAAACATGCTTTGTATTTTTGATAATTGCTATTAACTATAATATAAATCCTCAACCAAAAATTCAAAATGTTTCTGAAAATAAAAGTCGTGCCCATTTTTACCTTCCGGAATAACGTTTGGTGCAGAATAATACGTTTCTAATATACGCGGCACTTTCAACCCTTCTGCCAACGAATAAGGGAAAGATTGATTGCCTCTGTCAATGTATATTCCGGATTTTCTGAAAAGGCTAAGATTGATATCAATGCGCTCATCTGTATAAACACTACATTTACTAATATAACTCTGACTTTCTAACAGTGGCGATAGTAATTTTACAGATTGCTCATTTAACATTACATTATTTAGCGGATGTACTAAACCTAAAGACAGGCGCATGGGTACATTAATTTTTAACAGTAAATTTTGCAGCTTATCAATTAGATTACTCAGCTGTTTAATAACTGGAAGCGCATATATAATATCGCCGGCATTACTAGTATGGCTGTGATTAAGCTCGCCGTTTGCTTGTGCAATTTTAATTATATCAGGAATCGTAAGAATTTTATTGTTGGATAAAAAACTCTCAATTTTTTGCTGATGAACCTGCAGCTTGTTTAATCTGTATCTTTTTTTATCAACAATACTCCACCAAGTTGATTTTATAAAACTAACAGGCTTGCTCATGCTGTTTTTATGAGGTAAAAGTTTGCATATCAATCAGCCTTTTGTACAAACCGTTTTTGTTGATGAGTTGCTGATGGTTTCCCTGCTCTGCAATTCGGCCGTTTTCTAAAACTACAATTTCGTCTGCATTTTGGATCGTACTTAAACGATGTGCAATAATAAGGGAAGTTCGGTTTTTTGTGAGATTATTTAAAGCGTCCTGCACTAATTTTTCTGATTCTGTATCCAAAGCAGAAGTTGCTTCATCCAAAAGCATAATCGGCGGATTGCTTAAAACGGCGCGCGCAATGGAAATACGTTGTTTTTGTCCGCCGGAAAGCTTGGAACCACGATCGCCAATATTGGTTTGATAACCATTTTCTGTATTCAAAATAAATTCGTGTGCGTTCGCAATTCTGGCAGCGGCTTCAACTTCTGCTTGTGTAGCGTTCGGTTTTGCAAAAGCGATATTATTAAAAATGGAATCGTTAAATAAAATCGATTCCTGATTAACAACGCCCATTAATGTACGAACGGAATCTGTTTGCAGGTGCTGTACATCTTTTCCATCAATATAAATTGTTCCATTTGTGGGTTCGATAAATCGCGGAAGCAAATCCATCAACGTAGATTTTCCGCCGCCGGAAGGACCAACCAGCGCAATGTTTTTTCCTTTCGGAATGATAAGCGATACTTCTTTTAGCACCTCTTTTTCCTGGTAAGCAAAGGAAACATTTTTCAGTTCGATGTTGTCCGAAAAAGTATCGATAAAAACAGCATCAGTGGCATCATTAATTTGCGGTTTTGTATCGATCAGCTCTAAAACGCGTTCGCCGGCCGCAATGCCGGAATGAATATTGCTGAAAGCATCAGAAAGTGCTTTGGCCGGCCGCATCACCTGGGAAAATAAAATGATATACAAAATAAAAGATTCGGGCGTGAGCGCAGCAGATTGATGGTTAATAATCAACGATCCGCCATATAAAACAATGCCGGCAACCATCGAAACGCCCAAAAATTCGGAAGTTGGAGAAGCAAGCTGCTGCCGTTTGGCCATTGAACGGCCAATGTGCGAATAGTTTCTGTTTTCTGAACTGAATTTTTGTTTGATAAAAGCAGTAGCGTTAAAAGCTTTGATAATTTTGATGCCGGATAAAGCTTCATCCAGATAACTGATCATGTTGCCGTACGATTGTTGTGATGCAGCGGCTTGCTGTTTTAAGCTTTTTACAATCCGAGAAATTACAAAAGCCGAAACCGGAATAACCAGTAATGAAAACAAAGTAAGTTTATAACTGATCAAAAACAGCATTACAATGTAGGCAATCAGCTGAAAAGGTTCTTTAAAAACGACTTGTAATGTTCCGGTAACAGAAAACTGTACAACCTGTACATCAGAAGCAATTTTAGAAATGATATCACCTTTACGCTCATTGCTAAAGTAGCCCAAATGTAAATCCATCACGTTGTTAAACACCGCTTTGCGCAGATTTAGCAACGTATGAATCCTCAAATTTTCCATAATCCGCTGGGAAATATACCGGAAAAGATTACCTAAAAACGTAGCTATAATAATGGCAATACAAACAAATTTTAAGGCATTAAGCAAGCCGTAATGTACGTTGGCATATTGCACGTAATAAGTAAAAGTATCAACAATAGAAAAAACACTTTTTGGCTTTGCAATAACGGTTGTCGTTCTGTCTTTGGCAAACAAAGTGGTTAAAAGCGGTGCAACTAAAGTTAGGTTAAGCGTGTTAAATACTACCGATAAAATAGTGGCCAGCACATAAGGTATTGCAAATTTTTCTATCGGTTTAGCAAAAGAAAGCAGGCGGAAATAGGTTTTCATTCAAAACGTTAAGCCTGCAAAATTAGGAAATTTTGAGTTTGTATAGCTTTAATAGTTTACAAACACGCTTGATAAAGCTTTAAATACTGCTGTGCAGCCTGTTCCCAAGAAAATTTATTAGCTTGATTGATTATTTCATCTGCGCGCATATGGTTATTAAAGTCCTTCATACCTTTTGCAAATATTTGTTGCATGTGTAGTGGTTCAAAATCGTCAAAATAGTAAGCCGCATCGCCGCCAACTTCTGGTAAAGAAGTGTATTTTGATAAAAATACCGGTTTGCCAAAGTGCATCACTTCAATTACAGGCAATCCAAAACCTTCTGCAATGGAAGGAAACAAGAATGCACTACAATTTTTGTAATACCAAGCTTTGTCAGCTTCAGCAATTGGACCGGTAATGATGACCCGATCACGACAACCAAATTTTTCTGCTTCTTCAATAATTCTACTTTTGTGCGGTGTTTCGATTCCTGAAATAACTAATTCGTAATTGTTATCTTCCAAAAGGCAAGGCAAAAAATGAAATCCTTTTTGTACGGATAATAAACCAATTGTAAACAAAAATGATTTTTTAGGGATATAAACTGGCTGATGATTATCAGGAACAACAAGTTTATCAGCACCGTTATAAATAACACTGATTTTATGAGCTGCTTCAGGAAAGTATGTTAATAAATCATTTGCTACAAACTTGGAAATAGCAACCACTTTATCGCACTGAGAAATAAAACCTCCTAATTTTTTCAAGTATGCTTTAATACGACGCGGCTTACTGTATTTTAGATGAACTTTGTTCATATCATGAACAGTCATAATTCTTTTTGCACTAACTTTATTCGGCCTTAACCTGCAGAACTGATCGCTTAAGTGTACGATATCATATTTGTTATTTGACGGAAAAAATATTCTATGCCACCTGGAAAAAGGTAAAATATTAACTGTTCCATTAAATAAATAATAAGAATCTGTATGTTCAGCCAAATAATAGGTTAATCTAAATTTATTTTGGTTTTCTTGAATCAAAGCATTACCAAGTCCCTTTCCAAAAGAAAAATAGCCACGATTGGTGTCCTTCATAGAATCAAATGTTACTAAAACTGAAGGTTGAGCCATATTATAGAAGATACTGTTTTTACCGGTATAAATTAAGCATTCATAATATCTTCAATATGATCGGCTTCAATTGGAATGGCAGCCATCAAATCAATTGTACCGTTTTCAGTAATCAGAATATTATTTTCCAAGCGGATACCCAAACCTTCAACAGGAATATAAATGCCGGGTTCTACTGTCAGTACATTTCCGGCAGCAAAAGGTGTATATCTTCCAGCAAAATCATGCACATCCAAACCTAAATGGTGCGAGTTGCCGTGCATAAAATACTTTTTGTAAAGCGGCATATCCGGATTTTGGTTTTCAACCTCGTGTTTGTTAAGCAAACCTAAATTAATCAGTTCCGAAGTCATGATTTTGCCCACTTCTTCGTGATAAGCATTCCACATCACACCTGGTTTTAAAAGTTGTATTGATTCCTTCAAAACTTTCAAAACTGCGTTATAAACCGCTTTCTGTCGAGGTGTAAAACGACCGTTAACCGGAATCGAGCGCGTCATATCTGCATTGTAATTCGCATATTCAGCACCAAAATCCATCAAAATCACATCGCCGTCTTTACAAATCTGGTTGTTGTCATTATAATGCAGAATGTTTGCGTTGTTGCCCGAAGCAATAATCGGATTGTAAGCATGGCCGGTTCCTCGTTGCCGGATAAATTCGTGGATAATTTCAGCTTCAATCTCGTACTCGCCAACGCCGGGTTTTACAAATTTTAGTACCCTAAAAAAAGCATCGTTGGTAAGCTGACAGGCTTTGCTGATCAGTTCTATCTCTGCGGAGGATTTTAAGGCGCGCAAATCTCTGAAAATCGGCGCAGCCCTTAAATATTGATGTAAAGGATATTTCTCTTTTAACTGTTGGATAAAACGCAAATCGCGGTAAGAAACCGAATGTGCGTAGCGGTCGTTTTCATTGGTGTTGAGGTAAATGTTTTCTGCATAAAATATCACAGCAGATAAAATTGCGTCAAACTCCTGCAACCAGTAAATTTTTTTAATGCCGGAGGCTTTTTCCGCTTCTTCACGCGTGTATTTGTGTCCTTCCCAAACAGCAATGTGTTCGCTGGTTTGTCTTAAAAACAGAACTTCCTGATACAAAGGGTTCGGACAATCCGGAAATAATAATAAGATTGTTTGTTCCTGATCTATTCCGCTTAAATAAAACAAATCTGCGTTTTGCTTGAAAACATGATTTTGATCGCCGCTTCTGGGAAATTCATCATTAGAATTAATCAAGACTAATGATTTCGGCTTTAATGCTGAACAAAATTTGGTTCTGTTCGTAGAAAACACTTCATTAGCAATCTGGTTATATTTCATTAAAAAACAATAATTTATATCTTGTGTTAAAAATTTATATATTTATTCAGGAAAATAAAATATAAAATGGAATGGAGTTTGGTACAACGAATCAAACATAATAACTATTTTTGAAAAAAAATCACAATTAAAATCGTTAATCTTAAAATTATGAGTTATTCTACCTTAAAGAAAACGGTTGTTCTGTCGATTGCCTCCCTGATGAGTGTTGTTGCCGCCCATGCACAAACCTCAAAAGATTCGACTACAACTGTTGCTCCTGGTTCCGCCAAAGTATTTGGTGGCAGAGGGCAGTACAAAACCTTTAGCATTGGAGCAAATGCAGGCGTATTGGCACCTAATATTCCTTTTGGTGTTAATGATTTCAGTAAAAGCAATTATGAGCTTGGCTACGGTATCTCTTTTAGAGAACAGTTAGGCCATGCATTTGGCTTGCAGCTGAATGTAATGCGCGGTACTGTATCAGGAGATAATAGCAGAAATCGTTCAGGTGCTGTTAACGGTGTAAAAGATGGCTATCAGTCATTTAAAACTGATTTAGCTTATTATGCAAATTTAATGGGTGTAGTTAATGTTGCAACTGTTGACTTTATCCGTAGAAAAAATTCAGTTAATTTCTTTGTAACCGGTGGTGGCGGTTATGCTGCTTATGCACCCAAAGTTGTTTTAGCAAGCGGGCAGGTTGTCGATTATAAAGGTATCGCTGGTTCTAATCACGATAATAAATACGTGCATGAACTGGTTATTCCGGTTGGTGTTGGCGTAAAATTCAAACTGTCAGAAGTTATCGCGTTTAATTTAGGCTATACAGCCAATTTTGTTGATGGAGATAACTTTGATGGAGCTAACGTTAATTATCCAACAAAAGATAAATTCTCTTACGGTTACGGTGGCTTAGAGTTTACTTTAGGTAAAGCTTCCAAACCAAATTTGGATTGGGTAAATCCATTGGCTTTAATGTATGATGAGTTGAAAGACCCAACCTTACGTGAAGAAGTTGAAGCATTAAAAGGCCGTGTTTCTAACGTAGAAAAATCAGTTGATGATTTGAAGAAAGATTCTGACGGTGATGGTGTTTCTGATCAATTTGATAAATGTCCTGGTACACCTGCTGGTACTGTTGTTGATGGTTCTGGTTGCGAAATCAAGTTCCCTAAACCAGATACTACAATGGCAACAGCTTCTAACGGCACTTATTCTAACATCCAGTTTGAGTTTGACAGTTCAGTATTGAGAACTTCTGCTTATCCAACATTAGATAAATTATCTGCAGATTTAAGAAGCAATACAACTTCAACTTTTGAGATAGATGGTTATGCTTCATCTGAGGGTTCTACTGCACACAACATGCGTTTATCTAAAGACAGAGCAAACTCCGTAAAAACTTACCTGGTTAACTCTGGTGTTGATGCTAAACGTTTGAAAGTGAAAGCTAACGGAGAAACTAATCCGGTTGCTGATAACTCAACCGAACAAGGACGTGTATTAAACCGTCGTGTTGAGTTGAAAGCTGGTATGTAATTAATAAAAGTAATTCATATATAAGGGGTTCAGATTTTTTCTGAACCCCTTTTTTTATATTTGCACCATGTACTTTTTCAGAAAAAAAGATAAAAGCCAGCCTGATAATTTCAACATCCGGGCGATGCATTTCATCAATAAAACCGCAATTGTGATTTTTTTGCTGGGAATTATCTGGAAATTAATTGACTGGTTTATACTAAAACGATGAAAGAAATTATCAACACAAAAGAAGCACCGCAACCAATTGGCCCATATAATCAAGCTGTTGCCGCAGGTGGATTCCTGTTTATTTCCGGACAAATTGCCATAGACGCGGCAACCGGAAACCTCAACACAGACGATATTACTAATGAAACGCATACCGTTTTAAAAAACTTAAAAGCGATTTTAACGGAAGCCGGATTAACATTTAATCATATTGTAAAAACCACTATTTTTTTATCAGACATGAATAATTTTGCTTTGGTAAACGAGATTTATGGTTCTTACTTCAGCAAAGATTTTCCGGCCAGAGAAACCGTGGAAGTTTCTGTTTTGCCTAAAAACGTAAATGTGGAAATCTCTGCAATTGCAATTAAATCATAATTTATACATACTGTTTTTACCGGTATAAATTCAAGCTCGTTTTAAACTGATTTTTATTTGGACGAATTTTTTCAAACGCCAATTGAGTATTTAAAAGGTGTGGGCACAGTCAGGGCCGATGCTTTGAAAAAAGAAATCGGCATTGCCACTTACGGCGATTTGTTGCAGCATTTTCCCTATAAATACATTGATCGCACCCGTTTTTATAAGGTAAAAGAAGTATCGTCAGATTTACCTTATGTGCAGGTTTTGGCGCGGTTAACGCATAAGGAAGTTGTTGGCGAAAAAGCCGCCAAACGTTTGGTTGCCGTTGCACAAGACGAAACCGGTCCGATAGAACTTGTCTGGTTTCAAGGCATTACACGTATTGAACAAAGCCTGATTGTTGGAAAAGTTTATGTTTTTTTTGGAAAACCTGGCATTTTCAACAATAAACCACAAATTGTGCATCCGGAAACTGAACCTTACAGTCCTAATCCGGCACAAAATAAAGGAAGTCTAGCTTTGCAGCCTGCTTATACTTCCACCGAAAAATTAAAAAAGTTTTTGCTCGATTCTAAAGGAATCCAAAAGTTAGTTTTGGCTTTGCTGGAACAATACGGCCGTATGATTACTGAAAATCTGCCGGAAAATTTGCTTGCAAAACATCATTTAATCAATCGGACTAAAGCTTACCAGCAAATTCATTTTCCGGATAATTTTGAGCAGCTAAAAGAAGCATCCAAGCGTTTAAAGTTTGAAGAGTTTTTTTTCCTTCAACTTAAATTACTCAAAAATAAACTGTTCCGCGAGCACAAGTTTAAAGGAAATACTTTTGGTAAAGTCGGCGCTTATTTCAACGAGTTTTACAACAAAAAATTGCCATTTCCACTCACTTCCGCCCAAAAAAGAACAGTAAAAGAAATCCGGCTGGATACGCAAAAAGGTATCCAAATGAACCGTTTATTGCAAGGCGATGTGGGCAGTGGCAAAACGGTTGTAGCGTTAATGAGTATTTTGTTGGCGATTGATAACGGTTTTCAAACCTGCATGATGGCTCCAACAGAAATTTTGGCCAACCAGCATTTTCAATCTGTAAAACAGCTTTTGGGTGATGAGTTTGTGCAAGTTGCTTTGCTAACCGGTTCAACTTCTAAAAAAGTTCGTAACGTAATTCATGCTGATTTGGAAAGCGGCAAACTGCAAATCCTGATCGGAACGCACGCTTTGATTGAAGATAAAGTTCAGTTTAAAAATTTAGGTTTTGTGGTGATTGATGAGCAGCATCGTTTTGGTGTAGAGCAACGCGCAAAATTATGGCGTAAAAACAGCATTCCGCCGCATATTCTGGTGATGACGGCCACGCCAATTCCGCGCACGCTGGCCATGACTTTGTACGGCGATCTGGATGTTTCTGTAATCGATGAATTGCCTGCCGGACGAAAACCCATCGAGACAAAACATTTTTATGAGAACAGCCGCCTGCGCATGTTCGGTTTTATGAAAGAAGAAATTGCCAAAGGCCGGCAGGTTTACATTGTTTATCCACTGATCAAGGAAAGCGAAAAGCTGGATCTCAAAAATTTGAACGATGGAGTAGAAGTGATGTCGAGAGAGTTCCCGTTACCAGATTATCGGATCAGCATCGTTCACGGACAACTTTCTGCTGCCGATAAAGCTTTTGAAATGGAGCGTTTTATCAAAGCCGAAACGCAAATTATGGTGGCCACAACAGTAATTGAAGTTGGCGTAAATGTGCCAAACGCTTCGGTGATGATTATTGAAAATGCAGAACGTTTCGGACTTTCGCAATTGCACCAGTTGCGCGGCCGCGTTGGGCGAGGAGCGGAGCAGTCTTTTTGTATTTTAATGAGCAGCCAGAAATTATCTAAAGAAGGTAAAATTCGGCTGGATACGATGGTGCAAACTAACGATGGTTTCCAGATTTCTGAAATAGATTTGCAGCTGCGCGGACCGGGAAATATTGAAGGAAAGCAGCAAAGTGGCGTGCTGGATTTAAAAATTGCCAGTTTAACCGAAGATCAGGCTGTGCTGCAATTAGCGCGAATTGAGGTGGAGCAGATTTTTAAAACTGATCCGCAGCTGGAACTGCCGGAAAATCTAATCTTAAACCAGCATTTCCAGCAAAAAGATGAAGGTTTAAGTTGGAATAAAATCTCCTGATGTATTGCAAAAAACCTGATAAATTTGTACTTTGCTGTTAAAGCTCTTTTTATGAAGTTGAAATTTTTACTCTCTGTTTTATTGTGCAGTTCTTTAGCTGTTTCCGCTCAAAATAACGATTCTTTATATCTAAGAAAAATTTATGATGAAGCTTTGGTGAACGGAAAGCCGTACCAAAACCTAGAATATTTGTGCAAAAAAATCGGTCCGCGTTTAAGCGGTTCCGCCAATGCACAAAAAGCAGTGGACTGGACAAAAAAGCTGATGGAACAATACGGTTTTGATCGTGTGTTTTTGCAGGAAGTTATGGTTCCGCATTGGGTTCGGGGTGAAAAAGAGCAGGCAAAAATAGTGTCAGGCAATCAGCAAGTTTCGGTTCCGGTTGTGGCTTTGGGCGGATCAATCGGTACGGCAAAAAATGGTTTAACAGCCAGCGTAATTGAAGTACAAAGTTTGCAAGAATTGAAAACTTTGGGCGAATCTGCTATCAAGGGCAAAATCGTTTTCTATAATCGTCCGTTTGATCCGCGTTTTATTGAAACCGGTGCTGCTTACGGCACAGCAAGCGATCAGCGTTTTCGCGGTCCGGCAGAAGCGGCTAAATATGGCGCAGTTGGCGTAATTGTGCGTTCGATGACGGAAATTCTGGATGATTATCCGCATACTGGTGCCACACAATATGATGAAGGTGGAAATAAAATTCCGGCAGCAGCCATCTCCACCAAAGGAGCAAATCAGCTGAGTGCAATTTTGAAGCAGCAAAAAAATGTACAATTCTATCTCAAGCAAAATTGTGAAACATTGCCGGATGTGAAATCTTATAATGTGGTAGGCGAATTAAAAGGAACCGAAAACCCGAATGAATTTATTACCATTGGCGGCCATTTAGATTCTTGGGATTTGGCGGAAGGTGCGCACGATGACGGAACCGGCGTAATGCAATCAGTAGAAGTATTGCGGATTTTTAAAGCTTTAAATTATCGACCCAAACATTCTATACGTGCCGTAATGTTTATGAATGAAGAAAACGGACACAAAGGCGGCTTGAAATACGCAGAACTCGCCCAAAAAAGTAACGAAAAACATATAGCCGCTATCGAATCAGATGAAGGCGGATTTACGCCGCGCGGCTTTTCTTTTAGTGATGTAAAACCAGCATTCTTATCAGGAATTAACAAAAATTGGAAATCTTTACTGGAACCTTATGAAGTTGACCGTTTGGTAAAAGGCGGTGCCGGAACTGATATCGAACCTTTAAAAGCAACTGTTCCAAACATCACTTTAATTGGTTTCCGCCCGGATTCGCAGCGTTATTTTGATTTGCACCATACTGCAAAAGATGTTTTTGAAAACGTTAACAAACGCGAACTGGAACTTGGTGCAGCATCCATAGCTTCCTTAATTTACCTGATTGATCAGCATGGCTTATCATTTTAATCAAAACAATTCACAAAAGATCATGCTTCTTTTAGCATATAAAATTTAGTATCCGTGTCCGACGAAGATCCTCAACCTATAAAAAAAACTGATCCATTTGCATCACTCCGTTTCAAGGAGTTCCGGTCTTATCTGGCCATGCGTTTTTTCCTCACATTTGCTTATCAGATGCAGGCCGTAATTATTGGCTATCACATTTACCAGCTTACACACAGTGCTTTAGCTTTAGGTATGATTGGTTTAACTGAAGCTATTCCTTCCATCGGAATCGCTTTGTACGGAGGTTACGTAGCCGATAAATCAGAAAAAAAGAGCTTGTTGTTACTCATTTTTTCGGTAATGTGGATTTGTTCAACCGTTATGTTGCTGGTTACTTTACCGGCCACAACTCAATATTTAAGCAGCAGCCATATTGTAGTTGTACTTTATGTAATGATATTTTTCATCGGCTTGGCGCGTGGTTTTTACGGACCAACTGCTTTTTCTGTCATGACGAGAATAATCCCGCGCGAATTGTACCCAAATTCATCTACTTGGAACAGTTCTGCTTATCAAACCGCTTCGGTTTTGGGTCCGCTGGCCGGCGGTTTAATTTTTGATCGGCTGGGAATTTCAGTCACGTTTACGCTGGTAGTCGTTTTTATTACAACTGCCATCATTGCGATCATCACTTTAAATAAACACGAAGCCGAATTTGTACCGAAAGAAAGCATTTACAAAAGTCTATCCGAAGGTATCAGCTTTGTATTTGGAAACCGGATGCTTTTAGGAGCTTTGAGTCTGGATTTATTCTCCGTATTTTTTGGCGGAGCCGTTGCTTTATTGCCGATTTTTGCCAACGATATTTTAAAAGTAGGCGCAGAAGGTTTTGGGTTGATGCGCGCTGCCGATTCCGTTGGAGCAGTTTTAACGATGCTGGCCATGACGCGTTTTTCGCCCATGGGAAAACCCTGGAGAAACCTGCTGATTGCCGTAATTGGTTTTGGCATTTCGATTATTTGCTTCGGATTATCCAAAAACTTTTACCTGTCGCTTTTCTTCTTGTTTACTTTAGGTGCGTTTGATAGTATCAGCGTTTTAATCCGTTCTACCATCATGCAATTACTCACGCCAGATCAAATGCGCGGCCGGGTCTCTGCTGTAAATTCCATGTTTATCGGTTCTTCCAACGAAATTGGAGCCTTTGAATCTGGTGTTACCGCACGATTGATGGGAACCGTAACTTCCGTAATTTTTGGCGGAACGATGACGCTGGTTGTAGTATTGACAACCTTCCTCAAAACCAAAAAATTAGTGCCAATGCGTTTGGATGAAATCAATGCGCCGGAAATAGCAAAAGCATAAACTTAGTTTGAAACTTTAATTTTTTGTCATTTCGACCAAAGGGAGGACTCCTATTCAAATCCTATTGATCAAACGCTTTGATTAAGATTTCTCCCCTTCGGTCGAAATGACAAAATGCCTTAAATATTGGAGACAAACAGAAGATAGTATAAGTTTAGAGTAGATTGATTTTATGCTGATAAAAGAAGTATGCTGTTACTTCAACCCAAAAAATAAAGCTTATTCAAACACAAATGCTTCTTTTATCAGCCTAAATTTAGGGCGATAAAAGAAGCATTTGCGTTTGTCAGGCCGAACTTGTTTTGGCAGTTCACAAGCAAGGTTACTGCTTTTCACGAGAGATTCTGAAACAAGTTCAGGATGACAAAATTTGTCAATAACAGTCTACACTTCCGCTTCCGTTCTTTCGCCGATTTGCTGGCGCCACATGGCATAATATAAACCTTTCAAATCCAGTAATTCTGTATGTTTTCCAGATTCAATAATCTGACCTTTTTCCAAAACATAAATCCGGTCAGCATGTAAAATAGTTGATAAACGATGCGCAATCAAAATTGTAATATGGTTTTCCTGCTCAGAAACATCGCGGATTGTTTTGGAGATTTCTTCTTCCGTAATTGAATCTAAGGAAGATGTAGCTTCATCAAAAACCAGCAAATCAGGCTTGCGCAACAATGCTCTGGCAATGGATAAACGCTGTTTTTCTCCGCCCGAAACCTTCACGCCGCCTTCACCAATTACCGTATCCAAACCGTTTTCTGCACGCGCCAGTAAATTGTAGCAAGCTGCCCGTTTCATGGCCGATAAACATTCTTCATCTGTTGCTTTAGGCTGAACAAAAAGCAGATTTTCGCGGATTGTTCCAGAGAATAATTGTGTATCCTGTGTTACAAAACCGATTTTTTCGCGCAGCTGATCCAGATCGATTTCCTTGCTGCTGATGTTGTTGTAAAGCACTTTTCCATTCAACGGTTGATACAAACCAACCAGCATTTTTACCAGCGTGGTTTTCCCGGAACCGGAAGGACCAACAAAAGCAATCGTTTCTCCATTTTGAACGCTAAAAGCAATATTGCTGATCGCGTTTCGCTTTCCGGTGAGGTGTTTAAAACTTACTTCGTCAAAAGTTAAAGTGTTAATTTTTGGCAGATGAACCGGATTTTCTGGTTTTACATCAATTTCGGTACTTAAAATCTGTTTGAAGTTATTTAGCGAAACTTCTGATTCCCGCCACGATAAAATAACGTTGCCCAGTTCCTGCAAAGGATTAAACAGGAAAAAAGAGTAAAACAAAAACGTGAAATATTGTCCGGCTGAAATCGTTTTTTCAAATATCAAAATCAGCAAAACGATCAGCATACCGCTGCGCACAAAGTTGACGGTTGTGCCTTGCGCAAAACTCATGCTGCGCACGTATTTTACCTTTTTTAGTTCGAGGTCGAGGATTTGATACGTGGTTTTGTTCAGGCGTTTGATTTCTTGCCCAGCCAAACCTAAACTCTTAATCAGTTCGATATTCCGCAATGATTCTGTAGTAGAACCAGCCAGTGCCGTAGTTTGCGAAACGATTTTTTTCTGAATCGTTTTGATTTTCCGGCTCAAAAACATGCTCACAAAGGTGATAATCGGGATGGCGGCGAAGTAAATCAGCGTTACTTTATAACTTACGCTGAGCGAATAAACGATCACGAAAATCATCCCAATCAGGCTCACAAACAAAACACTGATAAAAGAAGTAATAAACTTTTCAGTATCGAGGCGTACTTTTTGCAAAATGCCCAGCGTTTCTCCGCTTCGCTGATCTTCAAAAACCTGATAAGGCAATTTCAACGAATGTTCCAAACCATCAGCATACATGCGTGCGCCAACTTTCTGGGTGATAATATTGGTATAATAATCCTGAAAATTTTTGGCAATGCGCGAAACCATGGCCGCGCTAACCGCTAATCCTACCAAACCCAACACGCCGTAAATGTAATCATGACGTTGTAACACGCCAGCTTTATTAATAAAACGATCTACAATCCGGCCGGTAATATAAGGATCAAGCAGCGAAAACGCTTGATTTATAGCTGCTAAAAACAGTGCCAGCATAACAACGCCGCGATGCGCCTTCAAATAAGTAATCAGTAACTTCATAGTATAAAATAAAAAGAGGGAATCGCCGTGCGGATATTCCCTCTCTAAAGTAATTTAAAAATAGTTTTTACACCGTCATAATATCTTTTTCCTTCACACTGGCCAGCTGATCAACTTTTATAATGTAGCTATCAGTCAACTTTTGTACATCGCCTTCGCCAACTTTGATGTCATCTTCCGAAACGCCTTCCGTTTTAAACTTTTTGATTTTCTCGTTGGCATCTTTCCGAATGTTGCGGATGGTAATTTTACCATTTTCTGCTTCAGCGTGTGCTTTTTTTACCAGGTCTTTCCGGCGTTCTTCAGTTAATGGCGGTACGTTGATGCGAATAATCTGACCATCGTTTTGCGGATTTAAGCTGAGGTTTGATTCGATAATCGCTTTTTCAATCGGACCCAACAATGCTTTTTCCCAGGGCTGGATCACCAAAGTACGCGCATCCGGCGAGTTAACGCTGCCAACCTGTGCTAAAGGTGTTGCTGTTCCATAATAATCTACAAAAAGGCCGTCTAACATTGCTGGAGATGCTTTTCCGGCACGCACTTTTAATAATTCGCTATCTAAATGCTCAATGGCGCGTTCCATTTGAGCTTTGGTATCTTTTAATTGTGTTTTAATGAGTTCGCTCATTGCTGCTGTTTATTTAGGGCAAAAGTAAAAATACTGTTCTAAAAAGTTTAAAGCCGATGCTGTTTTTATCGATCTAAAATTAGTGAACCAATGTTCCAATCCGTTCGCCATCCGCAATTTTTTTGAAATTGCCGGTTTTGTTCATATCAAAAACGATGATGGGCAGCTTGTTTTCCTGGCACAACGTAATTGCCGTCATGTCCATCACATTCAAACCTTTATCGTACACTTCCTGAAATGTAATTTCGTCATAACGAACCGCTAACGGATCTTTCTCCGGATCAGCAGAATAAATCCCATCTACACGAGTTCCTTTCAAAACTACATCAGCTTTAATTTCAATGGCGCGCAAAGAAGCAGCAGTGTCAGTTGTGAAATATGGATTTCCGGTTCCGGCACCAAAAATTACCACGCGGCCGGTTTCCAGATGTGTCATGGCACGGCGGCGGATGTAAGGTTCGCAAATCTGCTCCATTTTAATGGCTGATTGCAAACGTGTTTCTACGCCAATTCCTTCCAGCGCACTTTGCAAAGCCATGCAATTAATCACGGTGGCCAGCATGCCCATATAATCGGCTTGCGCGCGCTCCATTCCGGATTTTTCTGCACTTAATCCGCGGAAAATATTTCCTCCTCCAACTACAACGGCTATTTCCATTCCCGATTCAAACACACTTTTAATATCCTCTGCATACTGTAAAACACGTTTGTTGTCAATGCCGTACTGGCGGTCGCCCATCAAGGATTCACCGCTTAATTTCAGGAGGATTCTTTTGTATTTCATGTTCAGGGAAAATATATAATAAGTATAAAAATTAGTTTTTGGGCTGATGTTGTAAAAATTGCTGGTTAAAAACAGTACCCAAATGCTCAAAATCTGCATTAAATACGATGAAATCTGCACGGCAGCCTTTTTTAACCCGACCTATTTGTTCGTCTTTTAATAATTGTGCCGGATAAAGCGAAGCCATATTAATCGATTCTGCCAAATCAATACCTGCAAACTCAACACAATTTTGTACGCCTTTTAACATCGTCAAAGCTGAGCCAGACAACGTTCCATCCGGCATTACGTAATGATTCTGGTTGAATTTATGCTGATAAACGCCTTTATTACTTGCCGTTACCGCATCTGTAATGATGAAAAGCTTGTCGCGCAATTCACGTTTCGCCAATCGGATCATCGAAAAATCGACATGAATTCCATCCGGAACAATGCTTGTAAAAGGCTTTTGCTCAAAAATGGCCGGAATAAAACCAGGTTCGCGATGGTGCATTTGCGGCATGGCATTGTAAAGATGCGTTACCGCTTTTACGGGCGATTTTAAAAAACGATTTGCCTCGGTAAAAGAAGCATTGCTGTGTCCGGCAGATAAAATTATATTTTGCTGATCCAGAAAATCCAACACTTCATCGCTTTGCAATTCCGGCGCAACGGTCATCATTTTAATTTCACCTTCGGCGAGATCAAACCAATGTTTCAATTCCTGTAAACCAGCTTTGCGGATTAAGTTCTCCGGATGTGCACCTTTTCGTTTTGGGTTGAGAAACGGACCTTCCAGATGCAAACCCAAAAAATTACCGATGCTGTTTTTACGGTATGTTTTTGCGGCTTCAATTCCTTGTAAAACAATTTCGGTTGTGTTGGTAGCAATTGTAGCAAAAAAGCCTGTTGTACCTTGTTGCAGCAAACCAGTTTCCATTTCCTGCAAAGCTTCAACCGTTGGTTTTCCTCCGAATAAAGAATTGCCGCAACCATAAATTTGCAAATCGATCAGGCCAGGAGCAAGGTAAGCACCGTTTAGGTTGATGCTGTTTTTATCGGGTAAAAATTGGTGTTGATCAATAATATCGGTTACCAAACCGTTTTCAACTAAAACTACTTTTCCTTCGGAGATGGTTCCGTTGGTAATCAGTTTTGAATTGTAAAAAGCAGTCGTCATTTTTATACCGATAAAAAAAGCACAAAAAAAATCCCCGCTGATTAGGCGGGGATTTGAATGATTATTTAAGAGCCTAAAGCAACTCTTTTAAAAGCTGTTACCGTTAGTCCTTTTTGGACGCCATTTAAAAACTGAGTAATGGTTTTGGATGAATCTTTTACAAATTCCTGATTCAATAAAGTAGAATCTTTGTAGAATTTATTCAGTTTTCCCTGAGAGATTTTTTCTACCATTTCTTCCGGTTTTCCTTCTGCCCGAATTTGCTCTTTCGCAATATCCAGTTCACGTTGGATGGTGGTTGCATCAACATCACCTTTATCAATAGCAACCGGATTCATAGCAGCAATTTGCATCGCTACGTCTTTTCCGGCTTCATCAACACCATCAGCAACTTGATTTAAAGCAACCAAAACACCTAAACGGAAATTTCCGTGAATGTAAGGCACAACGCGTGTTCCTTCCAGAACTTCGTATTTAGAAATGCTGATTTTTTCACCGATTTTTCCGGTTTGATCTAAAATCGCATCGCTAATCGTTAAACGATCATTATCAACATCTACGCCCAAAGCAGTTAAAGCTGCAATGTCTGCTGGTTTTTCTTCTACTGCACGGTTGGCAATATCATTTGCAAAAGCAATAAACGCAGCATTTTTAGCTACGAAATCAGTTTCGCAATTTAATTCAATCAAAACTCCACGTGTACCATCATTGGTTGTGCGTGCAATTACAACACCTTCATTCAATTCACGATCTGAACGGCTGGCAGCAACTTTAGCACCTTTTTTGCGCAGGTAATCAATAGCTGCTTCGAAATCACCGTTAGATTCAGTCAGTGCTTTTTTGCAATCCATCATTCCGGCTCCGGTTTGCTGGCGCAATTTGTTTACGTCTGCTGCAGAAATTTGTACTGTTGACATATCTTTTTAATTTGATAAGTTGTAAAAAATGAGCTTTTAAAACTCAATTACAACAGTTAATATTTGATTTCGGGTTGAAGATTACAAGTTTCTCAAACTTAAACCCACAACCCGAAAATTTTAAATTATTGTTTTTCCTTTATGTCGAAAAAAGGAATTAAGCAGCTCCGTGTCCTTCAGTACCTGTGCTGTCAATAACATTTGCAGATGCTTCAGTTTCTGCAGCAGCTCTTCTGCGGCGTGTTCCTTCAGCAACGGCAGCATCTTGTGGTGCATCAGCTTTAGCTTTTGCAGCAGCGGCTTCTTTTTCAGTTTCGTCTTCTTTATCACGTTTACGCTCATCCAAACCTTCTTCAATGGCTTTGGTAATGATACCGCAGATTAAAGAAATCGATTTGGTTGCATCATCATTTGCCGGAATCGGGAAATCAATGTTTGATGGATCAGAATTGGTATCCACCATTGCAAACGTAGGAATGTTCAGTTTTAATGCTTCAGAAACAGCAATGTGCTCTTTCTTCACATCAACCAAAAATAAAGCAGCTGGCAAACGGTTTAAATCAGCAATACCACCCAAAAGTGATTCTAATTTAATACGCTCACGCTGAATCATCAATCTTTCTTTTTTAGAAAGAATGCTGTACGTACCATCTTTAGTCATCTTATCGATGTTAGACATCTTTTTGATTGACTTGCGAACAGTTTGGAAGTTAGTTAACATACCACCCAACCAACGCTCGGTTACGAAAGGCATGTTTACAGATTTTGCAAAATCAGCAACCAAGTCTTTTCCTTGCTTTTTAGTAGCAACGAATAATACTTTACGACCTGATTTTACAATTTGTTTGATAGCCGCCGCAGCGTCATCAACTTTACTTAAAGTTTTATTTAAATCGATAATGTGGATGCCATTGCGCTCCATGAAAATGTACTGCGCCATTTTCGGATCCCATTTACGGGTAAGGTGACCAAAGTGTACACCTGCATCCAGTAAATCCTGATATGTTGTTCTTGCCATTGTGTTGTTCTCCTTAAAAAATTAACGTTTACTGAACTGGAATTTACGACGAGCTTTTTTACGGCCTGGTTTTTTACGCTCAACCATACGGTCATCACGTGTCATCAAACCTTTTGCGCTCAATCCTGGTTTCTTTTCAGCATCTAACTCTACAATAGCTTTGGCAATTGCCAAACGAACGGCACCAGCCTGTCCGTTTACGCCGCCGCCTGCTACGTTAACTTTCACATCAAATTTTCCGGTAGAACCAGAAACTTCTAATGATTGGGTAACCACATATTGCAATGGTAAGGTTGGAAAATACTCTTTGTAATCTTTGCCATTCACAATAATGGCTCCGTTGCCTTCTTGCAGATAAATGCGGGCAACTGCAGTTTTTCTCCTGCCGGATGTGTTGGTAACTGACATTCTTTTTCTCCTTTAAAAATTAAAGTGTAATGATTTTAGGGGTTTGTGCTTCATGCGGATGCTCGGCACCTGCGTAAACGTGCAGATTACCAAATAAGGCTTTGCCCAAACGTGTTTTAGGTAACATACCACGCACCGCTTTTTCTACCACGCGGGTTGGATGTTTTGCCATTAACTCCTTAGGAGAAATGAATTTTTGACCGCCCGGATAACCAGTGTAAGAAACATATTCTTTTTCACTGAATTTGTTTCCGGTCAGTTTTACCTTGTCTGCATTGATAACAATTACATTATCACCGCAGTCTACGTTTGGGGTGAAGCCTGGCTTGTGTTTTCCTCTGATCACCATCGCGATCTTAGAAGACAAGCGCCCCAAAATCTCTCCTTGTGCATCAATAACAACCCATTCTTTCGTAACGGTTTTTTTATTGGCAGAGACAGTTTTGTAACTTAACGTATTCACTTGCTTTGTATTAAATTAATTAAACAGTTTATTTTCCCCGCAATTTTCGGGACTGCAAAGATACTGGAAATTGTTTTATTACAAAGTGTTAGCAGGAAAATTTTAGGTGGTAAAAGAAGTATGCGGTTTTGTTTGGATAGAAGAATTAAAAACGATCGTATTTTGCCAGCAAATCATTCAAATCATAAATTTCGTCAATTGCCAAAAATGATAGATATTCTATTCACCATCAATAATTTCGAAATCTTCTCTTTCCTGAAAAGAAAGCTGCGCAATATCTTCAAAATCATTTGCTGGAATCGAAACAAAATGTTGGTTTGAAAGATCAAGAATCATCCTATTTTGATCATCAAACCAAACGTTAGTTATACTGATGCTTTTCTCTAAAGTATTCATTTTTTAATTGCTTTTACGGTTTGCTTGCTGTAAAATAAGTCTAATTGCTTCTCCAATAATTGCTGATTTTTAACAATTAATTTTTTAATTTCTAATAATTCTTTTGCTGCAAAATCACCTTTTTGTTTTCGTCTATTTCTATCCGCGGTTCCAACCAAAATTTGCAAGATGTTTTGTCTCCTTTATGTTTATACGTGATATGAATGTGCCTGTGCACTTCATAAATTACAAAGATGTATTTAGATAAGATCAGCAGTTTTCCCAAATGCTTTTGGCTTTCTCAAGTTTAATCATTTGTGCCTAACTTCCTGCATACTTCTTTTATCACCTAAAAATTCAAACCATTATCTTTGCTGCTGCTAAAACAATAAAAATGCAAGTTTCCAACCTCGCTCAAAACCTGCACGGTTCTGAGATTATCAAAATTGCCGGCGAAATCAATGAACTGAAAAAGAAAGGCGAGCAGATTGCCAACCTAACCATCGGTGATTTTGATTCTGGTATTTTCCCGATTCCTGAAGAATTACAGCAACTTATCATTAAAGCTTACGAAGCGCATCAAACCAATTATCCGCCTGCTGATGGCGTTTTAGAACTGCGTGAAAGTGTTTCGAAGTTTTTAAAATCGAGCTTTGATCTGGATTACGGCACAAACGAAATTATCATTTCCGGCGGTTCCCGTCCGCTCATTTATGCCATCTTTTTAGCTTTGGTTGATGAAGGCGATAAAGTGGTTTTCCCGGCGCCATCGTGGAACAATAACCATTATTGCGATTTGTTGCGGGCAGAAGCTGTTATCGTGCAAACCCAGCCGGAAAATAATTTTATGCCAACGGCAAATGAATTGCGCCCGCATTTAAAAGGTGCTGCATTGCTTTCTCTTTGTTCTCCGCTAAATCCAACGGGAACAATGTTTTCTAAAGAAGATCTGGAAGCGATTTGCGATTTGGTAATCGAAGAAAACAAAAGCCGTAACGAAAGCGAAAAACCATTATACATTTTGTACGATCAAATTTATTCGCAGTTAACTTTTGGCGATCATGAGCATTTTAATCCGGTTTCTTTACGGCCCGAACTGCGTGATTATGTGGTTTTTGTAGATGGAAGTTCTAAATGTTTTGCCGCAACAGGCGTGCGTGTTGGCTGGGGATTTGGTCCGGCAACCATTATCAATTACATGAAAGCCATTATTGGGCACATGGGCGCGTGGTCGCCAAAACCGGAGCAGGTTGCCATGGCGAAATTTTTACAGGAAGATACGGCTGTTAAATCTTACCTTACTACTTTCCGGCAGAATATTCAAAAAAGCCTGGAAACTTTATATCAAGGTTTCATCAGCTTAAAAGAAAAAGGTTTTGCGGTAGATGCCATTGCACCAATGGGCGCGATTTACTTAACGTTAAAAGTAGATTATGCGGGAAAAACCACGCCAGGCGGACAATTATTACAAACCTCGGCAGACATCAATTTTTACCTGATAAAAGAAGCACAGGTAGCTTTGGTTCCGTTTTCTGCTTTCGGTACGGATCATTCTGTAAACTGGTTTCGGGCTTCATTAGGTGCAAGTACCGTTGCAGAAATTGAAGCGATGATTCCGCGGATTGAAGCAGCGCTTGCTAAATTGAAATAAAGAGTTGTAAAAGAAGTATTTTGTAGAAAGCAAACTTGCGGTTGCTTGGCTTGATGTTCTTTTGCCTTGAAACAAAAGAACCAAAAAATTCAAGCAATTCGGATCGCCTCCGGGCGGCATTCATCCCACCGCGTCTGGGTGGTTATCTTGCAAGAGTCTCTGCGAAGTGTTCAACTTGCTCACTCATACTTCTTTTATCAACCTATTTTTAACTCTTTTATTGAACTTTTCAGAGCCGCCTGCAAGTTAGCCACCCAAGTGTGGTGGGAAGACAAAACGCCCGGAGGGATCGGGTTTGTCTTGATTTTTTGGTCCTTTTTGATCAAGCAAAAAGAACGAAAAGAAGGGCGGAACGCTCGATTGAATAATTTTGTTAAATAAAATTGATTCCTGAATCAGACAAAAAATAATGCTATAAAAGAAGCATCAACCCAAAACCAATTACGCCGCTTTACTAATATGCTTCACCAAACTGCGCTTGGCAACCGGCAACAGTGTTTGTTCCAGCGGAAAATTAATATCACAGGCAACTTGATAAACGGCCGGATTTGGCAATTGCTTCCGGCTGCTGATTAAATCTATTTTGATGGATTCTGGCGTGTGCACAAAACTCAAACTGTAGTTGGCAATGTAACTGGTGTTGATACCGCGAAATTTATCATCTTTTCCTTCAAAAACCGTCATCGAATATTCGTAAACATGCAGTGCTTTTTCATCGCCATTGCGGATAAAAAGGTAACCAAAATCTGCAATCAGCGGTAAAACGCCAACCGGATCAATCAGCAAACGGGTTTCTACAAAATCATAAATTTCTTTACCTTGCTGTAAAGCCGGATTCATTTTCTCCAGCGAAAACGTGATGATTTGTTCAATTTCCTGCATCACATAATCGTCTTTCACCATCTTTTCATACGTTAATTTCAGTGCGTCAAAATCAGCTTTGGTTAAGCGCTGCGGAAAATTTTGCTGCATTAAAACTTTGTTGTTTTTAAAATGAAGCAGGTTGTTGTAATGGAAAACCAAATCGCCCAGATCAGGATATAACTGACTGCTGCGGAAATGCTTGTTGATATTTTGCAGATAAGCCAGCAAAACATATTTTTTGTGTTCAAAATCAATCGAACCTTCAATAAACCAATTGATACCTAACGCCTTCATTTATTGCTCCTTTCAAAATCAAAAGTTAAATAAAAAATCACATTTTTGCAATGATGACCAAAGGAACCTTGTTTTTAATTCCTGTGCCGCTTGCTGAGGAAGTCGGCTTGAAGTCTTTTACGCCTTTTTTGCGCGAAAAGATTAACCAGATCAGCGAATATATTGTTGAAAACGAAAAAACTGCCCGAAAATTTTTAAAAGAAGCAGGTTTAAAAACGTCGCAGGCAGATTTAACGCTGCACGATTACGGAAAACACCAGCGCGGCGGCAGTTTATCGTATTTTTTTGGCGGATTAGAAGCCGGAAAAGATGTTGGTTTGATGAGCGAAGCCGGTTGTCCGGGCGTTGCTGATCCGGGCGCAGATATTGTGGCGGAAGCACATCGCCGAAACATCAAAGTCGTTCCGTTAGTTGGACCAAGTTCGATTTTGCTGGCGTTGATGGCTTCGGGTTTTGATGGGCAACGGTTTACTTTCCACGGTTATTTGCCGATTGATAAAGCCGAACGTTCGCGCAAAATCAAAGAGCTGGAATCACTTTCCGAACGTTATCAGCAAACACAAATTTTTATTGAAACACCTTTCCGCAATAATCAGCTGCTGGAAGAAGTGCTTAAAAGTGCGCATTTAAAAACGATGTTGTGCATCGCCTGCAACATTACTGCCGAAGATGAAATGATTGCAACCAAAACCATTGCCGACTGGAAAAAGCAGGAACCTGATCTGCATAAAAAACCAACAATTTTTTTGCTGCATCGTTCCTGATCAATGCTGGTTCCTGAAGGCCATTTCCCGGTTTTAATTGTTGGCGCTGGGCCTTCCGGTTTGATGATGGCTGCGCAACTGCTGCGTTATGGCGTGCAACCGCTGATTATCGATAGTAAAAAAGGCCCGACAAATCAATCGCGCGCGTTGGCCGTTCAGGCACGATCGATGGAAATTTACCGGCAAATGGGTTTGGCAGATCGGGCTTTACAGGAAGGAATTCAGGCAGAAAGTGTTTCCATCCAAAATGAAGAACAGGAACTTGTTCATCTTTCCTTAAAAAACCTCGGCAAAAACAGTACGCTTTTTCCGTTTGTGCATCTTTTCGAGCAAAGTAAAAACGAGCGTTTGCTATTGGATTTCCTCACCCAAAAATGTTGTCCGGTTTATTGGGATACTACTTTAGCGGATTTGGTTCAGGAAGAAAATCAACTTCAATTACACCTAAAAAGTACCGATAAAAACAGCATCGTTACTACGGATTGGCTGATTGGTGCAGACGGCGCGCACAGTTCGGTACGAAAATTTTTGCAAATTGATTTTAAAGGACAAGCGTATGCCAATCAGTTTTTGCTGGCTGATGTGGCGTTTGAACAGATTTTTGCCGACAATCAAATTACGTTAAAATTAGGCAATGCTTCTTTTACCGGTCTTTTTCCGATGAAAAATAATCGTTTTCGGGTGGTTGCTACGTTGCCAAAAAGATTTGAAAATCAGCAGAACCTTACGTTTGAAGACATTGAAACTGATCTGGCAAAAATGCTTCCGCAAAACTTCCGTATAAAAACCTGTCATGCGTTTTCAGTTTACAAACTGCATCATCGCATGGCCGAAAAATTCAGGCATAAAAACAGCTTTTTAATTGGCGATGCGGCACATATTCATTCGCCCGCCGGCGGGCAAGGCATGAACACTGGTTTGCAGGATGCTTACAATTTGGCATGGAAGCTGGCCGGCGTAATCAACCAAAATTATCAACCGCAAATTTTAGAAAGTTATGCGGAAGAACGAATGCCGGTTGCACGGAAACTGCTGCAAACTACGGATCGGGCATTTAATTTTATCAACTCGAAAAACCCAATTAACCGTTTGCTCAAAAATTTGATTTTACCGTTTGCCACTCGTTTTTTCTGGAAGCAGGAAAACTGGCGGGAATTTGGTTTTAAAACGATTTCGGAGATTGGAATCAGTTATCGTGATCGTAAAATCAACCTTAATTTAAGTAAAACCAAAAATATAAAAGCAGGCGACAGATTACCTTATATAAAAATTTTTGATGAGAAAAAGCAGCAGGAAACTGATTTGCACGTTTGGTGCTTCAAGCCAGGTTTTACGTTTATTGCTTTGGGGAAATTAAGCGAGCATGATTTATTTGGTTTAGCACGATGGATCAGCCTGAATTATCCACAGCTGAACTTTTTTTACCTGCCTTTTTCTGTTAAAAATAAAGCGGTTTTCGATTGTTTTGAGATGAAGGAAGGCGAACGAAAAGCCATTATTGTGCGCCCGGATATGTATATCGGTTATCTAAATGATGCCATTCATGTCGAGTTAATTGCAGATTATCTGGAGAAGATTGTGGGTTATCGCAGCGCAACCAAAAAAGCAGGGTAAAAGAAGCATTGCGCTGTCATTTCGACCAAAAGGGAGAAATCTTATTTAAAGCGAAATGGTTTTATATATTTTTTGATTAAGATTTCTCTCTTTGGTCGAAATGACAAACAAAGAAGCTTTTTATCCATGTATCGTTTTGCTTCTACCATAATTTTGCACTACCTGCGCTTCATATTCTAAAAAACTTTTCCAGCGGCTTTCCACATCAATCGTAACGGCGTATTTTCTGGCTAAGCGAATAAACATAGTGTAATGACCAGCTTCACTTACCATTAATTCGTGGTAAAAAGCTGCAAGTTCGGTATCGTTGATATGTTCCGACATTACTTTGAAACGCTCACAACTGCGCGCTTCAATCATTGCAGAAAACAGCAAACGGTCAATCAGCTGCGCTTCGCGGCCGCCGCCTTTGATGATGAATTTGGCTAGTTCATTTACGTAATTATCTTTCCGTTCTCGGCCTAAAACAAAACCTCGTTGCAAAATCAAATCGTGCACGCGTTTAAAATGATCCAACTCTTCTTGCGCCAATTGTACCATTTCCTGTACCAAATCTGATAAATTGGGGTTTTGTACGATCAACGTAATGGCGTTGCTGGCCGCTTTCTGCTCGCAAAAAGCATGATCGGTTAAAATTTCTTCAATATTACTTTGCACCACATTGGTAACCCAATTTGGGTCTGTTGGCAATTGCAGTTTCAGGATGGTTTTCTCGCTCATTTTAATAAAAAATTACCGGTACAAGTTTTTGCTATCAATAAATTCCAGCACGTTATCCGGCAAAAAATACTGAACGTTTTTATTTTGGGCGATGGATTTGCGGATAAAAGTAGAAGAAATCTCGATCAGCGGCGTATCCGTTATCGTGATAGACGGATGTTGGCTAAATTCCGTATTTTCAAATCCTGGTCGTGGATAAACGTAAATTTGGTAATCGCGTAGCAAAATTTCATAGTTTTTCCATTTATGCAGCGATTTTAAATTATCAGAACCCATAATCAGTACAAACTGATGCTGCGGAAATTTTTCGTGTAAATGCGTCAGCGTATCAATAGTGTATGATGGGCGCGGCAGTTTCAGTTCAATATCGCTTACTTCAATTTTATCTGAAGTTTCGGTAGCAAGTTTGGCCATCTCTAAACGATCATAAGTATTGATCAGATCAGAAGCTTTTTTAAGCGGATTGTGTGGCGAAACCACCAACCATATTTTATCCAGTTCCGTGTGGTGCGCCATGTAGCTGGCAATGATCAGATGGCCGGTGTGGATGGGATTGAACGAACCGAAAAACAAACCGATTTTCATGCTGATGCTGTTTTTACCGACCTAAAATCAGTGACCAATAAAATCAGAAACTAGCATTTTGGCTTCTTCGCAGGCAACATCCAGTTCGTAATTTTTTAAAATTACGTCAAACTGCGGCGCGTAGGCCAGTTCTTTTTCGGCTTTGGCATAACGTTCCTGTAATTTTTCTTCGCTGTCGGTTCCGCGTCCGCTCAGGCGTTCAATCAGCACTTCCAATGATGGTGGTTGTACAAAAATGGCTAAAGCTTTGCCATCGTATTTTCGTTTTAAATGCAAGCCACCAATCACATCAATATCAAAAATTACATGCTTGCCATTTGCCCAAATGCGTTCAATTTCGGCCCGCAGCGTACCGTAAAAAGTGCCTGAATAAACTTCTTCAAACTCTACAAAGTCTTTTTTAGCAATGCGGTGCAGAAACTCTTTTTGAGAAATAAAATAGTAATCTTTTCCGTTTTGTTCGTCTCCGCGAGGCTCCCGTGTGGTTGCCGAAATAGAAAATTCCAGATCCGGAAATTTACCAAGCAAATGCTGCACAATGGTGGTTTTGCCAGCTCCCGACGGCGCAGAAAATATAATGAGTTTGCCCGATTGGTTCATAAATTTACAGATGATAGCTAATGGCTGATAGCTTTCAGCTACAACACATTTAACAATTGTTCTTTAATTTTTTCCAGTTCTTCTTTCATGCCAACCACCAACTTTTGGATAATAGCATTGTTGGCTTTAGAACCTAACGTGTTTACTTCGCGGCCAATTTCCTGGGCAATAAAACCAAGCTTTTTGCCATTGGCATCCGCACTTTTCAACGTTTCCAGAAAGTAATCGCAATGCGTTTTCAGGCGGATCTTTTCTTCCGTAATATCCAATTTATCAATATAATAGATTAATTCCTGTTCAAAACGATTCTGGTCGATGTTCTCGCGGCCAACAGCTTCAGCCAAAAAATTATTTAAGCGATCTTTTATTGTGGTGATGCGTACAGGTTCTTCAATGGCAACTTTTGATAAGTTTTCCAAAATAATACCAATGCGCAGTTTCAAATCATTTTCCAGCACATTTCCCTCATCCAACCGAAATTGCTGGAATGCTTCAACTGCCTTTTTAAACAGTTGCGCAACCGTTTTCCACTCATCTTCGGTTGCTTTTTCTTCCTGATATTTCATCACATCGGGCAAACCCAAAGCCAGCTGCAGCAAGTTATTTGCCGGCTGTGCTGTTTTTACCGATACTTCTTTTAGCTGCTCTAAATATTGCTGTAACAGATTTATGTCGATGCCTAAAGCGGCGTTTTTAGCTTCGTTTTGTTCGATGTTAAAGCTGAGGTTTACTTTGCCGCGCTCAATTAAACGACTGCATTCGTTGCGTAGTTCAAACTCTTTATCAGCAAAAACGCGCGGTAATTTGATAGACAGCTCCAGGAATTTGCTGTTGAGTGATTTTATTTCAACGGTGTATTTTACGTTGCCCAGATCCTGACTGATCAAGCCAAAACCGGTCATGGATTTAATCATCTGCAAAGATAAAAATTTATCGATACCGCTAACGTTTTAAAAGGCTTTGCACAAGGCTGATACTGTTTTTATCGACCCAAAATTGGCAATTAACAAACTTTAACGCTTTGGCATTTTTGCTTTTTGTAAGTTTGCGTTGATGCGAAAACCCATTTTTCATGCTTTTTTGTTGATGATTGTATTGCAAATTTGCAATACATCTACTATATTTGCACAGCAAGGTTTTATATTGAAAGGTGTTATTTTTCAAAAGCAAAGTGATTTTCGGGTGTCCAATGCGTTCATCCTCAACCTTAAAAATAAGTTGACAGTTAATACAGATTATACAGGCGCATTTACTATAAAAGTAACTTTGGGTGATACGCTAAAAATCACCAAAAAAGATTATTCTGATAACTATTATGTGGTTGAAAATCAAAAAGATGCCATAATTCAGCTTTCGCAAGTAATCCAATTAAATGAAGTGCGAATTGTTGGCCAAAGTAAAAAGCAGGAACTGGATGAAGCGATGCGGCAATATCGCGGTCAGGGAAGTTTTTATAACGGGAAACCGCCGGCGCTTGCAGCAATAGCTTCGCCCATAACTGGTTTGTATGAACTTTTTGGTAAAACGCCAGGACAGGCAAGGCGTTTTCAGGCCTTTTCTAAAACGGAAACCGAGCAGATTAATATTGACAAACGCTTTAATGCGGCTATTGTTAAGCAAAATACGGATTTAACGGATGCGCAAATTGAGGTGTTTATGAATACTTTCCGGCCGTCTTATGATCAGTTAATTCGTTGGAATGAATATGATCTAATTAATTATATCAAAGCTTCTGCCAAGCAACTAAAAGATGGCAAAGCGCCGCCGCCGCTTAAAAAGCTGTATTAAAAGAAGTGTTTTAGTTAGATTCTCGGTTTTGTCATTTCGACCACAGGAGGAAAGCTTCTTTGAAGTGATTTGTACAATACTTCTTTTATTGGCAAAAAATTGGTTTATTGGAATAGGATTTCTCCCTTCGGTCAAAATAACAACAAAGATAATGTGAGTTAAATTCCTAAAGCTTCGCAAGCTTTTTCGGCAGCCAGTTTTTCAGCTGTTTTTTTGTTGAATTCTTTACCGCTGCCTAAAACTTCGCCATCAACATTGGCCTGAACGGTAAACAGTTTTGAATTTTCGCCCTGCTGGTTAGTAGTTAATTCAAAAATAATGTCTTTGCCATGCCGCTGGCACCATTCAATCAATTTACTTTTAAAATTGGTTTCCGTTTTTTCCAGCGTATGAATATCAATATGAGATTTGATAATGTGATTGGTCAGGAAGTTTTTAGTAAAATCGTAACCTTTATCTAGATAAACCGCTCCAATCAAAGCTTCAAAAGCATCGCCTAACAAAGAACTTTGCCGGCTGGTATTGATTACGCGATTATCAAACTCAATCAATTGTTCAAAGCCAAGTTTTCGGCTCAATTGATTGAGGTTAACACGACTCACTATTTTAGAGCGAAGTTCTGTTAAAAAACCCTCATCTTCATAAGGATACATTTTAAAAAGTACTTCAGCTATAACCGAACCAAGCACAGCATCACCCAAAAACTCCAAACGTTCGTTACTGTTTTTAACGCCTTTTTTTATAACCTGCGCAACAGATTTATGCCGAAAAGCCAAACGGTAAAGCATCAAATTGCCCGGTACAAAGCCCAACAGGTTTTTTAACAGTTTAACGTATTTTCTGCTGGGAGATAAATAAAGCTTATAAAACTTTAAAACCGGCATTAAGGCTATTCTTCGTATTTTTTGAAAATAACTGAAGCATTATGGCCACCAAAGCCAAATGTATTGCTTTGAGCTGTGCGCACCAGGCGTTTTTGTGCCTGATTAAAAGTGAAGTTTAATTGCGGATCAAACTCCGGATCATCTGTAAAATGGTTTATTGTTGGCGGAATAATGTCATTTTGTACAGCTAAAACGGATGCAATAGCTTCGATGGCACCGGCTGCACCAAGCAAGTGGCCAGTCATAGATTTGGTAGAACTAATGTTTAATTTATAAGCATCTTCTCCAAATAAGCTTACGATAGCTTTGGTTTCGCTGATATCGCCCAATTGAGTAGAAGTGCCATGAACGTTAATGTAATCAATGTCGCTGGTAGTCAGGTTGGCATCACGCAAAGCATTCGTCATCACCAATCTTGCACCTAAACCTTCCGGATGCGGAGCAGTTATATGATTTGCATCGGCACTCATGCCACCGCCAATCAGTTCTGCATAAATTTTTGCACCACGAGCTTTGGCATGTTCCAAACTTTCTAAAATGAGCGCACCTGCACCTTCGCCGGCTACAAAACCATCACGGTCTTTGTCAAAAGGGCGCGATGCTGTTTTTGGATCATCATTTCTGGTAGATAAAGCGTGCATGGCATTAAATCCGCCCATTCCAGCTTCATTAATAATGGCTTCAGAACCACCGGAAATGAGTACATCCGCAGTACCTAAGCGAATGTAATTGAAAGAATCAATCAATGCATTTGTACCAGAAGCACAAGCAGAAACGGTAGAAAAATTCGGGCCGCGCAGGCCATACTTGATAGAAATATGGCCAGGAGCAATGTCCAAAATCATTTTTGGAATAAAGTACGGATTATAACGTGGTGTTCCATCACCTTTTGCAAAGTTGGAAACTTCATCTAAAAAAGTTTTTAATCCGCCAATACCTGCACCCCAAATCACACCAATGCGGTTGGTATCAAGATTGGGAAAATCCAGATTGGCATCGCGTACTGCTTCGTCCACTGCAAACATCGCATAATGAACAAAAGGATCCATTTTACGTGCTTCTTTTCTGCCAAAAATTTCCTCCGCAGAAAAGTTTTTTACTTCACAGGCAAACTTGGTTTTAAATTTGCTAGTGTCGAAACTTTTAATGAAGTCAGCACCACTTACTCCGGCAAGCAAAGCATTCCAATAAGCCGGAACATTATTACCAATCGGAGTAAGTGCGCCAAGACCTGTTACAACTACTCTTTTTAACTCCATTTAATTGTAAAAGCGCTACTATTTAACGTTTTTTTCCAGGTAAGCAATAGCCTGGCCTACAGTGCCAATGTTTTCTGCCTGATCATCAGGGATGGCTACATTAAATTCTTTTTCAAATTCCATGATCAGTTCTACAGTATCCAAAGAATCTGCACCTAAATCATTAGTGAAACTTGCCTCTGGCGTAACTTCGTTCTCGTCAACACCTAATTTTTCTACGATAATTGCTTTTACTCTGGAAGCGATATCAGACATAGTCTTAGTTTTTATGGGTTAAATAAATCTGTGCAAAGAAAAATAAATTAAATCAAATATCAAATCTAACAATCACTTTTACCGCGCCTAAATATGCTGCAATTTAAATGCTGTTTTTATCGATGTTTTTTTGCACCAAAAATTAAAATTTATTAGTAAAAGCGTAATACCGTAAAGCTATTTATAGTTTCATTTGTAGTGTAAAAATAATTTATAATTTATAGAGTTGAACAGGAGAATACTAAGTTTTGAGTTAGATCTGGATTTTATTTTAATCGCAATTACATCGCAATTAAAAGATTATCGGCTTTGCTATCACATCAACAAAGAACTTAATGCGGATTTCAGGAAGGTTAATGATTACGAACTAAACTTGTTTGCGGGCAACGAGCCGATGCAGTTTTCGCAGTATTTTTATCAAATTAAAACATTCGAAACAGAATTTTATATTATTGCCAACCGCGGTGCAGCCGGTTTTTTAATTCCGGAAATGGCAAGCGTGAATTATTTTATGCTGATTAAAAATCATTTTGATGATGAAGATCTGGGCAACATGATTTGCCGTTTAAAGCAGATAGAAAATATTAAAAAGGTAGTTCGTGTTGATCCGAAGAAAATCAAATCTAACGAAAACCTCTTATTTTAAACAATTTCATTCTTAGTGTGAAAATTACACTAATTTTGTTCTGATAAAAGAAGCACGATAAAATTAAAACTTATTACAAATACATGAAAATTTCGCACAAAAGAACTAAGATAGTTGCCACGCTTGGGCCGGTTTCGTCGCAAAAAGAAATGCTGTTATCTTTAATTCGGGCAGGTGTTAACGTTTGCAGATTGAATTTCTCTCATGGAAAACAAGCAGACCATCAGATAGCGATTGATAATATCCGCGAAATTAACGATCAGTATAAGTTAAATGTCGGTATTTTGGCTGATTTGCAAGGACCGAAAATCAGGATTGGTATGGTTAAAGAAGGTGGTATCCAGTTAATTAACGGAAAAACCATCAACATGACTACCAAAGAATGTATCGGTGATGAAAACCAGATTTACATCACTTATGAAAGTTTCCCGAAAGATGTAGTTGCCGGTGAAATGATTTTGCTGGATGACGGAAAGTTGCAAATGAAAGTGAAAGAAACCAACAATCGTGATACTGTAGTGTGCGAAGTGGTTTATGGTGGAATTTTAACTTCCCGTAAAGGTGTTAATTTGCCAAATACTAAAGTTTCTATCCCAAGTTTAACAGAAGAAGATTTGTTTAACCTGGATTTTGCCTTAAAAAACGATATAGAGTGGATCGGCTTGTCCTTTGTGCGTAATGCGGAAGATATTGTTGATTTGAAACGCATCATCAGCCGCAGCGGCAAATCTGCAAGAGTAATTGCTAAAGTTGAAAAACCCGAAGCGATAGAACATATTGATGCTATTATTGCAGCAACAGATGGCGTAATGGTTGCCCGTGGTGATTTAGGTGTTGAAATGCCGATGGAGCAGGTGCCGTTGTTACAAAAAATGATTGCACGTAAATGTCGTGCAGCTTCCAAACCTGTAATTGTAGCCACTCAAATGCTGGAAAGCATGATCACTACGCCGCGCCCAACCCGTGCAGAAGTAAATGATGTAGCCAACTCCGTTTTAGACGGTGCAGATGCAGTAATGCTGAGTGGCGAAACTTCTGTTGGAGAATATCCGGTGATTGTAATCGAGACGATGCAAAAAATCATCAAAAATGTAGAAGAGTTTGGTTATCCTTTCCATACACCAAAACCGGTTAATGAACAATCTTCTACGGTTTTGTCTGATGCAGTTTGCAGTTCTGCTGTTTATCTTTCTGAACATACCAATGCAGCCGGGATTGTAACCATGACATCTTCTGGTTATACTGCGTTTGAAATCTCCAGTCACCGCCCAAAAGCAAATACCTTTATCTTCACCAGAAACCGCCATTTGCTTAGAACTTTAAGCTTACTTTGGGGTGTTAGAGGTTTTTATTACGATAAATTTGATACCAATTCTACCGATGGAACTATCGAAGAAATCAACGCCATTTTAAAAAGCCAGAACCTGGTAGAAGAAGGTGATGTTGTAATTAATACTGCAGCCATCCCAATGGAGAAAAAAGGAAGAACTAACATGATTAAGGTTAGTACAATCTAACTTATAATTTATATTAATAAAAAGAGCATTCTTAAATTTTAAGAATGCTCTTTTTGCATCATAACTTTTGCAAATTCAGATACTTCTTTTATCGCCTAAAATTGTAAATGATTAAATTTACTTGCAACTTTTTGTTGCTAAAAGAAGCATGTAATATTATCTAACTTTCAATCAGTTCTAACAAACTTTCTGTTTTAATTGGCTTCTCTAAAAATGATTTTATAGATTTATAACTTACCATTCTTTCCATATTGCTTTTCCATACTGAAGAAGTTAAAGCACAAATTGTATATTGCTTTTGGATAGTTGTTGGTAGTTTCTCAAACTCTTCTACAAATTCAAATCCATCCATCAACGGCATGTATATATCTAAAATAATTATGTTTTTAGCTGATGAATGAGATGAGTTTAAATTAATATCAGTCAAATAATTGTATGCTTCCAGGCCGTTAGAAAATGAAATAACATTTACATTTAAATCTAAATTTTTTAATCTTTTTTTGATCAGATAACAATCTTCTACACTATCATCTATAATAATAACATTAGTAGTTTGTGGCATATTATCTTGTGGGTATTGTGATTAAAAAAGTTGTTCCTTCATTAAAAACAGAAGTTACCTTTATCTCTCCGGCTAACTTTGTAACAGCATCATTAACATTATACAATCCAATTCCAGATCCAACTTCTTCCGCAGTTGCTCTAAAAAACATATTAAATATATCACCTATATGTTTTTCTAAAATACCTATTCCGTTATCTTTTATTTGAATAATTGCAATTCCTTTTTTTACTTGGATATCCAAATCAACACGTTTATCAGCATTGTTTTTTTGCTGATATTTAAAAGCATTTGAAAGCAGATTGTTTAGTATAATTTTAAGTGATACTTCATCAGTTCTGAAAGGTTCGTTTTGTTCTACATGCGTTGTAAACGTAATGTTTTTTATAGTGGTCGTAACCTTAAAATTTTCTATTTGATCTTTAACAATATCTTCCAGTTTTACATCTTTAATTTGAAGTTCACCTTGTTTTAAACTATAATAATCATGAATATTCAGGATAAAAGCATCAAGTTTTTTAACTGATTTTTCCATCAGCCGCAACATTTCTTTGATCTCTCCAATATCATCAATGTATTGTGCTACATCAGTTGCACCTAAAATGCTTAGTAATGGACCTCGGATATCGTGTGTTACACTGTAGGCAAACTTTTCTAACTCATTGTAAGCTTTTTGTAACTCAACATTTTTAACAGAAAGCATTGAGTTAACGGTGTAGAACTTGTTAGCCTGATCAATGCTGGATACAATTTCTTCTGTTGCCCAAGGTTTTTTAACATATCTAAAAATATTACCTCTATTAATCGATTCAATAACAGATTCTATATCAGTATATCCTGTTAATAAAATGCGAATTGGAAGCGGATAAATATTTCTAATTTCTTCAAAAAACTCTACACCAGTTTGGTCTGGCATGCGCTGATCACAGAAGATGATACGAATATCTTTATGTTTCTCTAATTGCTGATATGCTTCTGCGCTGTTGTTAGCAATTAAAATATTATAATCTACTCTAAAAGATGCTTTAAATCCAACCAAATTGTTGATTTCATCGTCTAAATATAAAATCTTGATTTTATCCTTGTTGCTCACTTTGATAATCTGCTACTGGTTCTTTAAAAACCAAGTTTAGTTGTATTATAAATTCAGTACCAACTCCTTCGGTAGAGTTTAGATAAATTTCTGCGTTATGCTTTTTGATAGTATTGTAAGCAATAGACATACCTAAACCAGTACCTACACCAACATTTTTAGTCGTAAAAAAAGGCTCAAATATTTTCTTTTTTGTAGCCTCGCTCATTCCTGTACCATTATCGTCTATTTTTATAGTTAGATACTGATCATTATTGCTGGTTGTAATTTTTAAAATGCCACCAGCCTGATTGGTAAATTTTTCCTGAATTGCAAATACGGCATTAGAAATCATATTTAAAAATACCTGATTTAATTTACCGGGAAAGCATTCAATTAACGGAATATTTCCAAAGTTTTTGATAACTTGTATTTTGTTTCCAATCAAATTATTTGCAATAGTTAAGGTAGATTGTAAACCTTCATTAATATCTGCTTTTTTTAGATCATCTTCATCTAAACGTGAAAATATTTTTAATCCTTTCACAATATCAGCCGTTCTGGTAGCACCTTCATGAATACCATTTAACAAGTGATTAATTTCTATTTTCAAATAATCAAGGTCAATCTCTTCTTTATAATCTTCAATTTGTTGTTGTTTTTCGTCTGTGGATACTTCAGATAAACCTAAAGATTCTATGTTTATAATTGCATCAACTAAAATATCCACATCTCGTCTTAATGGTGCAACATTAGATGTAACAAAATTGATAGGATTATTAATTTCATGCGCAATACCAGCAGTAAGTTGTCCTAACGAAGCCATCTTTTCTGCTTCTACCAATTGCGTTTGTGTTTCTTTCAAGTCAGTTAAAGTTTTATTTAAGTTGTTGTTTGTTGCAACCAATTCGTTTGTTCGTTCATTCACTTTACGTTCTAGAGTACTGTTTTGTTCGCGAATAATTCGATCATTTTCTTGTAAAGCAGATAATGTTGCTGCTTGGGAAAGTTCTTTTTCTTTTTTGTAAATGTTTATTTTATCGGCGAGGGCTACCGATAATAAAGTAACTTCTAAAACAGTACCTACTTGCATTGTATAATTTGTATAGCTATTATCAGGGAGAATATTTAAATTTCTTAAAACAAACAAAATTAGACCAACAATAAACAAAGACCAAGCAAATAAAAAAAACTTGGCTGGCCGATAATTTTTCATTGTAAGTTTTATTGCGATACAATAAACTATTACAGCAACAAAAAGAGCAGTTATGTCAATCGCTCTTGAACTTAGTTGATCTTGTCCAACTACTCTTAAGGATAAAGCAATAATATATAAAAATATAATAATATATAATAATTTGTTTAAGGTAGGCGTTAATACTTTTGTATTTAAAAAAAATTTAATAAAGTAAACAGCACTAATTCCTGCTAAAGAAGGAGCAACTACAATGCATAGTTTGAATATAGTTGGATGATTAAAAAACAAATATTTATAGCTGTATCCTGTTAATGTAATCTGAGTCAATCCAATAAAAGTAATATACAATACATAAAAAATATAACTTTTATCTCTAATTGAAAAATATATAAAAATATTATAAAATATCATGACTAATAAAGCTCCGATATGAATACCAGATATTATATCTTTCGTGTTTTGCAATTCGGCTATTGCTTGTGGAGAATTTAAGCTAATTGGAACCAATAATTGATCATTACTTTTTATTTCTAAAACATAACTTATCGTTGAATCAATCGGTATATTTAAATCGAAAATAAAGTCTGGGTATTTGTATTTTCGTTGATTGTAAATTTTATTTGTTCCAAAAGATTCCAATAGTGTTAACCGATTGTTTTTTAATGTATATAAATTACAGATATTTATTAAAGCATTGTCCACCTCAAGAAATAAGTTTGATTGATAATAATTATTAGTTACTTTAAATTTAATCCAAAATTTAGAATTACTAATGTCGAAATTCGGAATCAATTGTTTGTTATTTTGAAATTTAGAACTTTGTAAAACATTATTTAAATTGTAAGTGTTGAATCTATCTTCAAACACCTCAATTTCCTTTCCAATCAATAATCTTCCACCTTTATAATTTATGTTTTTAGCATAAATATTAAAATTTGTAACTAAAACAATAAGTTGAATTAGTATGATCAAGAAAATATTTTTCATCATCAAGAGATTCTAATATTATAATCAATTATCATAGTTCCCTTTGGTCCAGCTTCTACTGAATTTTGTATAGGTTTCTCTCTCAAGCTATAAATTAAATTTCTCTCATTAGGATTGGCCTTTTCTAAGAGATCAATATTTTTTATTATTAATGCTGTTGCAATAAGTCCTTCTTTTGGATAATAAAAAGTTCCATTATTTCCAAGTTCATATATTACTTCAAACCCAATCCTAGTACAATTAAGTAAGGTTGCTGGTGAGCATAGTGCCATTAAGTGTTTTAAATTTAATTGTGATGCAATTGCTACACCAATTCTACCTAAAATTATACTACCGATTCCATAGCCTGCAACTTCTCTTGAATTCCATAAACCACAAAATTCTGCAACTTTGTAATTTCCTATTCTTTTAACATAAGAATGAATATTTTTATCTACAACAGATACAGCTTCTTCAATTGGCAAATTAAAATGCTCTGATTTTATCTGTATTCTACCTCCTCCATATATTTTTGTTTTGTTTTCAGATTCAAACAAAATTATATAACAATTAGGGTCGTTCTTCCATTGTGTATTTGCGGATGATAACTTTGTAATACCATAAGAAGCTAAAACGCGTATATGTTGATTTATGTAATTTTCACACGCTATTAAATCATCAGTCGCTTTAAACACACGTATACTTAGGTTAAGAGTATTCATATATTATACTCTTGTCAAAACTTGATCAATGGGTATTCTTAAAGATCTAATAAGAGGTTTTTCTGCATACGATAATTTAAAAAGGAAAATGCCATTTTCTTTTTTATTTAACGGAAAAATATTATCAAAAGTTTCCTTTAAGCTTTTTAGTGATATTATTTCATTTTCTGACAAATCATTATTTTTGTTTTCGAGCCTTAAAAACAAATAAATCGGAGAGATCATAGGGTATAAAGCTAGACTGTGACTTTCAGAAGCTAACCATAATCTCTCGTAAGCCCGACCGCCATTTATGTAATCCAGTGGTAGAGAATTTTTCATTGAAATTAAACCTATAACCGGTGTATTTTCTAGTGATTTTATACTGGCATTTTTTAATACATTTCCACCTTCAATTTTTTTTATAAAATCAATTATATTATAACTTTTAATTATTTCTAAAGCAGATGTTTGTGAAGGAGTAAGTCCTAAAGTTTTTATATCAATTCCATCTTTTGTAAGATTTACATGTTGTTCATTCCAACGCATTTCGCGGTTTACAAAATCGGAATGACCATCCTTATTAAGAATTCGAATTTTGTCACAAGCACCAATAATACTAGCAATAGTATCAATCTTCTCTTTACTTGTTATAAAAGACAAGTTGGCTTCATGAATCGATTCTGTTACTTCCTTTAGATTTTTCAATATGTAGTTTTCAATAGATGATTTTTTTGAAGGATTTCTATTGGTTGATCTAGAAAAAATGAATTTTGATAAATAATCAAATTGGTGTAGTTTATGATCTAAATCTAATTGATTAGTAAAGCAAAATGAAAAAACAAGAGGTTCATTATATCCTAATGGAAAAATATCTGAAGTTAAATTCAAAAATAAACATTGAGATTTAAGTATAACATTTTCATAAACAGCACCAAATGTTAAATACGATGCTACATTTTTGTAATTACCAAAAGATTTTGAACGTGCCTCTATATGAAATAAGTAAAGTATATCATCAGTATAATACCATTTCCAAGGTTGATCATTTCCTGTTGATGGTGCTGCTATACCAGCTTGGACAATTTCTCTTAGCTGATTTTCTGTTAAACTTATTTTATTTACATTTTGGAATTTATTTTTTGTTTTCGATATTAATGATTTTGCAGTATTATCTGTAAAAACCTCAGACCTTTTATTTTGATTTATTTGTGAAATATTATTATGTTGTATATCAGTAATGATATCTTCAAAATCTATGTAATATCTACCTGAAGAATTAAACTGATTTAAAAAAATTCTTCTAGCAATATCAGTAACAGCTGCACCACCCAAAACAACAGATGATGCTAATTGTGGCCACGTAGATATTGATTGTCCTACTTCAATCATAGAAGCTTTGCCTCTTAATGAAATAGTATCAAGATTTGCTATTTTTAAAATTATTGGTATCTTTTCTTCATTTGTAAGAGATGCTAGAGATTTGGAATCAAGTTTCCCCAATAGCCCATGAAGTATTGGTCGTTCGTGTTCCAAATCAAATCTTTCAACATCTAACATACCGCGATCGTTTGTATCCATCACAACTGGTATTCCAAGTTCTCGTGCTTTAAAGCGGCTTTCAATCTTTATGTCTAATCCATCACAAACCTCTACAAGTAGATCTAACTTTCCATTATCAGTAAAAAAATTATTAAAATTATTTTCATGTAATCCATCATTAAAAACTACAACATTTAAAAATGGGTCTAACTCTGCAATCTCTCGTGCTGCAATTATCGTTTTTTTTGTTCCTAAATTATGTAATCCTGTTCTTAAACGATTTAAATTACTAAGTTCCGCGTCATCGAAATCGGCTAACCGAAGTTCTCCACATGTTCTTTCCATTGCCAAAGTCAAAGCAATAGATTGTCCAACAGATAATCCAACGATTCCAATTTTTTTTGTTCGGAGTATTTCTTGTTCTTCTTGTGTGATTTTATATTTATTTCTATTAGTTCTTACTTCTACAAACTCTTCTTCATCTAATAAATGTATTAAATTGTTACTCCATGGATAATATACCCAAACTCCATACTCAAATAAACCTTGATTATTAATATGTTTCTTTACCAGCTCCGGATAATCTTCAGTTTTGATTCTAATTGAAGGGCTTAATATTTTTAATAGTTCTCTTAGTTGCCCCTCAATCTCGTCATATATTTGAATTGAAGGATTGGATTTTAATAATAATTCATACTGTAGTTTTTCTTCAGCAATATTCAATCTAAAAAATACTGGTTTGTAAACATCTTTATTCATAAAGTCAGTTTATATAGTTAAAGTCAGGTTGTGTTTTTTAAGGAGTAGTAAGAAAAAATATCTTTTTCAATTCTATTTTCTACATTTAACTTCTTACAAGGTATTAATCTTTTTTAATGATGTCAGAAAAAAAAATAAATATTCTTTTTATTGATGATGAAGAAAATAATTTAATCTCTTTCAAAGCGGTTTTCCGGCTAAAATACCAGGTAATTACAGCTATTGATGCTGCCGAAGCATTACGTATTTTGGAAACTGAACCGGTAGAAATCATTATTACTGATCAGCGTATGCCGAACATGTCGGGCAGCGAGTTTTTAGAAAAAGTATTGGAAAAATACCCTGATCCGATGCGTATTTTACTAACCGGTTATACTGATATAAGTGCTGTTATTGAGGCAGTTAATAAAGGAAAAGTTTTTCATTATCTAACTAAACCATGGAACGAGGATGAGTTGGATGCTACCATTCAAAAGGCATATGCTAAGTACGAAGAAGATCAAAAGTTGAAAGAAATGAACGACAAACTTGCTGTTTCAAATGGCCAGTTAGAATTCTTACTTCGGCAAAAATTATTGTCTTAAAAATGATCGTTTGATTAAACAATTGTTTAATCTGTAATTATATTTTTTTCTCCTTAATTTACTGTGAAAGTGTTGGCTAAAATTGCATCTGATGATGAAGTTCCTTAATCTGCTTGTTTCGTCGTAGTTTCCAATAATTTTCAAACTCAATGCTTCTTTTATGCAACAAAAATCACACGTTTTTGCGGTTTTAATCAGTTTAATTTTTCAAATAATTTTTGTTTTTGAGTCTAAAGCTCAATTTGGTTCTGGCATTAAATGGACCAAAGACGGAAATAATTACATGCAAGTACAAGATGGTTCTATTGTACAAACTTCCATCAGTGATCCATCCAAACAAACCACTTTGGTAGATGCACAATTATTCACTCCAAAAGGTAGAACAGAACCCCTGAAAATTAGAAGTTTTATTTTTTCTGATGATGGCAAAAAGGTTTTAATCTACACCAATTCAAAAAAAGTTTGGCGTTATGATACGCGTGGAGATTATTGGGTGGCAGATTTATCGGCCAAAACTCTAAAACAAATTGGTGTTGCGCGTCCCGTTTCTTCGTTAATGTTTGCCAAGTTTTCTCCGGATGCATCAAAGGTTGCTTACGTGAGCGAACACAATATTTTTACGGAGGATTTAGTTTCCGGTAAGGTTTCTAAACTTACATTAGATGGAACAAAAAAATTAATCAATGGCACTTTTGATTGGGTTTATGAAGAAGAATTGGATTGCCGCGATGGTTTCCGCTGGTCGCCCGATGGAAAATCAATTGCTTACTGGCAGTTGGATGCTAACAAAACCCGAAGTTATCTGATGTTGAACACGACCGATTCCTTGTATCCTTTTACAGTTCCGGTAGAATATCCGGTGGTTGGAGAAAATCCGAGCCGGTGCAGAATTGGCGTAATCAATATAAATACTGGCAAAAATATTTGGATGAAAGTTCCGGGCGATGACGTGCAGCATTATATTCCGCGGATGGAGTGGGCCGCAAATTCATCGGAACTGATCATTCAGCAATTAAACCGCCGCCAAAACGAAAGCAAAATCATGCTTTGCGATGCCAAATTTGGTACGGTAAAAACAGTATCAACAGAAACCGATAAAGCCTGGATTGATGCCAAGCCAGAAGCGATTGGCTGGGATTGGGTTGATCAGGGCAAAAGTTTTTTATGGCTGAGTGAAAAAGACGGCTGGCGGCACATCTATAATATCAGCAGAAATGGTCAGGAAAAATTAATGACCAAAGGCGATTTTGATGTAATCAGTGTTGAAGACATCGACGAGAAAAACGGTTTAATTTATTTTATGGCCTCGCCCGAAAATGCCACCCAAAAATATCTATATAAAGTTGCTTTAAATGGGAACGGAAAAGCAGCACGTGTAACGCCAAACGATGAACCTGGAACGCATAGTTATGATATTTCGCCGAATGGGAAAGTGGCTTTGCATTATTTTTCAAACAGCTACACATATCCAACATCAAACGTGGTTTCTCTGCCAGAACATCAAACGTTAGGTAACGCTGTGCCACGCAAAAGCACTATTCCGGTTAATAAACCTGAATTTTTTAGGGTAAAAACAGTAGATGGCGTAACGATGGACGGCTGGATGGTAAAACCGCTCAACTTTGATTCGACTAAAAAGTACCCGATTGTATTTTATGTTTACGGAGAGCCTGCAAGTCAAACGGTTACAGATAGTTATGGCACTGGTTTCAATCGCTTGTACATTGGCAACATGGCCAGCGATGGTTACATCTATGCTTCAGTAGAAAACCGTGGTTCGCCGGCACCAAAAGGCCGAGAGTGGCGCAAATCCATCTACCATAATATTGGTGTGATCAATATTCGTGATCAGGCGATGGCTGCAAAAGAAATTCTAAAACGATCTTATGTTGATACGAGCCGCGTTGCGGTTTGGGGCTGGAGTGGTGGCGGATCATCAACCTTGAACCTGATGTTTCAGTATCCGGAAATTTATAAAACCGGGATTTCTGTTGCGGCGGTGGATAATCAACTCAATTACGATAACATTTATCAGGAACGTTACATGGGTTTGCTGCCGGAAGACAAGCATTATTTTGTAGATGGATCGCCGTTAGCGCACGCCAAAAACCTGCGTGGCAATTTGCTGATCATCCATGGAACAGGCGATGATAACGTGCATTATAACAACGCCGAGCAGATGATTAATGAGCTGATTAAAAATGACAAAGTTTTCCAGCTGATGAGTTATCCAAACAGAACGCACGCCATTTCGGAAGGAGCAGGGACGAGCCGACACCTGGCCAGCACTTACACACAGTTTTTAAAAGAACATTGTCCGCCGGGCGCACGCTAATTTTTAGGCGATAAAAGAAGCATTAATTTGATGATGCTTCTTTTATCGACCTAAATTCATCAAAATAAAAGTTCTGTTTGAATTTGGTTTAAGTGGAAAAAATCCTTCAAAAACTGGTCAATAATTTTTGGTAAAGCCAGTTTTTCCAATTCCTCCAAATCTGCAAAAAACCAATTGGGCTGCATGTTAATTTCCTGCGGATTAACTTGCAGATGAATAAAATGTGCAAAAACACGCTGGTGCGTAAGAATGTGTTTGCGAATCGGCGAAGCAGAAATAATCGTTGACTGATCTCGAAAAAACTGTTTAAACGTTGGAAGTGCAGTCAATTCTTCAACAGGTGTGTAATTGAGCGTTTCAATCAGTGGTAAATCGTACAGGTTTGCCCAAATATCATCAATGCTTCTTTTATTGAGTAAAATTTGGTTTTGGTGCGAAATCAAGAAATAATTAAAATAACGTTCGCGGATTTTTACGGTTTTCAGTTTCACCGGCAATAAATGGATTCGTTTGGTTTGATAAGCGTTGCAAGCTTCCCGAACCGGACAGATTTTACAATCCGGATTTTTGGGTTTGCACAACATCGCTCCAAATTCCATCATCGCCTGGTTATGCTGGCCGGGATGATTTCGATCCAAAACTTCATCTGCCAGAACCTGAAAAAGTTTTTTCCCGGCCGGAGAATTGATCGGTTCTTCCATGCCAAACCATCGTGCCAAAACGCGGTAAACGTTGCCATCAACCACCGCTTTTACTTCATCGGCAGCAAACGAAGAAATAGCGGCCGCGGTATATTCTCCAATTCCTTTTAATTTGATCAGTTCTTCATACGTTGTTGGGAAAATGCTATTGTTATTTGCTACAATTTGCCGTGCCGTTGTCAACATATTTCTTCCGCGCGAATAGTAGCCCAAACCTTGCCAGAGTTTTAAAATTTCATCTTCTGTAGCATTGGCAAAATCCGTAACCGTGGGGTATTTTTCCAGAAAACGATAAAAATACGGCATGCCTTGTTCTACCCGAGTTTGCTGTAAAATTACTTCCGAAAGCCAGATGGTATAAGCATCGGTGGTGTTGCGCCAGGGCAGGTTGCGTTTGTGTTGCAGGTACCAGTTTTGTATTTCCTCACTCCAATTCATGCTGCAAAAATAGGTAGTCAAAACCTTAACCAAATCATTGTTAGGCAGATGTGTAAATAAAAAAAACTGTTTTTTTTTCGCTGTTTCGTTTTAAAGCAATACTTTTGCAACCCCAAAACAACTATAGTATTACAATTAAATAATAACAGAGAGCAGATGACTAAAGCAGAGATTATATCTGAAATTTCTACCAAGACCGGGATAGAAAAAGTAGATGTACAAGAAACAGTTGAGGCCTTTTTTAAGGTGGTAAAAGGAGCAATGGTTGGTGGAGAAAACGTTTACGTGCGTGGCTTTGGTAGTTTTGTAGTAAAAAAACGGGCAAAGAAAACAGCTCGCAATATTTCCAAAAACACGGCAATCATCATTCCTGAACATTTTATTCCGAGTTTTAAACCTGCAAAGACTTTTGTAGAAAAAGTGCGTACTGGTAACAAAAGCAAAGCAGGTAAATAATTTTCAGCATGAAAAAGAAGCAAATAGGAGTAGTTGTAATTGTTGTTGCAATGATGACCTATTTAATTTCTTTACCTGTAAAAGGATTAATTAGGCCAAAAGAAGCACGTGTTAAACCTGGCACTACAACTTCTGCCGCGCCAGAGCAAGAAGCCTCTTCCAGCATTAACGAGGAATATGTTTCAACAGCTGCAAAAAAACTGCTGACCTCGCAGATGCAAGCTGAAATTTCTGATAAAGAAGCCCGATTGCAAAAAGCTACCGTAGATGACGAGCGTTTGCAAATGGAAAAAGATTTGGCAAAAACCTGGGATGATTTAAATGTGCCGGCGCCGGCTGCTTTTTATTATCTATCAGCAGCGCGAAAAGACAATAATCTGCAAAACTGGTTAAATGCTGGCGATCGTTTTAATGATGCTTACAAACTAACGCAAGATACGGTTGCAAAACCTGCTTTTTTGGTGAATGACGTAGAATCATTTAAAAAAGCCATGCAAATTGCACCGGATAATCTGGATGCACAAACGGGTTTAGGTATTGCTGATGTGAATGGCGGTGCACCAAGCCCGATGACTGGAATTTCATTGTTGCTGGGTGTGGTTGCTAAAGAGCCGAAAAATTTAAAAGCGAATTTGAACTTAGGTTTATTTTCGATGAAATCCGGACAATTTGAAAAAGCGGTAACCCGGTTTAAAAATGTGGTGGAGCAGAAACCGGAATTGGAACCTTATTTTTATCTGGCAGAAAGCTACAAACAATTAGGAATGAAACCGGAAGCAATTGATGCTTATCAGAAATGTAAAGGACTGGCAGGCGATCCGGCTTTCAACCAAAAAATGGACGAGTACATTAAAGAGTTAAAAAATTAAATAATCTAATTAAAAGAAGTTATGCCAAGCGGTAAAAAAAGAAAACGTCATAAAATGGCCACCCATAAACGCAAAAAACGTTTGAGAAAAAACAGACACAAAAAGAAGTAATTTACTCCTTTTTTTAAGATTGGGGCACTTTGTAAAAGCAAAGCGCCTTTTCTTATTTTTATGATAATTCACCTGAAATTTTAATACAACGGTTTTCCGTTGATAAGGCGTAAGTAGTTGATAAAAGAATTAGTTATCGATGCTTCCCCGGCTGGTGCAACTATTGCTTTGCTGCAAAACAAGCAGCTTGTAGAACTTCATAAAGATCAGATCAACAATAATTATACAGTTGGCGATATTTATCTTGGGCGGATCAAAAAAATCATGCCGAGTTTAAATGCCGCCTTTGTTGATGTGGGCTATGAAAAAGACGCATTTCTGCATTACCTTGATCTGGGTTCGCAGGTACAGTCTTTACTAAAACTGGCAAAAACAGTTCGCGGCGGAAGTTACAAATCAAAACTGCTGGATCATTTTACGTTGGAACAGGATATTACCAAAACTGGTAAAATTTCTGATATTCTAAGTAAAAACCAGCTGATTCCGGTTCAGATCGCTAAAGAACCGATTTCTACCAAAGGCCCACGGCTAAGTTCTGATCTGTCAATTGCAGGTCGTTACGTCGTTTTGGTGCCTTTTTCCGATGCTATTTCTATCTCCAAAAAAATTAAAAGCAATACCGAACGTACGCGGTTGCGCAAAATTGTGGAAAGCATCAAACCCCAAAAATTTGGGGTAATTATCCGTACGGTTTCTGAAGATAAAGGCGTTGAAGAACTGCAAAAAGACCTGCTGGATTTAATTGCCAAATGGGAAAACTTCATGACACGCCTGCCAGCCACCGAGCCAGCAAAAAAGATTTTAGGTGAGATTGATCGCACATCAACTCTTTTACGTGATTTGCTGAATCCTGATTTTCAAAGCATTACCGTTGGCGATCAATCAATGTTTGAAGAAGTTAAAGCCTACGTTCAGGAAATTTCTCCCGATCTGGAAAAAATCGTAAAACTGCATAAAAACAGTGTTCCGATTTTTGAACATTTTGGTATCGAAAAGCAAATTAAATCTGCTTTCGGTAAAACGGTTAACCTTCCGGGCGGTGCTTATCTGGTGATTGAGCACACTGAAGCATTGCATGTAATCGATGTAAACAGCGGCAATCGCACAGCGAACAAGGAAAATCAGGAAGAAAATGCTTTCATGGTGAACAAGGAAGCCGCGAAAGAAATTGCCCGACAACTGCGTTTGCGCGATATGGGCGGCATTGTGGTAATTGATTTTATCGATATGCACAACCCGAACAACCGTAAAGATTTGTTTGAATTTTTGCGGGATGAAATGCGTTTGGATCGTGCCAAACACACCATTTTACCACCAAGTAAATTCGGTTTGGTGCAGCTTACAAGGCAGCGCGTTCGGCCGGAAATGAATATTGTTACTTCCGAAATCTGCCCAACCTGCCACGGGACAGGAACCGTACGGCCAAGTGTTTTGTTGCTGGATGATATCGAAAGCAACCTCAATTACGTGCTACAGGAACAAAATGAAAAAGGCATAACGCTGTGTGTTCATCCTTTTATTGAAGCATATATCAAACGCGGATTGTACAACCGACAGATGAAATGGTTTTTCCATTATCACCAATGGATCAAAGTGAAAAGTATGCCCAATTATACCATGAACGAGTTTCATTTTCTATCTTCCAAAGAAGAAGAAATCAAGCTTTAATTTTCGTTTTTCTCATTTTCAGGCTTATCCTTTTATATTGTGTTGATGCAGTGTAAAATGGTAAGCCTGAACTTTTATATGCTGTTTTTACAGGTGTTTTTTGGTGAGAAAGCCGTAAATTGTAAGCTAAATCAGTAGGAGTATTCTCGTTTTTAATCCTGAAATCATTCTAAAACTCTTTTAATCTTATAAAAATTGGCTAAAACTAAAAGTGCCTATTTCTGCCAGAGCTGCGGCTTTGAAACACCAAAATGGCTGGGCAAATGTCCGGCCTGCGGGCAATGGAATACGTTTGTAGAAGAAGTAATTGAAAAAGCAAACCTGGCTGTGCCTGAGTGGAAACCGGCCACCAGCAGTTTGCAGCGTTCCAACAAACCGGTTCCGGTTTCTGAAATTGTTTTTTCGGAAGAAGACCGATTAATTACGCCGGATAAAGAATTAAACCGTGTTTTAGGCGGAGGAATTGTCGGCGGTTCGCTGGTTTTAATTGGCGGCGAACCTGGCATTGGTAAATCAACCTTAATGCTGCAGCTGGCCTTGATTATGCCGGGCATTAAAGTGCTTTATGTTTCTGGCGAGGAAAGCGACCGGCAGATTAAAATGCGTTCGGAGCGCATCAGTGCTTCTTTTACCACACCAATTAACAACCCGTATGTGCTGGTAGAAACTTCAACGCAAAATATTTTTAAGCAGATAGAAGTAGTGCAGCCAAATCTGGTGATTATTGATTCTATCCAAACGCTGCACTCGGCACACATCGAATCCACGCCCGGAAGTGTTTCCCAGGTGCGCGAATGTACTGCCGAGTTGATGCGTTTTGCCAAAGAAACCGCTACGCCGGTTTTCCTGATCGGCCACATTACCAAAGATGGCGCAATTGCAGGTCCGAAAATTTTGGAACATATGGTAGATACCGTTTTGCAGTTTGAAGGCGACCGCCATCACGTTTACCGCATTTTGCGCACGATTAAAAACCGTTTTGGTTCTTCTTCCGAGTTAGGAATTTACGAAATGCAGGGCGAAGGTTTGCGCGAAGTTTCTAATCCGTCAGAAATTTTATTATCACAACGTGATGAAGCTTTAAGCGGAATTACCATTTCGGCAACGTTGGAAGGTTTGCGCCCAATGCTGATCGAAACACAGGCGTTGGTAAGTGCTTCGCCTTATGGTACGCCGCAGCGTTCGGCAACCGGTTTTGATAACAAACGAATGAATATGCTGCTGGCCGTACTCGAAAAACGCTGTGGTTTTAGGCTGAGTGCAAAAGATGTTTTCCTGAATATTACCGGTGGAATCAGGGTTGAAGATCCGGCGATAGATTTAGGTTTGGCTGCGGCCATAATTTCTTCGCATGAAGATATGCCGGTTTCTTTTAAAACCTGTTTTGCCGGCGAGTTGGGCTTATCCGGAGAAATCCGCGCTGTAAATCG
>JBPBQN010000159.1:0-1758 GCA_050954865.1 Janthinobacterium lividum | reverse complement strand
TTATACAGATGATAAATGCCAATATTCTCGGTCACCAAATCAAAAGAAAGTCGGATAACTGGCGCCGGCAGCACGCCGAAAACATTGGAAATAATTACGAACAAAATTCCGGGAATTAATTGCCAGCGGTATTTCCAGAAATATTTATTGAGGTAAGCGAGGTGTTTCATGCAGTGCTGGCAAAGTTAAAAAAACGCATTGGCACGCCTTCAGGTTTAAGGATAAATATCTGTCATGATACTGTTTTTATCGCCTAAAAATCAGCCTGAATTAGTAATTACTCCGGAAACTCTTGCTTCCGTCTGTTAAAAAAACTACTTTTGCGGCAACAAATACAATGCTGGTTTGAACAGGAAAACCAGCAAATTATACACAATTTTATTGCAGGCTCATTGGTTCTGCAGCTCGTTCTTATCAAAATATGTTAAACAGAAGGCAACTCAGGGTAAAGGTTTTACAGTCGTTATACGCTTACAACCAATCTGAAAACAGAGAAATAAACGCACACGAAAAGCTGCTGCTGCAAAGTGTTGACAAGGTTTTTGAGATGTACATCTGGATGCTTTCTCTGATTGATGAAGTGACACAATATGCTTCAATTGATGCCGAAGACCGCGCCAATTTGCATTTGCCAACAGAAGCCGATCTCACCCCAAATCTTAAAATTTTAGAAAATAAATTTATTGTTTCGCTGCTTCAAAACCCGGAATATCTGGCCGGTTTGAAAAAGTATAAAGTTGACTGGAGTTTTGATCCGGAACTGGCCCGCGCCATTTTTTATGCCTTAAAAGAAGCACCAGAATATCAAACTTATCTGGAAAATGAAGCCGATACGATACAGGCTGATAAAGATATTATCAAGTTTATATTCAAAAAACTGATCTTGAAATCGCCAACGGCAGAGCAGTTTTTTGAAGAACGTTTTTTAAGCTGGCCGGTAGATAGAGATACGTTGCAGGCAATGATTGCCAAAACTTTTAAAAATTTCTCGCATGAAGAAGCTGGTAAAAACAAGCTGGCCGAACTGAGTTTGGATTGGATGGAAGACCGCGAGTTTTTAGTAACGCTTTTTCAGCAAACCATTCGTTATGACAAAGAATATCAGCAATTAATTGGCGATAAAACCCAAAATTGGGAAGCGGAACGGATTGCCATGATGGATACAATGCTGATGAAAATGGCCATTTGCGAGTTTATGGGTTTCCCTTCAATTCCGGTAAAAGTAACGATTAACGAATATCTGGAAATCTCGAAAGAATTTAGCACGCCCAAAAGCAATTCGTTTATAAACGGTATCTTAGACAAGGTTTTATTCGATTTAAAAAGCAACAACAAAATTAGGAAATCCGGCAGAGGATTGGTAGATTAATCAACATGAAAAAATATCTGATCTTATTGGCTATCTCAGGTTTACTTTCAGCCTGTAACCAAAACAGCAGTACAAACGGCGCGGCATCAGCAGAGAAAAACGTGGCCGGAAACAGTCCGGTGATGAAGTTTGATAAAGAAATTTATGATTTCGGAAAAATTAAAGCCGGCGACAAAGTAAGCTATGATTATACTTTTGTAAACACTGGAAAATCTCCGTTGATTATAACTGATGCCGTAGCAAGTTGCGGCTGCACTATCCCGAGCTGGCCGAACAAACCGATTAATCCAGGCGAAAAAAACGCGATTAAAGTGATTTTTAACAGTGAAGGTAAATCTGGTTTGATTGATAAACAAATTACCATCACTTCCAACACCGTGCCGGCACAA
>JBPBQN010000158.1:0-1813 GCA_050954865.1 Janthinobacterium lividum | reverse complement strand
TTTCTCCGTGCATAAAATTAACCAGTTCTTTACAAAAAGCCAATCCCAAACCAACACTTCCGGTTTGATTATATTGATTTTGTATCCGGTAAAATTTTTTAAAAACGTTGTTCAGTTCGGCCTGGTCAATGCCAATGCCTTGATCTTTAAATTTAAAGGTAACGTCTTTTTTATGTTTTTCAATTTTTATGGCTAATTCTTTTCTATCCGGAGGAGAATATTTATAAGCGTTTTCCATAAGGTTCTGATATAAGCTGCCCAACAAAATTGGATCGGTAAAAAAAGCATTGATTTCCGTTTCTAAAAAATGAATATTAAAAGCCGGGTATTTCATTTTAAACGAATCAATTTGGCTTTTTGTAAAAACGTTCAGATCGATTTCCTGACTTTTTATCTGAATCGATTTATTTTCCAATTGCGTGAAAGACAGCAGTTTATTCATCAAGTTATTCAGCTTGTCGGCTTCTTCATTCAAAATTTTCCCGTAGTGCATGCGTTGCCGTTCACTCAGTTCGTTTTTGCTTTGAAGGTTTGATCCGGCAATTTTAATCACACTCACCGGCGTTTTAAACTCATGGGTAAAGTTGGTGATAAAATCATATTGCAGCCTGAACAATTTTAAATTTACATTCAGATTCCGATAAATCAACAATGCAATTGCCAGCAGAAAAAGGTAAATCATCATCACCCCAAAAGCAATAGGCAAAAATTGCTTGATCACTTCATGTTTGAGGAAACTTTTATTGGTACGGAAATACAATTTATAATCAGAAAACGCTCCTGGAAACGCAATTTCTGTACTTACCCGCTCCTGTTCGTTATCCAAAGGATCATAAACCAAAGGGTGAATGCTGATGGATTGGTATAAACCTGGACTGGTGTTCCTGATTTTTAACGCATACGGATTCAGGTAAAACGTAAACATATCTTTTTGATAGGTAGATATTGGTTTTACAACATTTTGCAACTCTTTGTAAACCTTGAGTTCCTGTCTGCCCGGAATATTTAAATAACTGATTTTATCCGGATTAACATTGTAAAAAACTTTTCTGAAATCAATATCTGGACTACTGATTTTAGCGGTATCAACGTTTTCTACATAATTAGACAGTTGTAAGGCAATCTGGCCAAAATCTGGATCTTCAGCTTTATTACTTTTTAAGGCTTTAACTTGAAGAGTATTAATCTTATTCGATGAAAAGATGTAGGCCGATTTAATAAAAATACTGAGATAATTGCTGCGGAACGTATAACGCTTTGGGCTATTGCTGATTTCCAGATCGTAAAAAGCAGCTTTTTTAACAAAAGAATATTTGCTAAAAACTGTGTTCAGATATTTTGAAGCAGAATTTACGTTGAGAAAACCGTTGTATAAAGTTATTTCCGGCAGTTTATTTTGAAAAAAGTCGTTATATGGTCGGATGGTTTGCTCCAACACATCTGCTTTTTTAGAAGCAAACTCATCATTGATATTTTTCCGCGTAAATTTATAGGCTAAAAGAAGTATTACTACAACTAGCGCAGAAATCAGGACGATAAAAGCAGTAACCAGCAAAAAGTTTTTCCGGTAATTCCTTTTCTCCTTCATTCCTGCCTATTTTTGAGTACCTAAATTGGTTTGCAGGAAGTTCTCAATTTCGGCATACATATCCAAACGATTTTGCTCATTTTTAAAATAAGTACGTTCATTTTCTTTTAAAACGTATTTTACATTTACATCACGGTTGCGCAAATCCCGCACAAACTGATTAACCTCGCTGATATTTGCCCGCGGATCTTTCGCTCCCTGAAAAATCAGCAGTGGTACTTTAAT
>JBPBQN010000157.1:0-2083 GCA_050954865.1 Janthinobacterium lividum | reverse complement strand
TTTTTCGGCATTAATTGCAGAAGGTAAGCAGCTCCACAATCAATATAAACAAACCATAAACAGTTGTCGTGAAAGCATTTTAACGTCTGATGTTTCTACGCTGATTTATACTTCGGGCACAACGGGCACACCAAAAGGCGTAATGTTAACGCATTACAACCTTACCCAAAATGTTCGTGCTTCTTTAGAGCAGATTAGCAACATCAACAAAGATGATACATTTCTATCGTTTTTGCCGTTGTCACATGTTTTTGAGCGCACTGCAACTTATCACGTTTGCCTAGCAACGGGCGCAAAAATTGCTTTTGCCCAAAGCTTAGAGTTGCTGGCTAAAAATATGATGGAAGTTAGGCCAACAGTAATGAATTGTGTGCCACGTTTACTGGAACGAATCCATGATCGGGCGATGAAAAACGGCCAAGCAGCCGGTGGTATCAAAACCAAATTATTTTTGTGGTCGTTAAAAAAAGGGCGAAAATTTAGAGAGGTAAAAGAAGCAGGCAAAACGCCCGGACTACTTTTAAATACCCAAAATAAACTGGCCGATAAACTGGTTTTCAGTAAAATTAAAGAAAAAACTGGCGGCCAATTAAAATTTATGCTTTCTGGCGGCGGTGCTTTACCCAAAAATATCGGTGAGTTTTTTGGTGATCTGGGAATTAAGATTTTGGAAGGTTTTGGCTTGACGGAAACTTCACCAGTAATGGCCGTAACTGAAAATGACCGGCAGGTTTATGGAACGGTTGGCCGGATTATTCCGTGGATTGAAGTAGCTATTCAGAACATCGACACAAAGAAAATCTATACTATACAAACACACGATACTTTTAAGCCGGATTTTCAATCGGAAGAAGGCGAAATTATCACGCGCGGCCATTGTGTAATGAAAGGATATTGGAACAAACCGGAAGAAACGCGAAATGTAATTGATGAAGATGGCTGGTTTCATACCGGCGATATTGGTCGTTTTTATAAAGGAAATCTGCAAATTACCGACCGTTTGAAAAACATGCTGGTTAATTCTTTCGGCAAAAATGTTTACCCAACACCAGTAGAAAACACTTACTTAAAAAGTCCGAAAATTGAACAAATTTTTTTAATTGGAGATAAGCGCGAATACGTAACGGCGTTTATCATTCCTTCCAAAGAAATTTTGCAGGAAACTTTTGGTTTGGATGAAGCTTACTTTGAACAAGCTGATGTTTTTATTGAAGATCAGCGCATCATCGATTGGATTAATTCCGATATAAAAAAACTATCCAATGAGCTGGCCAAGTTTGAACGTATTAAAAACTTTAAAATAAAACGCAACCCTTTTAGCATGGAAGAAGGCGAAATCACGCCAACTTTAAAAGCTAAGAGAAAGGTGATTGAGAAAAAGTACGCTGAGGCAATTGAGGCTTTGTATGCGCAGGAAATTGATGTAATTTAATAAAATTTTAGGTAGTAAAAGAAGCATTAGTACCCTTTGAAAAATTTACTAATTTAATAATGCTTCTTTTACCACCTAAAAATTACCCTAAAAACCTATTTTTGCCAGTTCTAATTATTGGTGAAAATACATGAGTACAAATTTATCAGAACAGGAGCTATTACGCCGCGAGGCACTCCAAAATATACGCAATTTAGGTATCAACCCTTATCCTGCCGAAGCTTATCAAATTACCACTACGGCGCAGGATATGCTGCAAAATTTTCCTAATCAACCCGAAAAATTTCAGGAAGTACAAGTTGCCGGAAGAATTATGAGCCGCCGCATTATGGGCAGTGCTTCGTTTATGGAGTTGCAGGATTCTACCGGCCGGATGCAGGTTTATATCAAACGCGATGATATTTGCCCCGGCGAGGATAAAACTTTATATAATACGGTTTTTAAAAAACTACTGGATATTGGCGATTTTGTTGGTGTAAAAGGCTTTGTTTTTACTACGCAAACCGGCGAAATTTCAGTACACGTGCAGGAGCTTACGATTCTTTCCAAATCGTTGAAACCACTTCCTGTGGTTAAACGGGATGAAGAAGGTAATATTTACGACAGCTTCACCGATCCGGAAATGCGTTACCGACAGCGTTATGTTGATTT
>JBPBQN010000156.1:0-2123 GCA_050954865.1 Janthinobacterium lividum | reverse complement strand
ATCGTCTGTGCTTCTTTTACCGATGTTTTTTGGGTGAGGCCAGTAAATTTTTCACGCTCAACTTTTTCCGGTTTCAGTTCGATTTGTTCTTTATCCAGCGAAACCGTAAACTGCATTCCGGTACAAACCACAAAGCCGGTTTTTTTGGTTTGCATTTCTACAAAGCTGCCGTTTTCGTAAAATCCTTTTGCGGTTTCGTCCCAAAATTTTTCATCATAGTTAGAATCCTGGTTTTTAACATCACCATTGATAAAAGGCATCAGGCTGATTTCCGCTGAAAAATTTAAAGGCGTAATGGCGTATTTTACGGCGGCGCATTCATCATCAGCCATGCTGCAAAAACGGGTTGCTTCCACTTTTACTTCCTTGCCGGAAGCTGTTTTGGCCTGAAAAGATCGTTGCAGATAACCTTCCTGCATGTTCAGTTCTCTGCGAAAATCAGAAACTTCACATTTGGCCAGGTCTAAAATTTCATCATCGATTTTAACCTCAATTCCGGCCCATTCTGCTGCATTTAAAACTTTTGCAAAATATTCCGGATAGCCGTTTTTCCACCAGCCTACACGGGTTTTATCCGGATAATAAACGCCGGCCACATAATTTCCGAGCAGTGATTTTCCTGAATAAGTTTCCTCAAAGTTGGCACGCTGCCCCATCCGGCCATTTCCCAGGCTGAATATACTTTCAGAAATTTCATGATTTTCAGCATCAAAACCTTCTTCAATAATTTTCCATTCGTCCAACTGCAAATACTTTTTCATGCGGTTTTTATAAGGTGTTTAACTTTTCCAGGTTCATTTTATCCAAACCGGAAACCACCAGGTTTGCTTTAGTCAATATCGCCGGAGAACCGATTCCAACCACTTTCATGCCACCGGCCAAACCTGCTTCTACACCGGCAATGGCATCTTCAAAAACCACACAATCAGCTGGTTGTACCTGTACGGCTTCAGCTCCTTTTAAAAAAACTTCCGGATCAGGTTTTGCTTTTGATACATGGTTGCCATCAATAATTGCATCAAAATATTGCGTCAAGCCGGTTTTCTCCAAAATAATCCCCGAATTTTTACTGGCCGAACCCAATGCTGTTTTTATCCTTGCTTTTCTAACCAGTTCTAAAAATTCGCGGGCGCCAGGCAGCACTTCTTCCGGTTTCATTTTGGTGATCATTTCGGTGTACCACTCGTTTTTTCGGGCAGCCAGAACTTCCTGTTCGGCTGGTGTTTTGGTTACGTTGCCAATTTCCAAAATAATTTCTAATGATCGCATCCGGCTCACACCTTTTAAACGTTCATTATCGTGTTCGGTAAAATTGATACCCAACTCATCGGCAAGGCGTTTCCAGGATTTAAAATGATATACGGCTGTATCAACAATTACGCCGTCGAGGTCAAATATGCAAGCTTTTACGTTCATACTGTTTTTATTGGCTAAAAATGGAAAAATATACGGTTATAAAAAAACCCGGATACTTCGCTTAGTTGGCGCCGTATCCGGGTTCTATTTAAACGCAATATTTTTTTATAAGTTTTTGTTTACCTGATTGTGGTTCAGTTTTGCATCAATTGCGGCATTTTGATTACCCGAATAAGTACCGTAAGCACTAACCAACGTACCTTTTAAATTGTACTTTTCAGAAGAAATACCGTACAAAATTGACATATCAGCGGGATTGCTTTCTCCTTCAAAACGATGAAATTCGTCAATTTCAAACTCATCAACCTTCATTTTGATGTTTTTTTCACGATCCTGCATCATATCTTCATCAACATTAAAATCTTCCGTATAACCTCTTGATATCAAGTCGTTTAAGGCATCTAATAAAGTATCGTAATTTTTCATGATGGTGTTGATTTAAAATTTAGGTTGAAGTTACAGTAACAAAGTATTATCACTGATTTCGCCACGACCGGATTTAAAATGGAAATCAATTTCCTTATCAATGGCATCTTTTAACGCATCTTCTTTAGTGTCGATAAATTTTTCGTTTGCTTCCTGATTTTTTTCGATCATATCCAAAATCCTGTTTTTCTCCGCTTTAATTGCTTCCGCAGATTGATCAATGGGCGTAATAGAATAAATGGTTAAAGCAAAATAGCCACTATGGTCCGTTAAGTAAATTT
>JBPBQN010000155.1:0-2209 GCA_050954865.1 Janthinobacterium lividum | reverse complement strand
AAGAAACTCAACACTAATAAAGCATCATGCGCGGTTGCAATTAAAGCACCCAAGCTGAATTGCCATTTGCGGAAACGGATTAGTATATAAAATGAAATAACCAGTATCGCAAAAATTACCGAATAGATTGCGCTGGTTTTAAGATCGTTAGCAATTGTAGGCCCTACTTTTTGCTGACTCATAATCTGGCTTGGATTATTAACCAGTTTTAAACCTTCCTTTAATTTATCCTGTGCTTTTGTTTCCGCAGTAGGAGAATTGTCATCAACTAGATAAGTAGTGGTAATTCGCAGCTGCGGATTTGCGGTACCAAAAGTTTTAACTTCAGTAGTTAATTGGTAAGTTTTATCCAATACATCACGCACTTGTTGCGCATCAACAGGTTTTTCAAAACGAACTACATAAGTTCTTCCACCTTTAAAATCAACACCATAACTAAATCCTCTGGTAAACATAGAAATCAATCCTGCCAAAATAAACAAGCCAGAAAAGATGTAAAATTTAAACCTGTTTTTTACAAAAGCGTAATGTGCATTTTTAAATGTATGAGCACTCCATGGGTTAGAAAATTTAATGTCCCAACCTTTTTCCAGCATGTATTCAAATATCAGGCGGGAGATCAAAAGTGAGCAAAACAATGAAGTAATGATTCCGATAAGCAGTGTTGTTGCAAAACCCAAGATTGGACCGGAACCAAAAACATACAGAATAATACCTGTCAAAAACGTAGTAATATTTGAATCCAAAATTGATGGCATAGCATGTTTGTAGCCATCTGCTACGGCAATACGAACAGATTTTCCTAATGCAAGCTCTTCTCGTACGCGTTCATAGACCAATACGTTTGCATCAACAGAAATACCAAAAAGTAAAACGATACCTGCTAAACCGGGCAAAGTTAATACAGCACCAATACTTGCCAATACGCCAAACAGGAAAAAAACGTTGACAAAAACAGCAATTACGGCAACAGTACCAGCACGATTATAATAGAAAATCATAAATACCAGTACAACTAAAAAGCCAATAACACAAGATAAAACACCTGCATGGATGGCTTCCTGACCTAAAGACGGACCAACGATTGCTTCTTCCACAATGCGGGCAGGAGCAGGCAAACGGCCGGCTTTTAATACGTTTGCCAAATCTTTGGTATCATCCACAGTAAAACTTCCGGAAATAGAAGAAACGCCGCCGGAAATCTCATTCTGAACGGTTGGTGCAGAATATACATTGTTATCCAAAACAATGGCAATTGCTTTTTTATTATTTGCATCTGCCGCAGCTGCAGCTGTAACTGCACGCCATTTTGCAGCACCATCGGTATTCATGGTCATTTGTACTTCCGGACTGCCTTTTTGATCGTAGTCGCTACGCGCATCTGCAATTACATCTCCGGCTAAAGCTGGTCCGCCATCGGCACCAGTTAATTTGATGGCATATAATTCTACACGCTGAATTTTATCGCCAAAACGCTGGTTATTATTGTCATTTAATGGCATGGCTTTTTCACCCCATAAAAAACGAACGTTTTGTGGAATTACCGATTTTACATCAGCGCTGGCCAGCAATTTGTTCACTTTTGCGGTATCGACCACAGCAGAATAACCTACAATTGGTCCCGGAACGGCTTGGATACCGCCATTTTGAGAAGCATAAACATTTGGCCGAAGCATGTTCTGGTTCAGCAGTGGACTGTTAACCGCAGGATTGTTATTTTTTATAGATTTTGAACTGGTATCAGCAAGCTTGCTTTTAGTAACTTTATTTAACAAACTGCTATTTGCAGCTGAAGTGTCCGTTTTTGCAGATGCTGTTTTTACCGTGTCTTTTTCAGTATTGGTTGCTAATTTAGCTTTTGCAGCCAGAATATTGTTGATATTTCCTAGCAGATTTACAATCTCAGAATTATCAAAAGTTTCGTAAAACTCCAGCTTGGCAGAACCTTGCAGCAATTTACGAACACGATCTGTATTGGATTCTGAAATGCCCGGCAACTCAATCAAAATACGGTTTGAACCGCTTTGCAACTGAATGTTTGGAGCCGTTACGCCAAATTTATCGATACGATTACGCAAAATGTTGAAAGAACGATCAACCGCGCTTTTAGATTCATCCTGCAAATAACGTTTTACATCACCGTTGGAAGCATCAAATTTAATACGGCTCTGGCTTTCTTTGGTTGAGAAAATAGCAGCCAGTTTTCCGT
>JBPBQN010000154.1:0-2356 GCA_050954865.1 Janthinobacterium lividum | reverse complement strand
TGTACAGCCTACAGCTTCCATCAGCCAAAAATATTCGGAGATGATGGGTGTTGATGAAAGCCAAATTAGCAATGGCCGTTTATACACTTTTATTGATCAATGGCTGGGTACACCTTACCGTTTTGGTGGTTTGGATAAAGATGGTGTAGACTGTTCAGGCTTTGCTTTTTTATTGCAGCAACAGGTTTACGGCATTAATTTACCCAGGATGACGAGCCAGCAGGTAACCGTTATCAAGCGCAAATATGAAGAGCAATTACAGGAAGGCGATCTGGTTTTTTTTGATTTTGATGGAAAGAAATTCAGTCATGTAGGCATTTATCTGCAAAACGATTACGTAGTTCATGCCAGCACCAAAAAAGGAATCATGCTGGTCAAATTGCACGATCCGGCGATGTATAAATATTTTTCGCGCTGCGGATCAGTATTCACACCATAAATTTAGGTGATAAAAGAAGCTTTGCCAACTTGATTTTTTACCGGTAAAAACAGCATTTTTGTCAACCCAAAAACATCTCAATTTACCATGCAAAAACCAAAAGAAGATTATTCCTTCTGGACAAAATACAAACGTTTTGCCAGTACAGAAATACTGCTTTACGTAATTATGGTGGTTGGTATTATTGCCGGAATCCTGATTTTTGGCTGATCGCAAACGATAATCAGCATAAATTTATCATACCTTTTTCCGGTTCAAGGCTTTTTCCCGACCTTAGCATTTTATTAAGCACATGAAATTAAATTTAAAACGTCCGCTTGCTTTTTTCGATTTGGAAACCACCGGCGTGCATATTGGTAATGATCGGATTGTGGAGATGTCTGTCATCAAAATAAATCCTGATCAAACAGAAGAAGTAAAAACCTGGCGCATCAATCCTGCAATGCCTATTCCGTTAGAATCATCTTTGGTGCACGGTATTTATGATGAGGATATTAAAGATGAACCTGTTTTTAAGACCGTTGCTGCGGATGTTGCTGCGTTTTTGGGCGAAAGCGATTTGGCAGGATACAATTCCAACAAGTTTGATATCCCGATGCTGATGGAAGAATTTCTGCGTGCTGAAGTAGATTTCGACTTGGAAAACAGAAGTTTTGTAGATGTGCAAAATATTTTCCATCAGATGGAACAACGCACTTTGCGCGCCGCTTACCAATTTTACTGCGGAAAAGACATCATCAACGCACATTCTGCCGAAGCTGATACGCGCGCTACGATGGAGGTTTTGCTTTCTCAATTAGATAAGTACGAAGGCGTAGAATGGGAAAATAAAAAGGGTGTAAAAACAGTACCGGTTGTAAATGATGTAGAAGCTTTGCATCAGTTTACTAACTTGAGCAAACCAGTTGATTTTGCCGGAAGAATGGTTTTTAACGAAGCTGGTGAAGAAACTTTTAACTTTGGCAAACACAAAGGCAAAAGGGTAGAAGAGGTGTTCCAGATCGAGCCAAGCTATTACGCCTGGATGATGCAGGGCGATTTTCCGTTATATACAAAACGCCGCTTGGAAGGCATTCATAAACGTTGGACGGCGAAAAAAAATGCAGCCAAACCGCAAACGCCAAAGCCCGAAAATCAGCAGCAGGTACAGCCGAAACCGGAAATTCAGCAGCCAAAAGCAGAAGCAAATCCAGCTCAGCCTGCGCCACAAGCACAACGTCCGCAACAGCAACGGCCTTATCAAAAACCAAATTATCCGCAGCAACCACGAAAAGAAAGCAAACCTGCCGAGCCAATTAATGATGATATGCTGGCTCAGCTTAAAATGAAATTTGGTAAATAATAATACTGTTTTTATCGCCCTAAAAAAGGTGTTGCTTTAACGGGCGACACCTTTTTTTATGCGATAAAAGAAGCATCAGTTTCTCTGAAATTTTCTTCAAAAAATAAAAATTATAATAGTTTGAATTCAGCTTAAAAAAAGTTTTCTTTGCGAACTTATTTAGACTTAATCCAAATAAAAAATGAATAAACTTTTCTTAAATATCTTTTCGGTTCTCTTTTTTGTTTTATCGGCTGCTGATGTGATGGCACAAAATGCTGCTATCAAAGGCCACATTACCACATCCGATAATAAACCTGCGGATTTTGTTTCCGTAACTATAAACGATAAAAATCAGGGAACTTTAACCAACGCAAACGGCGATTTTATTTTTCACAAATTAAAAGCCGGCAATTATATCATTAAAGTTTCTGCGGTTGGTTTATCTTCTCAAACCAAAGAAATCAGCTTAAATACGGCGCAAATTTTGGTTGTTGATTTTATGCTGAATGAAAATGCAGAGCAGTTGAAAGAAGTAAACATCAAAGCCAGCAAAACCAATAAATTCATCATTAAAAAAAGCGAAACGGTAGCAA
>JBPBQN010000153.1:0-2595 GCA_050954865.1 Janthinobacterium lividum | reverse complement strand
TTTGGTTAATAAAGTTGAAATTTGTTTCTTTTATAGCGTTCATAAAAATCAGGAACCTGTAGCAACAATTCGGGCTACAAGTTTATTGTATTTGAAAATGACTAAATTTTATTGGTTAAAAACAGTATCAGATTTTGCTTCTGCTTAGCTTTGAATATCGCCGTAAGCTTCTAAAATCCGTTTGACCAGTTTGTGCCTCACCACATCATCTCCATTTAAATAAATGATTTCGATACCTTTTATATCAGGTAAAATTCGCAAAGCGGTATGCAAACCGGATTGCTGTTTTCTCGGCAAATCAATCTGCGTTACATCACCCGTTACAATAAATTTTGCAGTTGGACCCATCCTTGTTAAAAACATTTTCAACTGCATATCGGTAGCATTTTGGGCTTCATCCAAAATCACAAAACAATTATCCAGCGTTCTGCCGCGCATAAAAGCTAAAGGTGCAATTTCAATGGTTCGGTTTTCGAGATAAACTTTTAAGCGTTCTGCCGGAATCATATCATCCAGCGCATCATATAAAGGCCGCAGATACGGATCAATTTTCTCTTTTAAATCTCCCGGCAAAAAGCCTAGGTTCTCACCTGCTTCTACTGCCGGACGCGTTAAAATAATCCGCTTTATTTCCTTGTTTTTCAATGCCCGAACCGCCAGTGCAACAGCCGTATAAGTTTTACCTGTTCCGGCTGGCCCAATGGCAAACAAGATATCGTTTTTGGTGATGCTCGTAACCATTCGATGCTGGTTTGGCGTACGCGCCTTGATCATCATGCCGTTGTTTCCAAAAACAATCACCTCGCCTGTCCCTGGTTTCTCCGGGTTGTTGGCTTCTGCCGGAATTGCCGCGGTGCTTCTTGTTCCAACAATACGCTCTACATCGTTCAGGTTTAGATTCTGAAATTTTTCTACATGTCCAATCAGCTGGTTTAGCTTTTCTTCAAAGTTTTTAATTTCAGCTTCGTCTCCAAGAGCTTTAACATCACTGCCACGGGCAACAATTTTTAATTTCGGAAACTGCTTTTTTATTACTTCAAAATGATCATTATTAGGTCCCCACAACACGGCCGGATTAACGGCATCAATCGTTAAATTTAATTCGTTCAAGCTTAAGAATTTTTAGTTGTCATTTTTTATGCTTAAAAATTTAATATTTGCAGCAGTTTATAGCTATCCACAAGATTAGTAATAAATATTTAAAAAAATTAATGGCAATTATAACTTTAACTACAGATTTGGGCGATAAGGACATCTATCAGGCTGCTCTTAAAGGTAGTATTTTAAAGCTATTGCCAGATGTTAACATTATTGATATAACGCATTCAATATCAGTATTTAATGTACCACAAGCTGCATTTATACTTAAAAACAGCTATCATTATTTTCCGGATGAGACCGTGCATTTAATCGGAATTGACACCGTTTATAACGATCAAACCCGCTATCTGGCCATTAGTTACCATAATCATTATTTTGTTGGCGCGGATAACGGAATTTTTTCTTTGATTTTTGATCACATCCCGGATGAGATGGTGGAAATAACAATTTTGCAGGATTTAAAATTTCTACATTTTCCGCTGGCTGATATTTTTGTAAAAGCTGCTTGTCACCTCGCCCAAAAAGGAAGGTTAACAGATATTGGAATTCCACTGATCCGGCTGGAAAAAAAGATGACGCTGCAACCGGTTGTGGATCATAACGTAATTAAAGGAAGCGTGATTTATATCGATTCTTTTCAAAACGTCATCACCAACATCACCAAAGAACTTTTTACCGAAGTGCAAAACGGAAGGCAGTTTGTGTTGTATTTTAAACGAAACGAATCTATTAATAAACTCAGCTGGCATTACAATGAAGTGCCCGAAGGCGAAAAACTGTGTTTATTTGGCATCAGCGATCACCTGGAAATTGCCATTAATAAAGGAAATGCAAGTGGTTTGCTTGGGTTGAATGTGGGCGATATTGTGCGGATTGAGTTTTTGGGGAAATAGTATCAGCATTTGGTTGATAAAAGCCCATTTAATTGCAAAGAACTTTCCAGACCGCTAACTATGATCCAAAAAACCATGAACTTTATAAAACGCATACTGTTTTTATCACTGTTTTTTTGGGGAACAAGTGTTTTTTCTCAATCAACGGATTCATTGGCATACCAACTGCAACGCCAAAAAATCAATAATTTATTGGCTAAAAGAAGCATCACTTTCAATCAATATTTTCAGAGCCTGGATATGCGCACCGGAATTTTTGGTTTTCAAACGAAAAAAGACATTCGCCGGTCCAATGAAATTTTAATGGACCTAGTGAAAACCGACAATGCTGTTTTTAAAGAGCTAAAAATATTGTTGGATTACCGGACAACGGTACAAACAGAAGTGCAAAACAAATCTCAGGAATCTGAAAACCGGAATTATTCTTTCATAAAAACCATTAACAACCTGCGTGATCAAACCAAAAAATTGCAGGTTTTGGCTGATGAAAACAATCGGCAGACGGAACATTTTCAGCATTTATTGCTGGCGGCAGTTGGTTTGATTTTGGTTTTGATTGTTGCAATCATCAGGATTAAGTCAACTAAAGCACGCTGAATTG
>JBPBQN010000152.1:0-2624 GCA_050954865.1 Janthinobacterium lividum | reverse complement strand
AGATCTGGTTATCGCTTTCCGGATTTTGCCCTAATAAAAACAGCGCTTTGCCTGCATCCGAAACGTAAGTGAAAGTGTGTAAATTTTTCGGATTGCCCAGCCATTGCGCACTTAGTTTTTTGGAGAATTTGGCCAATACCATCGGATCAAAAAAACTGTTCAAAGATTCTGCGCCATAAAAATCTGCTCCGCGTAAAATGCTGGCGCGGATGTTTCCGGCTTTTACTTCATCCATCAAAGTTGTAGCTACTTTGGCGCGAATTTCTCCTTTAACGCTGGATGGATAATAAGGCGTTTCTTCCATCATTTTACCTTCCACCAAACCGTACATGTAAACATTATCGAAAAAGATCAATCTTGCGCCAGTTTGTTTTGCTGCGTTGATTGCGTTTTTTATGATAACTGGCCATTGTGCTGCCCAAATCTTTGTATCATATTTCAGTCCGGCACACAAATAAATAACGGATGCTTCTTTTACCGCCGAAAAAACTTCGGTTTCATTCAGCAAATCCGCACGTTGCCAGGTTGTATTGCCGGAAGTTGGAATCGGTTTCCGGCTCACTAATCTTACTTTTTCGTTTGCTTTAGCTAACTCTTTGGTTAACGCGTTGGCAACTGGTCCGCCGGCTCCTAATATAATATGCATCGTTTTTTGGTTTTGGTTGATGCAAATTTCGTTATGAACGGATCAGGAAAACGTTAACAAAAGATAAGAAAAAATAGATGGTAAAAGAAGTATCAGCCTTTAGCTTCCACTATACAAATCCTTTTCCTGATTCGCGACAGCGAAACCGGCGTAATACCTAAATATTGCGCAATGTAATGCTGTGGAATACGTTGAAGATAATTGGTGCCGCTTTGCAATAGTTGCAAATACCTTTCTTCCGGTGTTTTAATAATAAAATCGGTTACACGATCTTCATAACAGCAAATCAGATATTCGGCTATTAAGCGGCCAAAGCGTTCCATTTTATAAGCAGTTTTTTCGTTGTTTAACAACTGCTGTAAACTTGCGTGTGTAAAATAAACCAGCTGCATATCTTCCAAAGCCTGAACATAAGTCAGGCTTGGTTGCTGTGTTAAAAAACTTTTGTAAGAACTGACGAACTCGTGATCCAGACAAAAATAGTTTGTAATTTCTTCTCCGTCTTTTACGTGATAAAGGCGTACAGAACCGGAAACAATAAAACCAACTTCGTTACAAACCTGACCTGTTATAATAAAAAAAGACTTCTTTTTTAAGGTTTTATATTGAAGATGCTGGCGGAAAATCTGCCATTCATCATCTGCAAAAACAACCAGTTTTTCCAGTTGCATACGAAAAGTTTCAATGGCTGACGTTACCGTATCCATAATCGATCAATCAGAAAACAAACCGCAAAAACAACGCTTGCAATGCCGTTGGTCGTCATGAAAGCAAAGTTTACGCGGCTCAAATCATGTGGTTTTACCAAACTGTGCTGATAAATCAGCATCGAGCAAAAAACACTGATTCCTAAATAATAAGGGTAGCTAACGTGTGTTAAAAAAATCGGCGCAATTACAAACAATGCTGATAAAATATGCAGGAAAGTGGATAACCGCAACGCATTTACTTTCCCCAAAAAAACTGGGATAGAATGTAGTTTTTCTTCGCGGTCAAAATCTTCATCCTGCAAAGCATAAATAATATCAAAACCGCTTACCCAGCACAAAACGGAAGCGGAAAATAAAATTGGTAATCTGGCAAATTCACCCGTAACCACCAGATACGCACCAATCGGAGCCAGGCTCAAACCCAAACCCAACACCAAATGGCACAAAAAAGTAAAGCGTTTGGTGGCACTGTAACCCAAAACCACCAGCAAAGCTATCGGCGATAAGTAAAAACACAACGGATTGATAAACCAGGTTGTGCCGATAAAAAGCAGGCAATTGGCAATGGTAAAAGTTAATGCTGATTGCGCTGTAATTCGTCCGGCCGGAATATCGCGGACTTTTGTTCGTGGATTTTTAGCATCAATGTGCCGATCCAGATAACGGTTAAACGCCATGGCCGCACTTCGGGCAAAAACCATACATAGCAGCATCAGTGCTAATTTTAAAGCTGAAAAAACATGATCTGTGGTGGTAACTGCCAGAAAAAAGCCGATAAACGCAAAAGGCATGGCAAAAATAGTATGCGAAAAAGTAACGAGTGAAAAATATTTTTTCATGTTGATATTAAAGAAATTAACCTTGTTCTGGCTGATAAATTTTGATTTCGTTTGGATCAAAAGTCCGGTTTACTTCGTCCACAAAATTCAAAATCTCGTCTTTTCCTTCTTGTGTCTCAGCAGAAGTAATAAAATGCTGTGGCACTTCTTCAAAAAAACCGAGCAAAGCTTTTCGGAAAAGACTTACGTTATGCAGCGTTTTAGATTTGTTTTGCTTATCAGCCTTGGTAAAAACCAGTACAAACGGAATGCCGCGCTCGCCTAAAGCCGTGCAAAAATCCAGGTCGATTTTTTGCGGTTCCAGTCGGCTGTCAATCAATATAAAAACGCATTGCAGGTTTTCGCGTTTTTCCAGATAATTACGGATGTATTTGTTCCATTCTTCTTTTTTTCCTTTGGAAATCCGCGCATAACCATAACCTGGTAAAT
>JBPBQN010000151.1:0-2741 GCA_050954865.1 Janthinobacterium lividum | reverse complement strand
GGCTTTGCCGTTTTCAGTTTCAATTTTGAGCACTTCATGGTTTAGTTTAATTTCTACGCCCTGCTCCTGTGCTGTTTTTACCATGGCTTTTATAATCTCGTTCATGCCACCTATCGGATACCAGGTGCCTAAAACCAAATCAGCGTAATTCATCATGCTGTACATGGCCGGCGTATTTTGCGGCGTGGCACCCAAAAATAAAACCGGAAATTCCAGCAGTTTAATCAGCTTTGGATTTTTAAAATATTCGCGCACATGTTTGCTCATGCTCGTCAGCATCTGGATGCGGAAACTTTCTTTAATCAACCTAAAATCAATAAACTCAGTAATAGAATGTGATGGCCGGAAAACGTATTCGCCCATGCCAACTTTGTATTTGTATGCAGCCTGTTTTAAAAATTCTCGCAATCTTTCGCTGCTGCCTCGTTCTTCCTGTTCAAAAAGCTGTTCTAACTGTTGCATGGAAGCTGGGATTTCCATCACGTCATCCTTTCCAAAATAAATCTGATAACCAGGATCCAATCTTTTCAAATCATAAAAATCCGAAGTTTTCTTCCCGAACAAAGCAAAATAATCATCAAAAATGTCCGGCATCCAGTACCAGCTTGGGCCCATATCAAATGTAAAACCGTTTTTTTCCCATACTCGTGCACGTCCGCCGGGCTGATCGTTTTTCTCTAAAATTGTAACCTGATAACCATCTTTTGCTAAAACCGATGCTGCCGATAATACCGCAAAACCAGCACCGATCACCACAATATGTTGCTTTTTATTCATTTCCACAGGATAAGTTTGGCTGTAACAATTTGTTTCAGCACGGTTGCAAAAGAAACAAAAGCAGGCGTTTTTTGTACATTTGGTTATACTTCTTTTAACGCATGAATCTTTACAACGAAACTTGTTTCGAGTGCAGTAAAATCATTACCAATAAATACAGCACTTCTTTTAGCAAAGGAATTAAAACTTTTGCCAAAAGATTTCGCTATCCCATTTACGCGGTTTATGGTTTTGTGCGTTATGCGGATGAAATTGTAGATACCTTCCACGGCTTTGATAAAGAATTACTGATCAGTGAGTTTCGAAAAGTTACATTTGAAGCGATAGAACGAAAAATTAGTTTAAACCCGGTTTTGCAATCTTTTCAGGAAGTGGTAAATACTTACGGAATTAATGTGCATTTGATCGACGCCTTTTTAAAGTCGATGGAAATGGATCTGGATAACACAGTTTACAACGAAGACGGCTACAAAGAATATATTTACGGTTCTGCGGAAGTTGTTGGTTTAATGTGTTTAAAGATTTTTTGCGAAGAAGATATAGATTTATATAACAAACTGGTTCCAAAAGCACGAAGTTTAGGTGCTGCTTTCCAGAAAATCAATTTTTTGCGCGATATTAAATCTGATTTTGAAGAACGTGGCCGTACGTATTTTCCTTCGGTAGATTTTACAAAATTTAATTCCGAGGAAAAAAAACTGATCGAAACCGACATTAAAAAAGATTTTGATGATGCATTAGAAGGAATTTTACAACTGCCTGAAGGTGCACAATTGGGCGTTTACATTGCCTACATTTATTACCTGGAACTTTTTAAAAAGATTAAAGAAACGCCTGCCGAAGTGATTATGCAAAAACGAATTCGTGTTTCTGATGGTCAAAAAATGTTTTTATATTTTCAGGCTTGTTTACAGCAAAAACTAAAAGTGATTTCATGAAAAATCTTTTGCTGGTTGTTTTTTGCTTTTGCTGCCAGACAAGATTTTGCATGAATATTACTTCGCAAAAAAATTCTATTCCGGAGCTTCGGAGACAAATGTTACGTGCCATCAGCAGCCCGAAAGTTGTAGATTCTTTATACAATAATTTACATAATGATAGTCCGAAACAGCCACTGGTAGTTGCTTATTTGGGCGCATTAGAAGCTTTGAAAGCAAAAGACAGCTGGAATCCATATAACAAAATCAGGTTTTTAAATTTATCCGGAAAAACAGTTGCAAAAGCAGTTACTGCAAGTCCGGATGATATGGAAATCCGTTTTGTACGTTTTTCTATTCAAACCAATTTACCGCATTTTTTAGGTTTGAATAAAGATTTGGATGCAGACAAAATCCAGATTCTACATCAGCTTAAACAAAAAAATTATGGTTCGGCAGATAAGCTTTTTGTGCAAAATATCATCAAATTTATGATTGATTCCAAGCACTGTTCTCCGCAGGAAATCGCCTTTTTGCACCAGCAATCCAATAGTTTAAAGTGAAATACGCTTATTTGCTGATCAATTTTTTAAGCGTAATTTTTCCGCTGTTGTTATCTTTTGATTCGCGTGTTCGTTACTACAAAAACTGGAAATTTATCTGGCCGGGATTGCTGCTCACTGGAATCGTTTTTTTAATCTGGGATGTTGTTTTTACGGTAAAAGGCGTTTGGTCATTCAACCCAAATTATATTTTAGGAATTAACTTTTTCAGGCTTCCGCTGGAAGAAATTCTGTTTTTTCTCACCATACCGTTTTCCTGCATTTTTATTTATGCCTGCTTAAATTATTATGTAAAACGGCAAATTCCGGATCGGATTGTTCGGATCTTGAATTACGTGCTGATGCTGGTTTCAGTAATAATCCTGATCTTTTATCATGATCGGCTTTACACTTTAATAAATTTTGGAACACTGTTTTTACTACTGATTTTGTTGCAGTTTGTGTTTAAAGTGAAATGGATGAACCGATTTTATCTGGCTTATCT
>JBPBQN010000150.1:0-2926 GCA_050954865.1 Janthinobacterium lividum | reverse complement strand
GTAAAAGGTTACATTCTGCGCTGGGATACATGTCCCCGCAGGACTTTGAAAAACAACTAAAGAAACAAATTATTGCAGCTTAACCCTTTGTCCTCTTTTTTGTTGCAAGTCCAAACTGGTAGTTCTCCTAATACTATAGATATTAGTTAAACTATGCAAACGATTACATTATTATTTTTAAGTTTACTTTGACTATTACTAAAGTTAAAGACGACTATTGATTTTACTTGCTTTAAAGGCCTCTGAATAGCTTAATCCATATAATAGTCGAACCAAAGACAATCATGATATATCTCAAAAAATTTCTGCCGTAGTAGTGATCTTATGGCAATGCACTTCGCTATTGTACGCACAGCATAACAAAGCCACCGATACCACATCATTTTACCGGGAAGTTCATACTTATGTAAACCCAGTGTTACCAGGCGATCACCCCGATCCAACCTTACTTAAAGTTGGTGGTGATTTTTATTACTGCGGATCAACGTTCCACTTTAACCCATACCTGCCTATTTATCATTCTAAAGATCTCATTCATTGGGAAGTCATTGGCAGAGTTCTGCCAGCGGCAAAAGCAGGCTGGGTAACAGACCGTCCATCGGTAGGAATATGGCAGGGACCGGATTTTTGGAAGTTTTAAGCAGTTGAAGGCTCAGGATACTGTTTTCGGGATAGATACTCATTTTGATTCTGCTACTTGTAGCAGCTTTAAAGAAACCGTGAAAATCCCTTTTACACAGCGTACACAAATGCTTCAAAACCCACTTAAATAATTAAAAGGCTCCTGATTTAAGTATGGTCCAAAAAATAGAACTTCGGATAGGCAACCTGATAAAAGCAAATTTCCCTTTTATTAATTTTCTTTGCGTAACAGAAATTACAAATGATTTTGTGCAGACTAAAGAAGGTATTACTATAAGGTTTGATCAGATTCAACCTATTGTATTAACCCGGGAAATATTGACTGGTGCTGGCTTTATTTACGGTCGTAAATTTTGCGGTAACGATTTTTATGATGTAAAATTAAAGAAAGATATTTTTGGCGATGAAGCCGGAGAGTTTAAACGTAACAACGAAAGCTTAGCTGATGTACTTTATTTTCACCAGCTTCAAAACCTGTATTATTTATTAAGCGGGCAGGAACTAACAATTGTAATTTAAAAACCTAATTGCAGCTTATTTTCCCAAAAACCTATGATAAAAGAAGCAAACGATATAGAGAAAAGCAAAGCCGAGCGCGATTACGTGATCCAGAAAGTACAGCCTGCCTTGCTGGGTTTGATGGATGGTTCTGTTTCTACACTGGCACCCATTTTTGCAGCTGCTGGACTGACGGGCCGGCCGATCGATGCATTTTATGTAGGCCTGGCCGCTTCGTTAGGTGCAGGGATCAGCATGGGGCTGGCCGAAGCATTATCAGACGACGGCACCGTTACAGGCCGGGGAGCACCCATTACACGTGGTGCTATTACAGCTTTTTCCACTGCTTTTGGAGGGATGTTGCATACGCTTCCGTTTTTAATAAACAACCTGCAAATGGCTTTACACCTGGCTTATGCAGTCGTATTGATCGAGCTGCTGATTATTGCTTTTATCCGGTATAAATTTATGAAAACGCCTTTGTTCTCAACGATTTTGCAGGTGATTGTAGGCGGCGGAATTGTATTTGTGATTGGTATTTATCTGGGCAAAATTGGTGCATAAGCTGTTAGCTCTTAAACAAATTCACTGGCATAAAAGAAGCATTGTAAAATTTTAAGCTGATATCTAAGTCAATTTTAACAAGGTCAGAATAGGAAATTTATACATCGAAATTTAGAATTCAATGCTGAAAGTGTGTAGATGATCTACAAACTGATAGGCCAGTTTATACCTGTATCTGGAGCAGATATTTTTAATAACGGCCAAGCCTAAACCAGTGCCATCCGACGATCTGCCTTTGTAAAAACGCTCAAATATGAGTTCTTCCCGGAGCGGGTTGTTTTCTCCTGAATTTTGAAACAGCAGCTTCCGGCCGGTAAGGCTAATCCTGATTTTTTCCGGAACTGCATTGTGCTTGATTGCATTACTAAAAAGATTATTGATCAGTATATCCATCAGGTACTTACTAGTAGTGATTTCTAAATCATTTGCCTCAAATTCTAGGTCGATATTTTTATTTTGGATCATTTCCTGAAACTGCTGTACTTTCTCCAAAAGCAACGATTTGAGATTTAATAATTCATCTTCCTGAATTAAACCATTCTCAATTTTTACCAGTAAAAGAAGCGATTGATTGAGCCTGGATAGCTTATTGGTGGCAGAATAAACGTCTGTAATGTGAGAAAGCTGGTCAGAGTTCAAACTTTCGTCCTGGATCAAAGTATCCAGTTTGGAAGTAATTACTGCAATCGGTGTCATCATTTCGTGCGAGGCATTTTCTGTAAAAGCCTTTAATCCCTGATAATCCACAATCACCCTGGACGACATGGTTGATACGGCAATACTCAGCTGCTCAAATTCTTCTACGTTGCTTGGATAAGTAGTTATTTGGGTTGAATCTGCCACATTAAACTCTTGTACCTGGAACAAAATATGGTAAAACGGCTGCCATAACTTGTTGAGCACAAACTTGTTAGTAATTACTAGAATACTCAACAAAATAACAGCAAGCAGAAGTGTGATGATCGAAATTACTTGGATCAAATATTCTGTACTTTCTCTGGAAACAACTATTTTTACAATATAGTTATTTCCGTTTAGGGAGATCAATGCAGCAACAGCACGACCTTGTTCTGTTTTTTTCTCCTTCAGATTAGTTTAAACAGTATCAAAAAACTGCTCAGGATATTGTGTCAGCTTGGTTTTAGTAAACGTAGTTACATCTTCATCAAAATCAACCTGTTTAGGCAAATGATGATTTACTTTAACAAATAATTCAACTTCT
>JBPBQN010000149.1:0-2928 GCA_050954865.1 Janthinobacterium lividum | reverse complement strand
AGAACTGAATCAGGAGGATGAAATTGTAATTTTCAGCAAAGAAAATCATCCGTTTTATAACCGTGTGATGTTGCCGGATTACATCAGCGGCGAACAAAGCTGGCAGCAATTGGTAAAAATGACGGACGATGAAGAACCAGGCTACAACATTCGGCTGCTGCGTGGTGTAATGGTGGAAAAAGTAGATCGCGCGAACAAATTCGTTATTGATTCCAGAGGGGTAAAAACAGCATACGATGTGTTGATTATGGCCACCGGCAGCCGAGCTTCCATCCCCAAAAACGTACCTTCTTTACCCGGTATTTTTACGATGCGCAGCCGTAATGATGCGGATAATTTTAAGCAGCATATCCCAAAAAACGCACACGTGGTAGTAGTTGGCGGCGGTTTGCTGGGGTTGGAAATGGCGGCTTCACTGCGGGAAACCGGAGTAAAAATCACCATTGTGCACCGCGTTTCCCGGTTTTTGAGCCGGCAGCTGGATACATTGGGCAGTCAGCTTTTGCAGGAAGAAATGGCCGATCAGGGTTGCGATATTTTTTATAACGACGAAATTGAACTGTTTTACGGTCGGTCAAAACTAACCGGCGTTGGCTTACGAAGCGGCCGCAAAATTAATTGTGATGCGATGATTCTGGCCATCGGCACCACGCCGAATTTGGAGCTGGCGCGGGATTGCGGCCTGGTTTGCAAGCGTGGCGTGGTGGTGAACGAAAGGATGCAAACCAATGATCCGGATGTGTTTGCCATTGGCGAAATTGCCGAATTTGAAAGCATGCTGTACGGCGTTACCGCTGCTGCCGAGCAGCAGGCACACGTGGTTGCCCGTTTTTTAAGTGGTGATATTGCGGCTTTTTATCAGGGAAGTTTGCTAATGAACATCATTAAAATTCATGGTTTTGATTTGTGCAGCATCGGCATTACAGAATGTCCGGACGGCGGAAATTATGAAGAAATTGTGTTTATCGACAAAGCAAAAAGATACTATAAAAAGTGTATTATCCACGAAGATAAACTGGTTGGAACAATTTTAATCGGCGATAAAAACGAGTTTCTGGAGTACAAAGAATTGATTGCCAACAAAACCGAGCTGAGCGATAAACGCCTGCAACTCCTGCGCAGCGGCAAAAAAGCCGAGCCGGTTTTGGGTAAATTGGTGTGCAGCTGCAACAGTATTGGTTCCGGAAATATCTGCAATAAAATCGCTTCCGGCTGCACAGATTTAAAAGCGTTAAGTGCAGCAACCGGCGCAGGAACGGGCTGTGGTTCGTGCCGACCTGAAGTGAAACGGATTTTAGAAGAATATCTGGAAAGCAACCTACTGGAAAAAATGCTGTAAGATGGAAAATACCAACGAATCTATCATTAAAATTAATCTGCCAGGTGGCCTTATTTCTCCCGGAGATTTACAGGAAATTTTAACTATAGCCAAAAAATGCGGTGCTACAGATATGGTTTTTGGCAATCGGCAGCAACTTTTTTTCTATGTAAAAGAAGCATGGCTGGAAGATTTGAACCACGAGTTACTGATGGCCAATATTCATCACGAAACGGATGCAGATTTGCAACCAAACATCATGAGTTCGTACGTTACAGAGGATGTTTTTGACAGCGGCGATTGGCTGCGCGAAGGCGTTTACAAAGATATTCTGGACGGTTTTGACTTTCGGCCGAGGTTAAAAATCAATCTGGTTGGCAGCAACCAAACTTTTGTGCCGTTTTTTACGGGCAACCTTAATTTTATTTCCTCGGAAGTAAATAATTACTGGTTTTTATACGTCCGTTTTCCAAAAACCAACCAGTTGTATTGCTGGCCTTCGCTGGTTTATTCGGAAGATATTCCGGCCATCAGCAAAATTATGGAAAATGAGATTTTGGAAAATGCTGCTCTTTTTTATGATCAGCCCAACATCAGCACTGAAAACTTTTACGAAAAAATAGCTGCTAAAAACAGTATCAGCAATCAGCCGATTCAGCAAACTTTAAAAATTCCAGATTTTCAATTGCCTTATTATGAAGGTTTTAACCGATACGGAAATAATAAACTTTGGCTGGGCATTTATCGGCGAAATGAAACTTTTAGCATAGAATTGTTGAAAGATATTTGCCGGCTTTGTTTGAAAACGCGCATCGGACAATTGCACATTACGCCCTGGAAATCATTGGTAGTTAAAGGAATTGAACCTGGCGACCGCCGCTACTGGGGCCGGATTTTAGATTTGTACCGCATCAATGTGCGCCATGCTTCCAACGAAATGAACTGGCAGTTGGAAAACAATTGTGCCGATGGTTTGGCCTTGAAACAAGAATTGGTAAGGCTTTTTGAAGCGGCAGATTTGCGCACTTACCGCTTGTGTTTTGCCATCAAAACGCATTTGAAATCGGGTTTATTCGGGTCGATTATTATCAAAAAAATACCCGATAAAAACAGTATCGAGCAGCTTTTTGAAATTGAACACACGCGTGATTTCAACCCAAATACTAAAGATTTTATGCTTTATAAAACCGGTTTGCTGCGCGAAGAACTGGCTGCAGAATTGATTGTGCTTTGCGATTATTATTACGGTTTGAAGGCCGATAACGAACTGGCTTTACTCAACGAAAATACGTTGGAAGAAACCGCTGCCGATGCAGAAACTTACTTCATTTATCAATGTAAAAACTGTTTAACGGTTTACGATCAGGTTTGGGGCGATGCGTTGAACGATGTGGCAATCGATACTGATTTTTTGAGTTTAGCTTCGTATCAGTGTCCGGTTTGTGAAGCACCAAAAACGGATTTTGTGGCTGTAGAAAAGTTGGTCGTTAGTTTGGTTTAAATAGAGATTGGTTATTTCGAAAGAAAATTTTCAGTTGCGAAATCAAGTTTTTCATCTTTACACATAACTTAGCTTGGAAGCCTTCAACCCAAACACTTCTTTTAACGCT
>JBPBQN010000148.1:0-2943 GCA_050954865.1 Janthinobacterium lividum | reverse complement strand
AAAGCCCGCTGATTTTTAACATGCAATAAAGGTATAAGCAATTTTAGTTTTGGGGGAGATTTTGCTCAAATAACCAAAAATGTTTTTTATAAGCCGATAATCCGCCCTGCAAGCTGAACGAATTTGGAAAGCCAGCCTGACGGAAAAACTCCGCGACCTGATGACTACGCAAACCTTGCTGGCAATAAAAAACCAGGTTTTCATCCGCAGAAAAAGTATTTAAAGAGAATCTGGAAATTTTTGGATAAAGGAATATTGGTGCCGCCGATGTTAAAATCTTCATAATCGTCGTCGTTCCGCACATCAATCAGTTTAAAGTTTTATGCTGAAATATAAAAACTATTGCTTTGAAATTATACCGGTAAAAACAGTATTCCTCAATTTTCAGATATATTATGTTTAAATTCATTTAGAATTATGCAATTTACTCATTATCGTTACCTTATGAATCAGCTGGATATAAACAAAACTTTATTTAATAAACAAAACCTGAAATCATTCATTCAAACCAAAAACCTGAAATAAAAAACATGAAACATAAATACTTAATTTGGAGCTTTGTAGCCATTATTTCCTCGTTTACAGCTTGTGTTGACAAAGATGTTACCACTCCAACTCCTGTTATTACCTCTGGATCAGCTAATTTCTCGCGTTACATTGCAGTTGGAAATTCTATCACTTCTGGGTATGCAGATAATGGATTGTATTTGGCCGGACAACAAATGGCATTTCCCAACTTGCTTGCCGGGCAAATGAAATTAGCAGGCGGCGGTAGTTTTACTTCTCCTTTATTCTCTGCTGATCAGGCAAATGGTTCCGGTTATCTTAAATTAACTGGATATAATGCCGACGGAACACCAATTATTACACAAGTAGCCGCCCAAGCTGTGCGCGGACAAATTGCAGCTCCTGGTATACCCGGAGTTACAGTTACTTTATACACTAAATATAGTGGCGATTTAAATAATTACGGTGTACCCGGAATCAAGCTATTTGATGTTACCAACCAAGCTTATGGTAATTATAATGGATTCTATGAAAGATTGCTTCCCGGTAATGCAGGCAGTAATTATACCTCTTACCTAGATTTTGTAACCACAAATCCTTTTACCTTTTTTACCTGCTGGTTAGGTAATAATGATGTCTTGGATTATGCAACATCCAGCGGTACAGCACTAAATCCTTTAACAGATAAAACAACTTTTACATCGCTTTATAATACAACCATAACAAAACTGGTTGGATCAAAAGCAAAAGGTGTAGTTGCTACCATTCCGGATGTTACTGTTATTCCGTTTTTTCATTACATTACTGTACCTGCTTTGATTGCAGCGGCACAAAAAGTTAATCCAGTTTTTACAACTATATATAGAAGCACTTGATGCAAGCGGTTTTTATGTTACCCGCGCAGCAACCAATGCTGATGATATTATGCTAACTTTTGATATCAAGCAACTGGGCGCAACCGTAAACAAACTGCCTCTTTACGGTTTATCACCAGCCAATCCGCTATCAAGTGCAGCAGTGCTTGATGTTAACGAAATTGCTAAAGTGCAGGATTACGTAAGTAGCTACAACAATGCCATTAAAGCTACTGCCGCTGCCAATAATTTGCCTGTTTTTGATGCATATGCATTGTTAAATCAGCTTAAAAATGGCATTACACAAGATGGCATAACAATCAATACTGATTTTATCAGCGGCGGTTTCTTTTCGTTGGATGGCACACATTTTACACCTCGTGGAAATGCTTACGTAGCCGATGAAATTATAAAAGTGATCAACGCCAAATACGGATCTAACATTCCGGCATTAAATATTTTTTCCTACAATGCAGTAAAAGTTAATTAGCATCTCTATTTTTTCTAAAGTTGAATGGTTTGGTGGCGTATTTGCTATCCAACCAAACCATTTTTTTGTTTTATATGGATGCTTCTTCTATCACCCCAAATTTAGGTTGATAAAAGAAGTATTGAAATTTTTACACAGTAAAATTCATTTTCAACTTAAAAACTGTTTTTTTTAAAATCAAATTGAATATTTTTCGTCATTAATTAATTTTTGATGAAAAAGTTCTACTTATCTCTGCTTTTACCAATGCTTTACCTTCCGATTAAAGCGCAAAACACCGTTCCAAATCCGGCTCCAGTCAAAGGAAATTACTTGCTGGCGGCGCGTTTCTCTCCAAAAAAACTCCAGAAAATGGTTTTTTCTACTTCGGTTGATGCGCATTGGCTTAAAAACTCTGATCGTTTTTGGTACATGTTTGAAACCAGCGCGGGCAAAAAATGGTTTTTGGTTGATCCGATGGCGCGCAGCAAAAAGCTGTTGTTTGACAATGCGAAAGTTGCAGCCGCCGTTACGTTGATTGTGAAAGATCCTTTCGATGCGCAACATTTGCCGATTGAAAATTTAAAGTTTACCAAGGATGAAAAAAGCATCCAATTCGATTTAAAAAGTTCAATTGATGTAACTAAGAAAGATCGAAAAGATAAAAAAGCGGCAGATTCTTTAGAGAAAAAAACCTTTTACTTTCAATACAATTTGCAAACCGGACAAACATCCGAATTAGCCAATTATGAAAAAGTAAAACCAAAACCAATGTGGGCTTCGATTGCGCCGGATAGTTCGGCGATTATTTTTGCACGCAATTATAATTTGTTTTGGATGGATAAAGCCAATTATAAAAAGGCTTTGAAAAATGAAGACGACAGCACAATTGTAGAACATCAACTCACCAAAGATGGCGTAAAAGATTACGCGTACGGCGGCAGTTTTATGAACGAAACCAACGTTGAGGAAGAAAAAAATAAAAAGAAACGCAAGCCAACGCAAGTTTTATGGTCGCCGGATGCGAAACATTTTGCTTTGATTAAATCAGATAATCGTAAGTTGAAAGATTTTTGGGTGATTAACAGCGTTGCAGAACCTCGTCCAACGTTG
>JBPBQN010000147.1:0-3120 GCA_050954865.1 Janthinobacterium lividum | reverse complement strand
CGTCATCCATTTCATGCTGATAAAAACAGCATCGGCACAACAAAAAATTGTGGTTGATTTAGGTGGAAAAGGAAATTTTACGTCGATACAGGCCGCTATAAACAGTTTGCCGGATTCCTCAGCAGTTGATCGAATGATTCTGATCCGCAACGGAATTTATAACGAGAAGGTGTCCATTACCAAAAACCACATCATTTTGCAGGGTGAGGATCCGCAAAAAACTATTATTACTCAATCCATTGCCCGGGAAATCTGGCTGTGCAGCAACCCAAGCGATTGGGGAGTAGCCACTTTAAACTTAACCGGGAGCGACATTACGCTGAAAAACCTCAGCATTTTAAACACTTACGGTTTGGATGTTAAAGGCGAGGTTACAGTAGATTGTACAAACGGTAAAACTTCACCCATAAAAACAGTACGAAAAGATAGCCATCAAATGGCTTTACGATCAACGCAAACCACACGTTTAAAAGTAATTAACTGTGTTTTACGTGCTTACGGCGGCGATACGGTTAGTCCCTGGAACGGTACTTCCGGCCTGTACTATTTTCAAAATTGTACAATGGAAGGCGGCGTTGATTTTTATTGTCCGCGCGGTTGGGCTTATGCGGAGAATTGCACGTTTATCTGCCACAATAAAAGCGCAGCCATCTGGCATGATGGTTCTAAGAATAAAAATGAAAAAACAGTGCTTAAAAACTGTGTTTTCCGCGGAGATGAAGGTTTTAAGTTGGGCCGTTATCATTTAGATGCACAGTTTTTTTTGATTGATTGCACATTTGCCACAGCAATGGCTGATGCGCCGATTTATCAGGCCGAAAGTTCTAAAGGCGTGCAATGGGGCAACCGCTCTTATTACTACAATTGCCATCGTGCTGGCGGAGATTTCGGCTGGATGAAAAATAATCTGGAGCAGGCCGAAAATACACCATCACCCCAAAAAATAACCGCTAGATGGGCTTTCGACAATCAATGGAATCCGGAAAAAACGAATTAAGAACTACTTTAAATCATGAAAAAATATTTTAAAATATTGATATTTAAGTTGTTACTACTGTTTGGTGCTACTGTTTTTGCACAGGTAAAAACCGATGCTGTAGCAGAAAACATGTTGCTGTATCAGCGTAAAATTGGCGGCTGGCCGAAAGCTGTAAACGAAGTTCCGGTTAATTATAACCGTGTTTTATCTGCTGCTGAAAAGGCTTCGACAGAAGAAGATGATTCATCCAAAAACGATGCAACGATTGATAATAATGCAACTTCCAAAGAAATCATTTACCTGGTAAAAGCTTATCAATCAACACAAAACAAAGCGTATTTGCAGGCCGCACAAAAAGGAATTGATTATATTTTGATGGCGCAGAATGCAAAAGGCGGTTGGCCGCAATATTATCCGGATGTTAGTTTGTACCGCGCGCAAATTACTTACAACGATAACGCCATGATTAATGTGATGGAGATTTTGCAGGATGTTGTGGAAGGAAAAAAAGATTTTGATGTAGTTGATCCATCTTATAAAATTAAGGCACAACAAGCTGTAAATAAAGGAGTTGACTGTATTTTAAAAACACAGATTGTGGTTGATGGAAAACTAACGGCCTGGGCGCAGCAATATGATAAAAACACGCTGAAACCGGTGATGGCACGCAAATTTGAGCTGGTTGGTTTGGCTTCTTCGGAATCGGTTGGAATTACGGAGTTTTTAATGCGGCAGAAAAATCCTTCTCCGGAAATAAAAAAAGCAATTGAGGCGGCAGTGAACTGGTTAAATCAAGTAAAAATTATGGGTTATAAATTTATTCGTGGCGAAAATGTTGGTCCGAATGGAAAAGACGGAATTATTGTAGCTGATCCAAATGTGATTATTTGGGCCAGATATTATGAAATTGGTACGAACAAACCGTTTTTTTCGGGCAGAAACAGTGTGAAAGTTTATAACCTCACAGAAATTGAAGTGGAACGCCGCGGCGGTTACGCCTGGTACGGCACTTGGCCGCAAAAGTTGCTGGATGAAGCTTATCCGAAATGGAAAACTAAAAATTAGGTGGTAAAAGAAGTATCATCCCAAAACAGGATGGCACAGTACTGTATAAATTTTGCAGCTTCCCGAAAAACATATACATTTCAAAACTGCAATAACCTAAATTGCGCCAACGTTAACCAGAACAATTTAAATGATCTTATCTAAATCAAATTTAAAAAACAGCAATACATCCGCAGTTATTATTCCTGATGAAGCCATTTTTAACCTGCCGGAAAAGGTTTTGCAGTTTGGAACCGGCGTTTTGCTGCGCGGATTGCCGGATTATTTTATTGATAAAGCCAACCGTCAAGGCCTATTTAATGGACGAATTGTGGTGGTAAAATCGACTTCTGCCGGCAGTTCTTCCGAGTTTGATGATCAGGACGGACTTTACAGTTTATGCGTAAAAGGAATTGAAAACGGCGAAAAGGTTGAAGAAAATATCATTTGCTCTGCCATCAGCCGGGTTTTATCGGCCGGAGAAAACTGGGCAGAAATTTTGAAATGCGCCCACAATCCGGAGATGAAAATCGTGATCTCCAACACAACGGAAGTTGGCATTCAGTTGGTTAAAGAAAATGTGCAATTGCAGCCGCCAGCTTCTTTTCCGGGCAAATTATTAGCGTTTTTGTTAGAAAGATTTAATGCTTTTAACGGAAGCGAGGAAAGCGGAATGATCATCATCCCAACGGAACTGATTGTTGGAAACGGCGAAAAACTGAAATCTATTTTGCTGGATCTGGCAAAATTTAACCAGCTAAAAGAAGCATTCATCAGCTGGCTGAAAAATCAGAATACGTTTTGTAATTCTTTGGTTGATCGGATCGTTCCAGGAAAACCGGATGCGGAAACTATTTCTTCATTTCAGCAAAAAGCAGGTTACGAAGATAAATTGCTGACCGTTTCTGAAGTTTACCGTTTGTGGGCGATTGAAGGCGACGAAAAAGTGAAGTCTGTTTTAAGTTTTGCAGCAGCCGATAAAGGTGTAATCATCTCCCCAAATATTGAAATTTACCGCGAACTGAAGTTGCGCATGCTGAACGGCACACACACGCTAAGCTGCGGACTGGCATTTTTGGCCAATTTTAGTACGGTAA
>JBPBQN010000146.1:0-3146 GCA_050954865.1 Janthinobacterium lividum | reverse complement strand
GCTGTCGCCATTACCGTACTTATTTTAGGCTACAATTTTTTGCGAGGAAATGATGTTTTTTCGCGCGAACAACGTTTTTACGCTATTTATGGGCATGTTGATGGCTTAACTGTTTCTAAACCTGTTTTGGTAAACGGCTTTCAAATCGGCCGTATTTCTGATATGCGTTTGCAGCCAAGTGGTAAAACAGTGGTTGAATTTAAAATCAACAAAGATTACCCGATTCCGGAAAATTCTGTTGCTAAATTAATCAGCACAGATTTATTAGGAAGCAAAGCAGTAGAATTTGAGCTGGGCAACAGTACCGTTAATGCAGAAAGCAAAGATACATTGCGCTCCAATGTAGAACGAAGCCTGGCAGAATCGGTACAACCAGTACAAAAAAAGGCAGAAACTATTATTGCCAAAATGGATTCATTATTAACTTCTGTTAACACGATTTTGAATCCTTCTTTCCAAAAAAATATAGATCGTACTTTTAAAAGTATTGCCGCAACATTGGAAACTTTGGAAGGCACAACCAAAAAAGTTGACGGTTTAGTTGGATCTGAAGGTGGCCGCATCAGCAAAATTTTAGCCAACTTTGAATCAATTTCCGGCAATCTGCGAAATAACAATGATCATATTACGCATATTGTTGCCAATTTTGATCAGATGAGTAATCAGCTTGCCAAATCAAATATTCAGGAAACTTTATTAAATGCCAACAAGGCTGTAACGCAATTACAGGTTGCGATTGATAAAATCAATAGTGGAAAAGGTTCTATAGGTTTATTGCTTAACGATGATAAATTGTACAACAACTTAAATGATGCAGCCGGAAACCTGGATAAGCTGATGATTGATTTGAAAGCCAATCCAAAACGTTATGTAAGCTTCTCAATATTTGGAGGCAAAAAAAATGACTGATAAAAGAAGTATTTAAATCGAAAATACTTTTCCTTCTATAGCCAGATCAGTTTGCGGGAAAACTGATCTGGCTTCTTGTAATAAATCTTCCAAGGTTTTATATCTGGCAGAAAAATGCCCGATTAATAGCTTTTTAACATGCGCTTTTTTGGCAATTTCTCCTGCCTGCAAAGCCGTAGTATGATGTGTTTCCTGCGCACGAGGCAGCAAATCATTCAAAAACGTAGCTTCGTGATACAACAAATCAACATTTTGTATTTGTTGTAGATAAGTTTCATTAGCTAAAGTATCCGAGCAATAAGCATAACTTTTAGAATCTTCTGGTTGGATAGTTAAAACTTCATTTTGGATAGTTTTTCCCTGATCTGTTATAAAATCCTCACCTTGCTTCAGCTTAAAAAACTGATTTCTGGGAACTTGATAATTTTCCAGCTGATCTGCATTCAGCTTTAACAAAGGTCTTTTTTGCCGAAAAATAAAACCGGTACAAGGAATGCGGTGATTTAGGATTATTGTTTCAACCGTAATATCGTTGTTATCTAAAATAACTTCCGGATGATCAGTTTGTAATGGATAGAACTCAATCTCATAATGCAGATTGGTCCACGAATATTCAAAGTGAACATTGATAATTTTAATCAGATCAGGCGGACCAAAAAGTTTCATTGGCTTTTTACGACCATTCAAATGCATGGATGAAAGTAACCCGATCAAACCGAGATAATGATCGCCATGCAAATGACTGATAAAAATATGATCGATTTTACTTGGCTTTACCTCAAAGCGCAACATCTGTTGTTGTGTGCCTTCGCCACAATCAATCAGATAAACGCGTTCATTAACATTTAAAGCCTGCGATGTTGGATTTCTGTTGTAAATAGGCGTTGCAGAACTGCTTCCTAATATCGTTACATCAAATCTCATCTCGCGCTTTCAGAAAGCAAATTATTTTGTTTCTTTTTTTAGTTCTTTTTCAATTTCTTCCATAAAAACCAAATCGATTGCCTCTTCCGTTGTACTTACAATAGAAAGAACATTTTCCAATTGAGAAATAGAAATTAAACGAGATACAGAATCACTCAAGCCTGTTAGTATAAAACTTCCTTCTGCGTTTTTGCAGATACGATGACCAACAAGCAAACTGCTTAAACCAGAAGAATCTGCAAATTTCACCATTGATAAATCAAGAATTATATTGCGCTGCCCATCCGTATTCATCAGAATTAATTCTGATTTAAGTTGAGGTGAGATTAATGAATTTAGTTTTGATTCATTTAATTTGATCAAAACATATTTTTCATGTTTATCAACCGTAAATTTCATATACCTTAATATTAATAGTTAAAGATAGAATTATTTCGTGTAGAAATAAAGTGTTTCAGTTTAAAAGTGTAATTGCATCCTGAATATTTTTTTCAACGCTGATTAATATGTTTTCGCCGCCGGTTTTATGGAAAGCATCGTTAGTAATCAGTTCATACAATTCAATATATCTTTCAGAAATAGAAGTAATAATTTCCTCTGTCATTTCCGGTACTTGCTGCCCTTCCTGTCCGGAAAATCCATTTTCCAGCAACCATTTCCGCACAAATTCTTTAGAAAGCTGTTTCTGCGGCTCTTTGTTTTTCTGCCGTTCTGCATAACCTTCCTGGTAGAAATAACGAGAAGAATCCGGTGTATGGATTTCATCAATTAAAAAAATCTTTCCATCCGCTTTACCAAACTCGTATTTGGTATCTACCAAAATTAAATTTCTATCGGCAGCAATCTCTGTTCCGCGCTGAAAAAGGGCACGCGTGTAATTTTCCAGCTGAACATAATCTTTCTCTGCAACAATTCCCTGTTTTAAAATATCTTCTCTGGAAATATCTTCATCGTGACCAACTGCAGCTTTTGTAGTTGGTGTGATGATGGGTTCTGGCAAGCGATCGTTTTCTGCTAAACCATCCGGCATGTTCACACCGCAGATGCTTCTTTTACCGGCAGAATATTCGCGCCAGGCATGTCCGGCCAAATAACCACGGATTACCATTTCTACTTTAAATGGCTCGCAAATCCGCCCAATGGTTACACTTGGATCAGGAACCGTAATTACCCAATTTGGAACGATGTCTTTAGTCGCTTCCAGAAACCGGGCCGCAATCTGGTTCAAAACCTGTCCTTTATAAGGAATCGGTTTTGGCAGGACCACGTCAAATGCAGAGATACGATCCGAAGCAACCATCACTAAAAACTTG
>JBPBQN010000145.1:0-3169 GCA_050954865.1 Janthinobacterium lividum | reverse complement strand
TTAGCTTTAGTTCATGATTTCACCCGCACCTCGTTCTACGTTTAAAAAGCTGAGAATACTGCCCTTAATTGCGATCATTTTTTTGACCGTTTCTGGCGGACCGTATGGTTTGGAACCGTTGCTTACGTATGCCGGCAAAAACGGCGCATTGCTCCTGCTCATCATCACGCCGATTTTGTGGGATATACCAACCATTTTTACGGTGCTGGAACTGAACAGTATGATGCCCGTTACCGGCGGCTATTATCAGTGGGTAAAAAAAGCATTGGGTTTGCGCTGGGCTTTGTACGAAGGCTGGTGGACCTGGCTCTACACTTTTGTAGATCTGGCCATTTATCCGGTGTTGTTTGTTGAATATGCCGCTTTCTTTTTTCCTGCGGTTGAAGCTTATAAAATTCCGGTTTGCTTGTTCATCATCTGGTCATCTGCCGGATTAAATATATTGGGGATTGTGCCAGTTGGCAAAGTTTCCGTGTTTCTGGGCGCGCTGGTGCTTACTCCTTTTATCATACTTTTTTTCGTGTTCTTCAGTCATCACGCCGGCAATTTCAGCTTTCCACATTTATCGTTAAAAGGCGTTGGTTTTTCAAATTTGGGTTTAGGACTTTATACGGTAATGTGGAATTTCATCGGCTGGGACAACGTAACCACGTATGCCGAAGAAGTAGAAAAACCCGTTCGCACTTACCTCATTTCCGTGTTTACTGCTTTTATCCTGATATTTTCGGTGTATTTTCTGGCGGTTTTGGTAGCGCAGCAATCTGGCATTGCTCCGGGAAAATTACAAAAAGAAGGATTCCCGATTTTAGGCGTTTTGCTTGGCGGACATTGGTTGGGCGCGCTGCTTAGTTTTGGCGGAATGGCGAGTGCACTAGGTTTGTATTCTGCCGTATTACTTTCTGTTTCTCGTGTGCCAAAAGTAATGGCGGATGATGGTTTGCTTCCGCAGAAAATAAACAAACTTCAGCCCAAATACCAAACGCCTTATGTTTCTATTCTGATTTGTTCAGCAGTTGTTAGCCTGATGATTTTGTGGACTTTCAGTGATTTGCTCATCATTGATGTAACCGTTTACGGAGCCGCTTTATTTTTAGAATTTGTTGCACTGATTTTCTTCCGGATTAAATTTCCGGACCTGCACCGACCGTTTAAAATACCTTTAAACGTATTTGGTTTAGGGTTGATGGCTTTGCTGCCTTTAGTGGTTTACATCGTGGCTTTATCCGGTGCGTTTTCTGCTTCGGAAGAAACTTGGCTGCCCGCCGCTTTTGCTATCGGAACTTTGCTTTCAGGAGAAGTGATTTGGTGGTTGATTGTATGGCGGAGAAAAAATTTGTAAATTATTAAAATCCAAACGATTCTTGCATTTTATATCGATAAAACAGCATGAACAATAAATTTGAACAATACTGTTTTTACTTGCTAAAATTCATCATCAAAACCAAAAACTAATTTTAACGAGGGACATTTATGTTTTAAAATGATAATCAAGAAATATACTAAATGTTTATTCTCAGATATATTCACTACCTGAAACTTATGCCGACAAAAAGAAGTAATAATCTTTATACCAATTAGCCTCACACCGCCGGTTCCTGCTGGCTCAAACAATGAAAACTGCCCAAACCCCAGATAATTTCCGTAGAATCAATGCCCACCACTTTCCGATCCGGGAAACATTCCTGTAAAATTTGTAAGGCTTTTTCGTCGTTTTGGTCACGGTAAGTCGGTACGATCACTGCTTTGTTTGCGATATAAAAATTAGCATAACTGGCGGGCAAACGCGTATCTTCCCAAATCACCGGCGAAGGCATTGGCAATTCGATGATGTTCAATTTGCGCCTATCTAAAAGCTTCATTACTTTCAATTTTTCCAGATTTTCCTGCAAGAGATAATAGTTCTCGTCTTCCGGATTTTCTTCTATTACTGTAACAACTGTATCTTCATTTACAAAGCGCGTAATATCATCAATATGGCCGTCGGTGTCATCGCCTACAATCCCATCGCCCAGCCACAAAACCTGTTCTACACCATAATATTTTTTTAAATATTCTTCAATTTGGTTTTGATTAAGGTGCGGATTCCGGTTTGGATTGAGCAAACAAGCCGTTGTGGTTAAAACCGTTCCTTTGCCGTTAAATTCTACCGAACCACCTTCCATCACAATTCCCGGATTGTAAACCGGCAAATTAAAATGTTCCGCGATTTTTGTCGGAATCACATCATCCAGCTCAAACGGCGGATATTTTCCGCCCCAGGCATTGTAACCCCAATCCAGCACTATTTTTGGGTTAATAAAAGAAGCATCACGGTTCAGCAAAAACGCCGGACCATGATCGCGGCACCAGGCATCATTAGTTGGAAAATGATAAAACTCAATCTTTTTCAGATCAGCACCAGCTTTTTGCAATTGCACTTTTGCAAAAATTTCCATTTCTGCATTAGCAACGTTGATTCTTACCAATTCGCCTTCCGCAACGATCTTTATAAATTCGCAATAATGCTGATAGATGGCTTCGATTTTTCCCGGCCAGGATTCATTTTTATGCGGCCAGCTCAACCAAGTTGCTTCATGCTTTTCCCACTCAGCGGGAAAGTAGAAACCTTGTTCCTGCAAGTTAGTCTTCATCAATCAAACGTTTGGTTATAGGTTGATAAGAATCGATCCGGCGATCGCGCAAAAACGGCCAGTGCGTGCGGTAACGATCCGTTTCATTCAAATCAAGTTCCTGCACAATTACTTCTTCGGCATCGTGCGAAGCTTGGTAAATTACTGTTCCGAACGGATTGGAAATAAACGATCCACCCCAAAACTGCACACCGGCTTCCTCTCCCACCCGATTTACACTAACCACGTGCACGCCATTGGCCACGCCGTGCGAACGCTGAATGGTTTGCCAGGCATTATATTGTTCGGTGTTGGTTGGCAAATCCTGCGTGGTTGCCCAGCCGATAGCGGTTGGATAAAACAGGATTTCGGCACCCATTAAAGCGGTAATGCGCGCGGCTTCCGGATACCATTGATCCCAGCAAATTAACACGCCAAAAGTGGCGTATTTGGTTTTCCAGACTTTATAACCTAAATCACCTGGCGTAAAATAAAATTTCTCGTAAAAGCCCGGATCATCCGGAATGTGCATTTTGCGGTATTTGCCCAAATATTTTCCG
>JBPBQN010000144.1:0-3296 GCA_050954865.1 Janthinobacterium lividum | reverse complement strand
TCTGCCTTGAAACTCTCAAAATCAAAACCTTGTTGCTCGTTCATATTCCTGTGCCTTAAAGTTAAAAATCATTTCTAATCCCTTAACTGACACAGTTCATTTTACACTCTCAGGGTATGTATGCGGGCAAACCGCTGAACGGTGAGAAAAAGATTTTTGCACCTTTGCTGAAGCGCTTTTTAGTCATCCAGGCATTTATTGGACCGATCCCTTTTATGCTGATGAGTATCCGGTAATGTCTGAACAACGCATCATCTGCTTTAATCAACTTGGATATTTCTTCTTCTACTGCTAAAATGTATTGGGTATTTTCCTAGATTTTTTTCTTGGAAATAGAGATGATCGTATCTGCCCTGGCGTGCTCAATGATGTGTTCCCGTTCTTTAATGGTACTCAGTAATCCTGCGCTTTCTCTGACTAATTGTTTTCTGTAGGAAAGCAACTGCTTAAGCTTTATTATATTGGTATCCAGTAGCTTGTCCGGCATTAACTTCCTGATCTTTTCTTTACCATACCGACTAATACGGAAAGCATCGACCTTGTCTGATTTCCCGCGGGTCATACCCATTGATCGTTTTATTTCCAGTCCGGATATTCTGCAGTAATGAACCAGTTGGGATTCGAGGAACTGAATAAACCTATACTCGTAACCTCCGGTATGCTGCAGCACAACAAAGACTTCGTTTGATTTAAAGCTATTTGATTTATACCACTTTTTAAAATCATTAAAGCCTTTACTGTCATTACTGATTTTAAGATGCAAATGAAACTGGGCATAGCTGATGTAAAGCGTTAGCTTGGACACATCAACCCCTAAAATAACATGATAAGTTTCCATTCGTTAATATATTGATTTGTTAAAATTGCCGTTTGCCAAGAACCTTTGTTGTTTCAAGGTGAGTATTCTAGCTGGGCCTTAGGCAATAATAAAAGACAGAGGACTAATACATACATAAGTTCTCAAAAACTACCACTACAATAAGTTCACCTGCTGCCTTTCAGTCAACGTTTTTACAATAACTTTTATTCTTAATACGGCACTTTACCAGCAATAGCTGACCACTTTATTTCTAAGTCGATACGTTTGTAATCATGCAATTAAAAAACGGGAAACTAATACATACATAAGTTCTCAAAAACTACCACTACAATAAGTTCACTCCCGCTATTTCCTTTAAGTTAATATTATAAACGATTATTTGTACGCTGTAATTCTGATCTAAAGTTGTGAAAGCTATATGTATTCGTCATTTAAGATCAAAGGTCATCTAAGATCAAAGGCATTATAAAGTACGCGAGGGGAGCAGCGTAATTACGCGTGCCGTTTACGATATCCTGGGCGTTTCGCTGGATGGTAAAAAGGAGCTACTGGAGATGTACCTGTCTGAAAGCGAAGGGGGCAAAGTTCTGGCTGGCTTTTTTGACTGATCTGAAAAACCGCGGGATGCAGGATATGCTGATCGCTTTCGTGGACGGGCTGAAAGGGTTTCCTGAAGCCCTTGCCGCCATCTTCCCAAAAACGGAGATGCAGACCTGTGTAGTCCACCAGATCCGAAACAGCCTTCGCTATATTGCTGAAAAGGATAAGAAGCCTTTTATGGCCGATCTGAAACCCGTTTACCAGGCCATTTCCAAAGAACAGGACTATGAAAACCTGATAATGCTGGACGAAAAATGGGGCAAGAAATATCCTGTTCCGATCTCATCCTGGTATAACAATTGGGAAAACCTGTCCACCTTTTTTAAGTTCGATGCCCATATCAGAAAGGTGATTTATACCACCAATTCCGTCGAAGGCTTCCATAGGCAAGTCAGAAAAGTAACCAAAACAAAAGGTGCTTTTACCTCCGATAATGCCTTACTAAAACTGGTTTATTTGGTCGTACAGAACATCTCCGAGAAATGGACCATGCCGCTCCACAACTGGAACCTAACCCTATCACAGCTTTTCATTATGTTTGAAGACAGAATCAAAATGTACCTCAATAACAACTGAACACTGACACAGTTCAGTTTACACTACCAACACAAATAGAATTCCTACCCGCATTTGTGGCCTACCTGTCCGGTGTTTAGGAGTTGCTCATGGCTTGTCGGCTTGCTGTTGTTGGTCATAAATGCAAAAAGTTTTTCCTTATCTATCAAACGTTTTATAAAAACGTCAGCTCTCTCAATCATTTTTTCACCACTATAGATAACTCCATTCATATCTATTAAAAATCCTTTTTTCATTGTTGGTTGTTTTTTGATTATCCTTTTACCAGATACTTTTTAACGTGCTGATACGAACTTTATCAACGATGATGCCTTTACTGCTTTGAACGCCCAGGGTGTTCATTGGCTGGGAAGAAAAGAAAATGCTGGTCATATTACTAAGGCCACCATCTGCAAATAGTTCTGCCGAGGATGCATCAACAATAAGCGTGATATCAAAAGCTTTATCCTTTGTCAGCCTTGGCGCAGTATGTTTGCTAGCAAACTCCTTATTAAAATTCACATTGCCAGAGGTGGAGCGGTCAATAAAATACTGGTCAGCGTGGCTGTCATAGCCGATGATTAGCTTTTGCCCTGCTGGATCAGAGAGTGTTAAGGAAAAATCTGTTAGCTGCCTGCCGCTAAATTTTAACAAATACTGTTTGGCTGTACTCCTTGATTTATCGGAAATTTTTATTGGTTTGTTTACAGTTAAATGGTCGACTGCATATATCTGGTTAGAAATAACATTCAATTCCTTTACCGGTTCGGATGTCAGTAAGATCTGGTCACCTTCCTGTTTTAATCCCAGTTCCCGTGGTATAGTCATTGCGTTACGCCACTTTTCTGTAGGGGAATTAATAGCATAAAGCCAGTTGCTCATCCATCCTAAAAATATCCTTCGGTTACCAGTATTTGACCAGGTTACACCAGCATAATTATCAGGTCCGTAGTCTACCCAGTGTTCCTGGGTACTTACCGGCATAAACCGGTGCCCGTTAAACCGCCCGATAAAATATTGGGTCACCGATCCTTTGTTCGGCCCTCCGGGATTGATATTAACTAGCAGTACCCAGTAAGTTTTACCGTTGAGTGCTAACGGAAATAGGTCAGGACATTCCCATACGCCGCCATGGCCGCCTTCGTTTTTGCCGAATTCGGTTTCTTTTGTCCATTGCTTCAAATCCCGAGAGGAGTAAAAGCTCACCCGGTCATGTGTTGCCAGAGTCATTACCCATTTATGACCGGCTTCATACCACATTACTTTAGGATCACGAAAATCTTTGATGCCAGGATTTTTAAGTACCGGGTTGCCCGAATAC
>JBPBQN010000143.1:0-3341 GCA_050954865.1 Janthinobacterium lividum | reverse complement strand
TCATTCAGCCAGCTTTTGAAAAAAACTACACAACTATTTATGAAAAGACAAATTTCAGTCATGAACAAAACTGATTGATAACACCGCTTTCAAATTGGTTTGACAAAAAAAAGGCTGGCAAAATTACCTTCAGCTTTTGTTTTGCTATTTTGCTTCAGTTTCAGCTGGAGGTTTCAAAAATATAAAAAAACAAAGGTTCGTGATAAATTACTATCCTATAAAAGCATCATCCATAGTCAAAAACATGCTTATTAACTAAACAGTGTTATATCAATAATCTACTGTTCCTGCTGTTCATAGAATTTTACTGTTTTATCTGTTAAGTCAAGCTTTACAACTCCACCCCTTATTCCTAAAAACACATTTCTTTCATCCAAAATGGCAATTGAGTTAGGATAAATTCCATCCCAGAATGCATCCTTAAAAACGAGTTTCTTTTTACTGTTTTGTATGATGTAAAAGTTTTTGCCGGTAGCAACGAAGAACATATTTTTATAGGCAGTAAACGTTAAAGGCGCATCATCAAAATCTACTAACTTATGATAGGTAAAGCTGTTGCCAGTTGTAGTAAGTTCAAATATAGCACCTGGGTAGGAAAGTTGCTATATACTAACCTGTAGAACCTCTAATTTAATTATTACGTAATTTGTTAAATGCTGAACCGATACTGCCGATACTTCTTTCTTTTTCTGTTTTCAATACTTGTACGCAATAGTTTTGGTCAGCAAAAAAAACAAAAACTGTTGATGCTGTCCGCCTTTCACAAAACTTTTTATACGCTGCAAAAACGGGTGATACAACTGTAGTTTTTCAAGACAGTTTGAAATATTTGGATGAAAGCAGCTTGAAAAATCAATTAGATAATAACCATCAAAAGTTAGCTTTCTGGCTCAATTTATACAACGGTTTTACGCAGGTGCTTTTGAAGAAAACCCGGACCAGTATAAAACCCGTGACTCTTTCTTTTCGAGCAAACAGATACACATTGCCGGGCAGCAGTTAAGTTTGGATGAGATTGAACATGGCATTTTGCGGCACTCTAAAATAAAATGGAGCGAAGGCTATTTGGGCAAACCTTTTCTATCTCATTTTGAAAAAGATTTTAGGGTGAAAAAACTGGATTACCGCATTCATTTTGCTTTAAATTGCGGTGCCAAAAGTTGTCCGCCAATTGCATTTTACGATCCGGAACAAATTGATAAGCAGTTAAATGTAGCCGTCAAAACGTATTTAAAAGGTGAATGTGAATTTAATAGTGATAAAAACAGCATCAGCGTTCCGGCTTTAATGAGTTGGTTTCGGCATGATTTCGGTGGTAAAAAAGGCATTTATAAAATCCTGAAGCAGAACAAAATCATTCCTGCGGAGAGTCATCCATCCATTCATTTCAACAAATACAACTGGACTTTATTTTTAAACAATTATAAATCAGAAAGCAATGGATAATCATTATTATAACGCAGAAGACCTGGGCAAATTTGGCCACATTGGCCAATATCAAAAGGAAATGGCCGATAAGTTTTTTTCTTATTACGGAGAAGTTTTTAAGGACGGTGAATTGACAGCAAAAGAGAAATCACTGATCGCGCTGGCTGTTTCCCACGCGGTGCAATGCCCGTATTGTATTGATGCGTACAGCAGTGATGCTTACGAAAAAGGTTATAGTGAGGCGCAAATGATGGAAGCGGTGCATGTGGCTTCGGCCATTAAAGGCGGAGCGGTTTTGGTGCATGGCGTACAGATGATGAATAAGATAAAAGAGATTGCCATGTAAGTTTTGGCTTGAATGCTTCTTTTATCGGTTAAAAATCATCAAAGCAATTATCGGTTTTTCCATGAAATCACTCAAAGTATTACAAAATCCTTTAGCCCAAAGCGAAAATCAGCTGGCTATCCTGGAAAACCAGCGGGAACATCAACATGCGTCTTTTAAAGAAAAAGTAGCCGCTTTGGGCATGTTCCCGTTGCAGGCAAACGGGGTTGATATTTTCCAGATCAACATAGGCAAAATGTGTAACCAGGTTTGCAAACACTGCCATGTGGATGCCGGGCCTGACCGGAAAGAGATCATGACGCGCCAGATGATGCAGCTTTGTTTGGATGTTCTGGCCGTTTCTACCATCAGCACCGTTGACTTAACTGGTGGTGCGCCCGAAATGAACCCTGATTTTCGCTGGTTTGTTACCGAGATCAAAAAACAGGGCAAGCATATCATCGTGCGCTGTAACCTGACGATTATTCTGGCTAATAAACGCTATCATGACCTGCCGGAATTTTTCAAAGAAAACCAGATAGAAGTGATTTCTTCCCTGCCCAGCTTCACCCAAGACCGTACAGACCGGCAGCGTGGGGACGGCGTTTTTGAAGATTCTATCAAAGCCTTGCAAATGCTGAATGCCGTTGGTTACGGACGGGAAGGAACAGGTTTGATAATCAACTTGGTTTACAATCCGGCCGGTGCTTTCCTTCCGCCTTCGCAACAGGCACTGGAAATTGAATTTAAAACAGAACTGGCCAAAAAGTTCGGTATTGTGTTCAACAACCTTTTCGCCATCACCAATATGCCTATCAGCCGCTACCTGGATTATCTGCTTTCCACCGGAAATTATGATAAATACATGGAAAAGCTGATTGCCGCTTTCAATCCTGCAGCCGTTAAAAATGTGATGTGCCGGAACACAATTTCCGTAAGTTGGGACGGTTATTTGTACGATTGCGATTTTAACCAGATGCTGGATTTGAAAGTAACGCCGGGACATTCGCAGCATCTTTCTTCCTTTGATTTGGATGCTTTAAATAACCGGAATATCATCTTGAAACAACACTGTTATGGCTGTACCGCTGGTGCCGGATCAAGTTGTGGCGGAGCTGTTGCCGAATAAATTATGGATAAAAACAGTATGCTCACTACCGCACTGATTATTTTTGTGCGACACCCGGAACTGGGCAAAGTAAAAACCCGCCTGGCTAAAGTAATCGGAGACGAAAAAGCGTTAGCCATTTACAAACAGCTGCTTAACCATACGCATCAAATTACTGCCCCTCTAAATTGTAGAAAGTTTGTTTATTATGCTGAGGATGTGATTGAACATGATTTGTGGAGCAGTCCGGGATTTACCAAAAGAAAGCAGTCTGGCAATGATTTGGGTGAACGAATGGGTAATGCTTTTAAAGAGCTTTTCGATCAGGGCTTCAAAAAAGTGCTGATTATCGGCAGTGATTGTTACCAGCTTCAAACTAAAATTTTGCAGGAAGCCATTGATTTTTTAGGCATAAAAGAAGTAGTGATCGGGCCTACATTTGATGGCGGATATTATTTGTTGGGAACCGATTGCTTTGTA
>JBPBQN010000142.1:0-3371 GCA_050954865.1 Janthinobacterium lividum | reverse complement strand
ATATCATTGAAGTGCCGCAATCGGATCAGCATTTTTTGATTCCCGAAGGAGAAATTGATGCGCAAAACACGCTGGAAGGCGGCGATGTGATGATGGTTAGCAAAAACCATTTGCTGATTGGTTGTGGCGAACGCACCACGCCGCAAGCAGCCAGCGCGGTAATTAAAATTTTGTTTGCGCAAAATGTGGTACAAAAAGTTACCGTCATCAAAATTCCGCACAAGCGTGATTTTATGCACCTGGATACTGTTTTTACTCAGGTAAAAAAGAACGTTTGGGTGTTGCTTTCTTCACTGTTTAATGCGGAGGAAAATAAGGAAAACAGATCGCCGATTGATCATCTGATTGAAACTAAAAAAACAGATCAGCCGGAAATTATTCAGTTTGAAAATGGCAGAATCAATACGCCGCGCCGGTTTGGAAAACTGGAAGAATTGCTAAACGAGATCAGTCAGAACGAACTAAACAGCACCAAACCAACCGAATTTATTTATTCAGGTAACAACATTTTTCCCCATGATTCGCGCGAACAATGGACTGATTCCTGTAACTTATTAGCTTTGAAAGAAGGAGTGGTTTTGGGTTATGATCGCAACGATAAAACCCTTTCTGCTTTTGCAGCAAAAGGTTTTACCATCATCAACGCAGCAGATTTATTGCAAAAGTTTGAGAACAATGAAATCAATCCCGAAAACATCAGCAACACCGTAATCACTTTTCCATCTGCAGAACTTTCCCGTGCACGCGGCGGTTTTCACTGCATGAGCATGCCGCTTTTTCGCGACGAAATTTAACCTGGCAATACTGTTTTTACACGGCTTTTTTCAGCACTTCTTGATAATATTCATCACCGCTCCAATCATAAATATCACATTGTTTAACGTTATATTTTTTGATCAGTTCGCACAGTTTTGAAATCGATTCTTCCTCCTGATGCTCAGTAATACTTAATGGTTTCCACCATTTAACAATAAAAAACTGCTTGCATTGCAAAAGAATAACTTGGTACAAACCTCGGTACTTACTGGTTTGAATAATTATTTTAGTCATCATAATAATTCTATCGGCACAAATCCAACTCAATTAAAAAATATGGGTTAAACAAAGTAGTAGCTTGTTTAACACATATTTAACAATAAAAAAGAAATAATATTACCATAGAAGTAAAAAATACGAATACATTATAAAACTCTGTTAAATTTTACGAAAATGCTTTTTCAGACGAACATTATCCTTTTGAATTAATAACGTTGTAAAAATGACTTCTCAACTATTGATGATCCGGCCGGTAAATTTTGGTTTTAACCAGCAAACGGCAGCCAGCAATGCTTTTCAAAAGAATGGCGAACAAACAAACGTGCAGCAAAAAGCTTTGCAGGAGTTTGATGTTTTTGTACAGATTTTGCGGCAAAACGGCGTGCAGGTAACCGTAATTGATGATACGCCGGAACTGCATACGCCGGATTCGATTTTCCCCAACAACTGGATCTCATTTCACGAAAACGGTTCGGTAGTTTTATATCCGATGCAAGCCGAAAACCGCCGGCTGGAACGCAAGGTTTTTGGGTTGATAAAAGAAGCATTCAACATAAAAGAAGTTTTTGATTTAACATATTTTGAAGCGCAAAACCAGTTTTTAGAAGGAACCGGCAGCATGGTTTTTGATCGGGAAAACAAGCTGGCTTATGCTTGTTTATCACCCAGAACAGATGCAGCAGTTTTGACTGAATTTTGCCGTATTTCGGGTTATAAATCTATTTCATTTCATGCCGAAGATCAAACCAAAAAAGCCATTTACCACACCAATGTTTTGATGGCTTTAGGTGATCAATTTGTGGTGATCTGCCTGGATTCGATCCAAAACGAGGATGAAAAAAGGGTGGTAAAAACAGCATTGCAGCAATCCGGAAAAGAAATAATCGAAATTTCTTTTGAGCAGATGAATGCTTTTGCCGGCAACATGCTTCAGCTTAAAAATAATCTGGAAGAAAGCTTGCTGATCCTATCAGAAACAGCTTTTTTATCACTAAAAGACGCACAAATAACAGCACTGGAAAAATATTGCAGACTGATTTATTCTTCCTTAAATACCATTGAAACCAATGGCGGCGGAAGTGCGCGCTGCATGATGGCGGAAGTTTTTTACCGGTAAAAATAGTATGAAAATTGGGCTGATGATCATCTGTAAAAATTACGACCTTATGGTGATTTATTCCGTATAAAAACCACACATTTGCCCCAAATTTTTATTAATGCAGAGCTACGAAGAATTCTTAGACCTGAGCGTGGGTTTTCCGCAGGAAGGTTTTGAAATTATTGATGATGAATTGTATTTCCAGGATTTAAATCTGATGGAAATGATTGAAACGTATGGCACGCCGCTGCGTTTTACGTATCTGCCGCTCATCAGCAAAAAAATACAGCAGGCTAAGTTGCTGTTTCAATCGGCTATCGTTAAAAATAATTACCGCGGCTCGTATAAATATTGTTATTGCACCAAAAGTTCGCACTTCCGCCACATCGTTGAGGAAGCTTTAAAAAACGAAATTCACCTGGAAACTTCTTCGGCTTTTGATATGCCGATGATTGATGCGCTGGAGAAAAAAGGCTCATTAACCAAAGACATGACCGTTATTTGCAACGGTTTTAAAACCTATCAGTACAAACAGTATATCATTGATATGCTGCACGATGGCTTTAAAAACATCATTCCGGTTTTGGATAATAAAGAGGAATTTAACTTGTATGATGATGAGGTTGAACTGGAAACGCCGTGCAATTTAGGCATCAGAATTGCGGCTGAAGAGCAACCAGATTCTCAGTTTTACACTTCGCGACTGGGCGTGCGCATGGAAGATGTGATTGATTTTTACAATGCTAAAATCGTTTCTAATCCAAATTTTAAGGTAAAGCTGCTGCATTTTTTCATCAATTCCGGTATTTCTGATACGCCGTATTACTGGAACGAGCTGGAAAAATATGTAACACTGTATTGCAAGTTCAAAAAAATCAACCCTGATCTGGATACGCTGGATATTGGCGGCGGTTTGCCTTTTAAAGATTCTTTGGTTTTTGATTTCGATTATGAATACATGATCAACGAAATTGTGAGTCGGATTAAAGAAATTTGTGCCGAAAACGATACCGTTGAACCAGATATCATCACCGAATTTGGCAAATACACCGTTGCCGAAGCTTCTGGAATTTTATATAAAGTTTTAGGCCGCAAACAGCAAAACGACCGCGAAAAATGGCTGATGCTGGATGGTTCATTTATCACCAATTTGCCTGATGTTTGGGCTTTGAACCAAAAATATATTTTGCTTCCGATTAACAATTGGGACACGGAATACGAACGTGTTAATTTGGGC
>JBPBQN010000141.1:0-3468 GCA_050954865.1 Janthinobacterium lividum | reverse complement strand
TCCGTTAATTTATAATGCTTCTTTTATCGTATAAAAATCATCAACCTGTTGTGTTTTTTGTTTTGATAATCATGTTGAATGTCAATGAATTTTTCAGCATAAAAGAAGCATTATAGTTTTGGATAGAAGTTAAACAGTTTTACAGTTTGCATAAATTATTACTTACAACTTTACGTTCTGATTCTTAACTTATGTTACAATTTACACTTAAAGTTGTAGAAGTAAAGCAAGAAACAAACGACACAATTACAGTTTGTTTTAAACAACCTGGCCTTAAAAAAATAAAATATTTAGCTGGCCAATATCTTACATTAATCTTCAAAATTAATAATCGCAGATATCTCAGGCCGTACTCATTTTCTTCTGCTCCAGGTATTGATTCTACTTTAGATGTAACTATAAAAAGAGTTCCTGATGGAATCGTTTCCAACTATGTTGCTGATTATGTTAAAGCTGGTGATATAGTTGAGGTGATAGAACCTTTAGGTGATTTTATCTTAGAGAGTAAAAATATTCCGAATAATAGTCATTTAGTTTTTTGGGGAGCAGGAAGCGGAATAACTCCTTTATTTTCTATCTTAAAATATGCTTTGATCAATAATTTGTCGGCGCATATTACTTTGGTTTATGGAAATCGTAATCATGAAAGCACTATTTTCATTCAGCAAATAAATGATCTGCAAAAACAGTATCCAACAAAATTTTCTCTGTGGCATTTTCATACAAAATCTGTATTAGATGCAGCAGATTCTAAAATTGTACAAGGCCGAATAAATGCTAAAAAAATTGTACAGATTATAAGAGAAAAAGATAATCTAAACAATGCTTATCATTTTATTTGCGGGCCAAACGGACTAATTGAATCGGTAAAAGAAGCATTGAAATTTGAAGATATATCGCAGGAGCATATTTTTTCTGAAAGTTTTGAACTTGTATTAAATCCAGCTGATTTTGAAGGAATAACTACTCAAAGTATTTTAATTAAAAAAGCTACTGAAAAATTTAAAGTAGAAGTAATCAAAGGAAAGACAATTTTGGAAGCAGGTTTGGATGCGAGGCTTGATCTTTCTTACTCATGCCAAACGGGTACATGTTTGCTTTGCAAAGCAAAACTGTTATCCGGAGAATTGAAATCAATAGCTAATTCTTCAGAAAGTAAAATGTTGGAAAAAGATGAATATTTGCTATGTTGCAGTTTACCTTTAACAAATGATGTTGAACTTTTAGTGTCTTAATCAGGTACAAGTTGTTATGAAAGTAGTGCTTTTAGCTGGTGGTTTAGGAACCAGATTATCCGAAGAAACGGTAGTTAAACCAAAACCTATGGTTGAAATTGGAGGAATGCCGATTTTATGGCATATCATGAAAATTTATTCGGCTTACGGATTTAACGATTTTGTAATTTGTTTGGGTTACAAGGGATACATGATCAAAGAATATTTTGCCAATTATTTCCTGCACCGATCAGACGTAACAATAGATTTGTCTAATAATCAGCTTAAAATACATGATTCTCACGCAGAACCCTGGAAAATAACTTTGGTAGATACCGGAAATGAAACCATGACAGGTGGTAGGATCAAACGTATTAAACAACATATTGGCGAAGAAACTTTTATGCTGACTTATGGTGATGGTTTGGCAGATGTAAATATTGCAGACTTGTATCAGTTTCATAAACAAAACAAGAAATATTGTACGGTTACAGCAGTACAACCTTCTGGAAGGTTTGGTGCTTTAAATATTTTGGCAGATAAAACAGTTCATTCTTTTATGGAGAAACCGAAAGGTGACGGATCATGGATTAATGGTGGTTATTTTATTTGTGAGCCACAGGTGTTTGATTATATCGAAAATGATCAAACGTTTTGGGAAAAGGAACCTATGGAAAAGATAGCAGAAGAAGGACAAATGATCGCTTTTGAACATCAGGGATTCTGGAAGCCGATGGACACTTTGCGTGAAAAGCATGAGTTGGAAGAAGATTGGGTTTCTAACAAGGCTAAATGGAAAGTTTGGTAAGATGGATTTTTGGAATTGTTATCAGGGTAAAAAAGTATTAATTACAGGGCACACCGGTTTTAAAGGATCTTGGTTGGCCATTTGGCTGAAGCAATTAGGTGCAGAAGTTTATGGTTATTCGTTAGCACCTTATTCTGAAAAAGATAATTTTGTTACCTGCAACCTGAAGCAGGAAATTAACCATTTTGAAGGAGACGTACGAAATGGTTCAGCTTTAAAAGAATATTTTAATAAAGTACAACCAGATATTGCTTTTCATCTGGCTGCCCAGCCGTTGGTTTTAATATCTTATAAAAAACCTGCATCAACGTTTGAAACCAATTTGATGGGTGTAGTAAATTTTTTCGAAGCGGTGCGGGAAACTTCATCGGTAAAAGCAGCAGTAAATATAACCAGTGATAAGTGTTATGATAATAAAGAGTGGGTTTGGGGTTATCGTGAAAATGATGCAATGGGCGGAAACGATCCTTACAGCGCATCTAAAGGTTGTGCAGAATTGATTACGGCTTCCTATATCCATTCTTTTTTCAGTAATGAAAATAATTGCGCTGTTGCATCCGGCCGTGCAGGAAACGTTATTGGCGGCGGAGATTGGGCAGCAGACCGAATCGTGCCGGATTATTTTAGAGCACTGATTGCTGGTGAGCAACTTCAATTGCGCAATCCGGCGGCAACACGCCCGTGGCAGCATGTGCTTGAACCTTTAAGCGGTTACTTAACATTGGGTGCAATGCTGTTTTTACAAGGTAAAAATTATAGTGGCGGCTGGAACTTTGGCCCTAATGATGCCAATAATTATCCTGTAAAAGAATTGATTAATCAGATTTACCAAATAACTGGTTTAGGAAATTATCTGATAACAGAAAATAAAGAAAATCTGCATGAAGCTAATTTTTTAAAGCTTGATGTTTCTAAAGCAGTCAACCGTTTAGGCTGGCAATCTGTGTTAAACTTTAACGAAACCGTGAAATTCACGGTTGATGGTTATGAGGCAGAAAAAACTTCATCTCAAGTATTAAATAACAGAATAAAACAAATTCAGGATTATACACAAAAGGCTAAATTTAAAGCTTCCTGGGCATCGGTATAAACTTTTAATCATGTGAGCTTATGGCATTGATTACCAAAAACTTAGCGTTAAAATTAAATGTGTCTGGGAATATTGAACCTGGAAAAGACTACATTCCTGTAACAGGAAAAGTTATAGAAGAAGACGATCTGCTGCTCGGAATAGAAGCAATGGCAGATGGCTGGTTAACGGCCGGACGTTTTGCCAATCAATTTGAAAAAGAATTTGCAGCTTATTTTAACACGTCAAAATGCTTGTTAGTTAATTCCGGATCTTCTGCAAATTTGATTGCTTTTTACGCACTTACTTCTCCAAAACTGGGTGATCGTGCCATAAAACCGGGAGATGAAGTGATAACTGTAGCCGCAGGTTTTCCA
>JBPBQN010000140.1:0-3480 GCA_050954865.1 Janthinobacterium lividum | reverse complement strand
GATGAATTAGTTGTGAATTTGATTGAAAAAATGTCCGCGTGTGGAAACAGTTGCACTATCTGATATAGTGAAATTTTTTGTTGTGATAGTTGGATTTTTGACAGTTAAAAAATTCTTTCCCGGAACTTTTACTATTGCAACATTAATTTGATTATCCGAACCAATTGTCAATCTGGCGTTTTCGGAAGAGTTACTTCCAACAATTGCTTGCAATGAGTTAATGTTATTTTTTTCCAAAATCAAACCCGAACTTTTTCCAATATTCAAAACTAAATTTTTTAAATCAAAGCCTTTTATTGTTGTCGTTCCTTCGGAATCATAACTTTCCGAAAGCTTTGCATTAGAAATTGGATTGGTAATTACTTTTTCCAGCGAAGGACAAATTATGGTTACATTATTTTGATAGGAGTACAATCTGCTAACTTTTTTATCAACTACTTCTATCACCAATGTTGTACCATTTTTAGATATTTTAAGGTGTTTTTTCCAGTCTTTCTCTACCCATATTGCAGACTCGTTACCTTTTTCTGCCTTAACAGAAATTAAGTTTGCCGCCCGATTATCTATGGTTGTAAAATCATTAAAATTTATATTTTCCATTCCGTAAAAAGGCTTTTTGTACTCGCCTTTTCTGTATTCTGCGCGTAAAGCCAAATCGTAACCAATCATTGAAATCACGATAATCAACACGGCTGCTATAAATAATTTATTACTTGTTTTCATGGTGATGCTGTTTTTATGCCTGATAATTTTGTGTTTTAAACTCCTGGTAACGTTTTTCTATTTCTTCCAAACCAATCTCCAACAAGAAGATATTTTTAAAAAACTCCGGTAACTCCTGCTGCAAAAAGCGCTCTTTGCGATAGTTTTTTACTTTTGATTTGGCATCTGTATTTACAAAATATCCGATGCCGCGCTTGTTAAAAATCACTTCCTGATTTTGCAGAAACTCATACGTGCGAGCCACCGTATTCGGATTAACCTGCAACTCCACAGCCAAATCTCGCACGGAAGGAATTTTTTGCTCGGCTTCCCATTTATCTAACGTTATATTTTCACTCACGTATGCTGCAATTTGCAAGTAAATAGCTTCGTTATCTCTAAAATTCATAATTAAACTTCTTTTTCTTTTAGCCTGTAATAAGCGCTAATCCATAAAATCAAAACCACTAATCCTAACACAATTCCTTCCTGATAATTTTTAATATCATTAGCGTGAATTGTAAAAGCTTTATCCTTTTCAGTAATACTTATAGGACTAAAAATTGTAGTTCCCATAACATTTCGACTAAACATGCTCGTTATTATAGGTTTATTAAGAATTCCCAATAAAAAAACACCGATAAAAAAAGCAAAGGCAGTTTTGACAAAATGCAGCTTTTCAAAATAAATGGCACCAAAAAAAGTAACTGATTGTAAAACGATATAGATGATAAACGTATACCAAGCTTTTGTATCATCCGAAAACACATTTAATAAAGTATTTTGCTGTCCAGGAATTCTTTTTCCGAAACTAATTACTACCACTGCAACAAAATAAAAGATGACTATAAAAACAATTTGAAAAATGAGGAAAGAGACGATCCAATTGACCAAAAACTTTTCAAAGGATGATGCTGGTAATGTTAATGCAGGAATAGCTTCTTTCTTGTTACCCAGATCTGCAAAAATTAAGCTGGTAAAAATACTTCCACCCATTAACATAAAAATAGTGAAATTGGAAGATTGCATGTTTATCTGCAACACACCATTATTTCCGTAGGAAGAAATGCCAAAAACAATTAAAAGCAGACCTAACATTACCCCTGCAGACATTAAATAAGTTTTGTAATTTTCTGCAAGGTGCTTTTTAGAAAGCATTGAAAACCGTTTGATGCTAAAAGTTTGGTTCATAACTTATCGATTTAAAATTTGAGTGATGGGTTGGTTATCATTAATTATGGCGTTAAAAAGCAGTTCCATATCCACTTTGCTGTAACTTTCGCTTGTGTTTTGGCTGATGGTATTGATGCCGCGCACACTTTCTTCGGCATACAAAACTTCTGGTCCGGCTACAGAAACGGTGCTGAATTTTAGCAGATCGGCAATATCATCTAAACTTTTATTCAACACAATTTTTTGATTATGAACCACCAGCAAAGTATCAATCAGATTATCCAGATCCCGAACTTGGTGCGTGGAAATAATAATGCACCGAGTTTCTGACAAAGCAGAAGCAATAATTTTACGAAACTGGCTTTTTGATGGAATATCCAAACCGTTTGTCGGCTCATCCATAATCAGCAGTGAAGTATTGGTAGATAAACCGAACGCAATCATCACCTTTTTTTGTTGACCAAAAGAAAGTTTATTAAGCAAACTATCATTCGGAACATCAAACTCAGCCAGCATCTTATCAAAAGCAGTTTCATCAAAAGCTGGATAAAAATGGCCTGTATTTTTTACAAATTGCCTAGCAGTAAGTGCCGGCATGTAAACTTCTTCCGGAATGAAAAACAGGTTTTGTAAAAAAGCCGGCAACCGTTTTGATGCATTGTAACCATTTACTTCGCAAGTTCCCTGCTGCGGAAAAACCAGTCCGGCTATATTTTTTAACAAAGTTGATTTTCCGGCTCCGTTTTTACCTAATAAACCATAAATGTGCCCTTCCTGCATTTGCAGATTGAGGTTTTGAAACAGGATTTTTTTCCTGCCGTAACCAAAAGTGAGGTTAGAAATTTTTATCATGTTTATTTAATTAGTGTATTAGTTATATAGTACACTGCAAATGTAAATATGATTTTTTGATGTGCAAGTTTTTTTGAAAATGTTTTTTTCAGTAATAAAAAAGTCCTGAACCAAGTTTGGAACAGGACTTTATGTCGCTGATTTTATGCCGATAAAAGAAGCATCAGTAATTTTCGGGATGCTTCTTTTATCGCCTAAATTTTTACTTTTTCTTGGGAAGCCGGGCAGTTAAATCTGTAATCGAAATACTCATCATTCGCCCGATGGGTTGCTTGCCGCGATAAGTAATCATTTTAAGCTGAGCGGCATCTTTGGGCACAGTAAGCGGTTGTATGTATTTTGGATAAAACCGATCCGGGAAAGAATTATCAAAGCTGTAATAAATATTCAAGTCTTTAATTTCGGTTGATAAAGCAATATTCATCACGCTATCTTTTCTGGAAACATTGATAATCGGATCATAAATACTTGGCGCATAATTGATTTCAGCCGTTTCTAACCGTGGAAACTGACCTTCTACCCTTCCAGAAAAATCATTCCAGTTCTTTTTTTCCTTTGGAGACCATAACGTTTCTGCAATAGCCAAACCGCGCGGCCAGGTCATGTATTCGGCCTTACGCAAGTTATAAACTTGCTCGGTCCACAAGTTGGCTTGTCCGCCTTTAATCAATTTCGCGTCCACGCTATCTGGCACAGGTTCAAATTGATAAGCTTTTTTTAAGCGCAAAGTGGCATACACTTTTGACTCGATGG
>JBPBQN010000139.1:0-3786 GCA_050954865.1 Janthinobacterium lividum | reverse complement strand
TAAATATTTTGAAAAATACGGGCCAACCGGACAAGTCAGCACGCAAAATTTGTAGGTTGAAGATGGATGCACGCCCAGCGCTGCTTCGGTAGCAAACATAAACGGACGAATGTATAACGCATGGTTTTCCTGCTCCGGAATCCATTGCTGATCAATTTCTACCAGCGCGGTAATGCTTTGAATAAACAAATCTTCGGGCAGCGGCGGCATGCACAAACGCTCGGCAGATTTATTAAAACGCTCGGCATTTTTGTTTGGGCGGAAAATGGAAATGCCGCCATTGGCTAATTTATAAGCTTTTAAACCTTCAAAAAAAGCCTGTCCGTAATGCAAAGAAGAAATTGCCGGACTTAATTTGATCTCGCCATAAGGCAAAATCTCAAAGTTTTGCCATTGTCCGTTGGCATAATCAGCCACCAGCATGTGATCGCTAAAATTTTGCCCGAAAACTAAATTGCTGTAATCTGTTTCCAACAAGCGGGAATTTTCTGCTTTGCTGATTTTGATATCAAGCGTATCTGTAACCATAATGTTGTAAATTTATGTTGAAATTTAACGCAAATTACAAATTTTTATTGATTTTTAGTTGGAGGTATCATCTGCAAAAACCAAAGTACATACTTCTTTTATCACCTAAATTTTCACCTAAAAAAGCCTTAATTTGCAGCATCAATACAAATTTTATGGAATTTAAAAAGATTTTAATCGGCATTGATGATAGCCAACAATCAGAAAAAGCGGCTACTTACGGTTTTGCTTTAGCCAAATTGTTACAGGCAGAAGTTGGTTTGGTAGAAGTGATAGAACCAATGATTATACCGCCGGTAAGCAGCGGAATTGTAGGTGGAGAAATTGATATGTTAACCAACATGCCGCCGGTAGAAGTGATGAATGCGCAGGATGCTTCGGCTAAAAATGTAATGCAGCATTTTGTAGCGCAATACGGTGCAGAACACAACATTACGCAGTTTTTGGAAAACGGCGATGCAGCAACTGTTGTGGTTGATACGGCCATCAAATTTCAGGCGGATTTAATTGTGGTTGGCTCGCATGCGCGCACTGGTTTCAGCCGGTTTTTTACCGGAAGTGTGGCTGAAGATGTAACGCGCCACACCGAAATTCCGGTGTTGGTAGTGCCAATGAAGGACAAAAATTAGGCGATAAAAGAAGCATAGTCATTTTGACTGTTTGTCATTTCAATCGTTTGTCATTTCGATCGAAGGGAGAAATCCTATTCAAAAATCGAAAAAGAGCGAGAAGCGAATTATATGCAGCCTGCAAAAGCCTGAAATTACATCGGTAAAAGAAGCATTGTTATCATAACTAAAGGGAGAATTTTTATTCAAACAGAAGGCAAATGCTTTTTTTAATTGATTAGGATTTCTCCCTTCGGTCGAAATGACAAAATATCAATACAACAACCTAAATCGGATGGTGTGTTCAATCTGCTTCAATTCCGTTAAAACCTGCTGACCGTAACCGGCATTCACATCCGTAATTACATAGCCAATTTGTGCGTTGGTTACCAAAAATTCGCCCACAATATTGATGTCGTACTTTGCAAAAATAGCATTGATTTTAGCCAGAATTCCAGGCACGTTTTTATGAATATGAATTAAACGGTGCGCATTGTTGATACGTGGCGGCTGCAAATCTGGGAAGTTAGTGCTGGTGTGCGTTTTGCCTTCGTTCATAAAATCCATCACGCGTTTCGGTATAAAATCCGTGTTGTGCGGATTGTGCTTTACATCATCAAAAATAATAATGCCTTTTTCGCAGGCAAATTCGGCGGTTTTTCGGTTTACTTTGCCAAAACAACCGATTACTTTTAAGCGGCCGGCGTTTTCCAATTGTGCTTCGGTTGGCTGGGTATCTTCATCGCAAAATAAAATTCCGGCTTCTTCCAGATACTTTTTTTCAATTTTCGGCCGGATGCGGATATTGTAACCTTCTTTGGCTAATTGCACTACGGCTTCATCGGCAACATCACCGGCAACCAAACATTTAATGCGGTTTTTAGGATAAGAAATGGCGCGCGGAAACTTGTTGATGTACAAAAACTCATCAAAACTTGGCGTTACGTAGTCGGCTTTTTCAATGATAGTTTTGCGTTCGATGTTTTCTGTAAAAGCAAAAAACTTTTTGATCAGTCCGAATTCTTTCAGCTGAAAATCAGAATGCCCATCGCCAATACCAAAAATTTCGCCTTGCAAATTCAGTTCGCGCAGCAATTTTACTTTGCCGCCTTCCTGCGAAAGCGGGTTGGTTTGATCGTAGCCGATAATGTTTCCCTGCTCATCAAACTTAAATGTGTTGGCATAAATATTTTCTGTTTTGATGTAATATTTTGAAACCACTGGAATGATAAATTCCTTAAATCCGCCGGAAACAATCAAAACTTCATCGCTGTGTTCTTTAAAAAACTGACGGTTTCGGGAAAAAGAAGCGGAAACTTTTTTGCGCAGATGCTTCACCAATAAATCTAAATGGCTACGGTTGGCCTGCAGCAATTTAACGCGCTGTGCCAAGCTTTCGGTAAAAGACAAACGGCCTTCCATTGCCGCGTTGGTTAAATCTTCAATCTGTTTATAAACTTTTTCGCGTTCTGGGTGATCTTTTAAAGAGATTCTGACGAGTTCGTCCAGCGCTTCAACCTGCGTAAAAGTGCTGTCGAAATCGATGATAAAATATTGGTTCATTGAGGTAGGAGGTTTGGGGTGAGGAGTTTTCAGCTTTTTGGAAATCAGTTATCAGCCCTAAGCTGACAGCTGATTGCTAAGGGCTAATTGCTAAATGCTTCTTTTACCACTATAAAATTGGTGTCGGGTTTTTATTTTCGTCCACCGCAACAAAGGTAAACTCGCCGTGGATGGCGCGATAGCGTTCTTCAGCATACATTTGTTCAACATAAATTTCTACGTTTACTTTCATGCTGGTGCGGCCGATGTGGATGACGCGGCCAATCAGTTCAATAATTGTTCCGGCCGGAATAGGCGTTGTAAAATTGATTTTATCCGAAGAAACCGTAACCAACCGTTTTCTGCTGAAACGTGTTGCCGTCATAAAAGCAACTTCATCCATCAAAGCCATCGCCGTGCCGCCAAAAAGCGTATCGTAATGGTTGGTAGTGTTAGGGAAAACTGTTTTAAAAACGCGGGTTACGGCATTTTCAATGCGTTCTTCAATTGTCATCCGCAAAGGTAAATTTAAAGTTGAAGAGTGTAAGTTATTTATGCTGCATTGTAGTTTAAAGTATATTTATAAATAGTATTAACAACTATATTATGCAGTAATATAATTAATATATTGCTGATTTTTAGTATTTTAAAACTAAAATAATAGCTTGGTATTATCCATATTAATTTATAAATTTCATTTTTCAGTAAAAATTATTTATGCTTGTTCTACCAATCACCTAATGTCAGCTCGAATACCAAATGTTCCGCCTGTAATTTTGCCTGTTGCTAACCTGGCAGATCGTCCTTTATGGTCGGTAATGATACCGGCTTATAACTGTATTTCATTTTTGGGTGATACGTTAAAAAGTGTACTTGTTCAGGATCGGGGTGAAGCAGTGATGCAGATAGCAGTGGTGGATGATTGCAGTACGGATGGTGATGTAGCTGCTTTGGTTGAAGCCATTGGAAAAGGGCGGATTCAATATTTCCGGCAGGAACAAAACAGCGGTAGCTTACGGAACTTTGAAACGTGTTTAAACCGGGCAAAAGGCCAATGGATACATTTGTTGCACGGAGACGACCGGATAGAAAATGGTTATTATCAGGA
>JBPBQN010000138.1:0-4036 GCA_050954865.1 Janthinobacterium lividum | reverse complement strand
GCAGTAAAACCACAATGCCAAAACTTTGCACATACCCCCACGCGCCGGATTTTTGTCGCTCATTAAAATCTTTGCGCAACGCGGCAGTTTCTCCGTTAATATGCTGCTCGCTGGTATTTTGGTTTCTGCGGATTGCTGCTTTTACTACTTCAATTTTGTTTTCGATGTTGATTCCCATTGCCGGATCGATCACTTTAGAATACAAAAGCATGCTGAAAAAAAAGATGAAATAGGACGTGAAAAACATCATAAAAATGCCTGAAGCTGCTTGTCGCAATGTCCAGTAACCACCAATCTTTTCGCGCAACCGCAAACAAAGTAAAACAGCGATAACGATGGGTAGCAGGTTGGTAAAAACCAGCGGACTAAAAGCTGTCATCCAAAGCGGCGTGCTCACTTTAGTCATCAAAAAATAGGAAAACAGATTCAGCACAAAGATAGATACGCCTAAAATCAGGCCGTATTGCACACCTTTTAGTCTTATTTTCCGGTTTAAATCCTGCATTTCAGCTTAATTAAAATTCTGCATGATTGCCAAAACCGGCAAGTCAAAATCCGGTTCAACCGCATTTTCGGTAGCTGTTTTCTGGTTTTCTGCGGAGGATTTTGTATCGTAAAAGAAGCACATCAGCGGATAAAACAAATCCTTGATTTCTTCATCTTCCGGCAGATTGCGGGCTACTTTTCCGATTTCTTCAATGCCACTGTCCATCAAAATCTGGTTGGCAATTACCGGCTCGTAAATGCGGTGCTCATCCTGAAACTCGTCTTCATCAACCAGCAAAAATTCGGTTAAATAATCGTTCAGTTCCGGCTCGATTTCTTCATCTTCACACTCGTTCAAATACAGCAAAACGTTTAGCATTTCGGTACCGCGATCCAGTGTTTCTTCTTCAATTTTTTCCCATTGCGGCGAATCCAGGTAATCTTCGTCCAGCTTTTTTACATCGGCACTGAAAAAATTCACCAGCAGTAAATCAAAGAAAACTTCGCGCAAATGCTCCAGTTTCGGGTTAGAGTTGAACACTTCGTCCATGCCTTTTACCTTCTGCAAAAAAGTTAAATTCGATTCAAAAACGGTTAAAATCTGTCCTTTTACAGGTTCTGCATTTGCCGGATTCACGGTTTGCACGTATTGAAATGCGGCGTCAATAGCCTTTTTTATTTTCGGGTCGATCATCTTATGCAGATTTATAAATTTGATTATTGTTGATGCTGAGCAACACTTTCCCCGTCATCTCCTGCCCTAAAAATGGCGAATTGGAAGATTTGGATTGATTATTCTCCACATTATAATGCCAGTTGCTTTTTGGGTTGAGCAAAACCAGATTTGCCGTTTTGCCCTCTGCAACCAATGCTTCTTTTATGCCTAATATTTTACGCGGATTAACGGCCATTTTCTCCACAATCAAATCCACATCCAAACCAGCTTTTACGGCCAGTGAAAATGCCGTTTGCAAACCGATCATGCCAAATTCGGCCACTTCAAATTCTACGTCTTTAAACTCAATTTCGTGCGGCGTGTGCTGCGAAACGATAGCATCAATCGTACCATCGCGCAATCCTGCAAGCAGCGCATTTACATCTTCCTGCGTGCGTAACGGCGGTTTTACCTTGTATAAACTGTCAAAATCCAGCAGCACTTCGTCCGTCAGCAGCAAATGATGCGCGGCTACATCACAAGTAATTTTCAAACCTTTTGCTTTGGCTTTACGAATTTGCTCAACCGCTTGTGCCGTAGAAATCGTAGTAAAATGAACCCTGGAATTGGTGTATTCCGCCAGATACAAATCGCGCGAAATCATCAGTTCTTCGGCCAGCGCCGGGATACCTTTCATGCCCAGCAACGTGCTCACCACACCTTCGTGCACTTTTGCTTTTCCGGCGATGGAAAGATCTTCCGGGTACGAAAAAACCAATCCGTTAAAACCTTGTGCGTATAATAAAGCACGTTCCATTAAACCCGCGTCCTGCACCGGATGGTTGCCATCTGTAAAAGCCAGTGCGCCGGAGCTGTACATATCGTACATTTCGGCCATGTCTTTACCTTCGGTTTTGTGGGAAATTGCGCCCAGCGGATAAACATTTACCAGGTTGCCGCGGGATTGATTGATCAGATATTGTACTTCGGATTTAGAATGAACCGGCGGCTGCATGTTCGGCATCAGCGCCACGCCGGTAAAACCACCGGCTGATGCGGTTAGCGTGCCGGTTTGCATATCTTCCTTAGTTTCCAATCCTAAATCACCAAAATTGCAGTTCAGATCGAAAAAACCAGGCGCCAAAAAACAGCCGCTTCCATCTATCGTTTCTGCATCGGATTGAATGTCCGCAGCAATTTTTGCAATCTTTCCGTCTTCTATCAAAACATCCAGAATTTGCCCGTTAAAAACAGTATTCGGATCAGTAATTTTAACAGATTTCAGCAGCAGGTTCATCAATTTTAATGCTTTTAATTGTTCGTTCTGACTAAACCGTTACCAGATTTTTCTGCGGAGTTACTTTATAAAACCGGATCAGCAGCACTTCGGCAGCCAGACAAAGCAGCGCCAAAATTAGGCAAAGTTTCCATAACTGCACGCCCGAATTTATTGCTGCAATTTGTTTGGCCAGGGATAGCTTGCCGGCTGGCAAAAGCGATACTGTTTTTACCGACTTAAATTCTTGCTTTAAATCGTTGTCTGTCAGGTAATTCAAGTCAGATTCCTGCCGGTTATCATTAAAAGCGATTTGCGCCAGCACGCTATCTTTCAAAATCAGTTTATAATTGCCGGTTTCGCGAATTTGATCAGCAACGTAGAGCTGCGTTTTGCCTTCCTGGCGGCGCACATCCGGAATGATGGAAATATTTCCTTTTTGCAGATGTAACGGCTGATCGGCAGTTTGATTGACCGGAGCAACTTCCAGTAATTCGTTCTCGCCCAACGTATAAAACAACGGCTGATCGTGGCCACTCAGTAAAGCCATCCGGAACAATAGCGGCACAAATAAAGCATGGCGCGGCAGGTTGCTGAAATCTTCCTGAGCGGGCACGGCAGACAAATAAATTTTGCCTTTTCCGCTATGGTAAACACTTAAAAAAGCAGTTTTTCCGGGCAGTTCCATCAGGTTTTGGCGTAGATTATGCGAACCAGAACTCAACCCAAAATATTTTTTAAGCTGAGGCAAATCCGGGTTTTCGGGCATTCGCTCAAAAACATCTTTAAAAAACGAATTTTTAAGATTTAAGGAAACTACATTGATATTTTCGGTGATTAATTTTTCAGGGAAATCTGCGTTCAGCGGTCGTAAAAAGTTTTGGTATGAAGTCAGATCCGCCTCCGCAGCAGGAAAAACCACCAGCGTGCCACCCTGCTTTACATACGCCTGCAACTGTTGCGCCAAACCAGCCGATACTGTTTTTACATCACTAAAATAGATGACCGGATATTTGCTCAAACCGGCGTAATTCACGTTTCCTGCCGATGAAAAATCAGCCTTAAAAAAAGCATCCGAAGCAAAAACGGCACTGATAAATTTATTCGGAATCTGATCTGCGATTTGCAAAACCGGCAATTGCTGCCGCACCAAAAACGTAAAATAAAACTGGTTATCAAACGTAACCGGATTATCGTTCAGTTCGATTTTGCCATTTTGCCAACCCGCTTTCAAACCTGAAAACCGAAGCGTATCTTGCCGGAAACTTCGCGCAGCCAAATCATAACTGCCCAAAGCCATGGTTTCTCCGTTGATGGAAAGTTTTACGGGCACTTTCTGCGCTTTTTCATCGCCGTAATTGTGCAGGCGGACAACCAGCTTTTCGGCAGCGCTGGGTTGATGCAAAGGCGAAATCAGCCACACAGAATCTACGGCAATATTGGGCTGCGAACTGGCCGAAATTCGTACCAAATTTATGTTGGATTGATTTGGGCCGATGCTGTTTTTACCGATGTTTTTTTGGAAATCAGAAATAAGATAAAGATTTGGAACAGCATTTTTTTGCGTTTCGAGCAGGCTTTGCTGCCGATCCAGAATTTGTTGGAAATTTCGGCTTTGC
>JBPBQN010000137.1:0-4050 GCA_050954865.1 Janthinobacterium lividum | reverse complement strand
AAATAAATACAAAGAACTGGAGCTATCATGGGTTGGAGATTTCAACACCAAAATGCTTTCGCTGCATGATGCGATGAATGTAGAGTTCGGAAAAAAACATGTAACTATGCGTTACTTGTTTAAATAAAGCTTCACAACATTGTGAACTAATTTAAACAATTTAGGCAATTGCTTTTGGCCTTCTAAGTTCTTCGTACAACTCAATAACTTTCTTTTGCAAATCAATCAACTCGGCTTCTCTTTCTACCAATTTTTTCTGCATTGATTCGATTTCAGAGGCTGATTTTTGCTCTTGTTCTGCATCATTAAAAGTTAACAATTGAACAATTGACATTTCATACAACTTGGAAATCTGTTCCAATCTTGACAAGTTAATATCCGTAATTCCGGTTTCAATTTTGGAAAATGCAGGTATGGATATATCCAATTGTTTGGCAACATCTTCCTGGCTCCAACCTTTTTGATGACGTAACAACCTGATTTTTTTTCCTAAAGACTTCATAGCGCTTAATTATTAGTTTAAAGCAATTTATAATAGTTACAATTTATACGACTGCTTTATTATTTAGTTATTTATTTTTGAAATATTAATTGATTTATAAAATAGTTTCTGCAAAGTCGGTTAAATCTGTTCCGGCAAAAGTGCCCGAACTCATTAACAGCAAGTTTGTATTCTTGTAGTTCAAATTTTTGAGATACTTAAACAATTCTTCTGCTTGATTAAAAAACATTATATCTTTATTATTAAATGCCTCTTTTACTTGTTGTGCAGAATAAGGTTCCATATTTTTTTGCACAAAAGTATGTTCATCAATAAAAACAATAGCATTATCAGCAGCATCCATTGTGCCATTATACTCTTGCAGAAATGATTTATTTAAACTACTGAAAGTATGCAACTCAATACAAGCAACTAAGTTTCTATTTGTAAATTGTTGTTTTACAGCATTGATAGTAGCTACAAGTTTGGATGGAGAATGTGCAAAATCTTTATAAATATTTGTTTCCAAATTTTGGCCAATCAACTCTAATCTTTTAGCTGCGCCTTTAAAAGTACCGATGGCTTTATAAAATATTTCTTCCTCAATTTGCAAAGATTTACATACTGTTTTTGCTGCCTCAATATTTAATAAATTGTGATTACCAAAAACCTGTAAAGGATATTGTTTATCCTGATAAATCAAACTTGTAACACCATTATTAATTTGATGTGCAGGCAAATTATAAGCAACTTTCTGAATATCGGATGAACTTTCTTGTACCAGTTTTTTTAAAACTTCATCCTGCTCACAGTAAATTAATTCTCCGTCAACTTTAATTGTATTGATAAAAACAGCAAACTGTTCCCTATAAATAGCAAAGGTTGGAAACACATTAATATGATCCCAGGCAATACCACTGATTAATCCAATATTAGCCTGATACAAATGAAACTTTGGTCTTCTGTCTATCGGCGAAGCTAAATATTCATCGCCTTCAATCACAATTAAAGGCGCATCCGTTAGTTTTACCATAGTATCAAAACCTTCCAATTGTGCGCCAACCAAATAATCAAAATTAACAGATGCTTCTTTTAGCACATGTAAAATCATGGAAGTTATTGTGGTTTTACCATGACTGCCGCCAATTACAACACGAATTTTATTTTTTGATTGTTCGTAAATATATTCCGGATAAGAATATATTTTGATACCTTTTTTTTGTGCTTCCAACAACTCCGGATTATCTGTTTTGGCATGCATTCCTAAAATTACAGCATCCAAGTCTGCCGAAATTTTTTCAGGAAACCAACCAGCTTCAACAGGCAACAAACCAAATCTTTTTAATCTGGATTTAGAAGGTTCTGTTAAGATATCATCAGAACCAGAAACTTCAAATCCCTTTTTGTGCAAAGCAATGGCAAGATTGTGCATGGCACTTCCTCCCACAGCAATAAAATGTACTCTCATCGATGTAACAGCAATTAACTTTAAATTAGAATACTAAAACTTGCGGTATTTTTATTTCTGACAAAGAAATATAATGAAGGTTTAATGACAAAATTTTACAGCGACCCAATTTTCACTTTTTTTATGCTGAAGATAATGGAGCTGATATTTGTCTGCTGCTGATTTTATAATTTCCAGATCAGGTTCTTCATAAAATCCGCTTAAAAACATCAAACCTTCAGGCTTTAAGATTGAAGCATAAACTTCTAATTGATCCAGCAAAATATTGCGGTTGATGTTGGCCAAAATTAGATCAAACTTTTCATCCGGAATTGCTTCTTTTGATCCGCAGAGAACCCTGATATTTTTAACATGGTTTAATGCTGTATTTTCTATTGTGCTGTCGCAACAAATTGGATCATAATCAATTGCTACAATTTCCGCAGCATTTTTTTTGGCAGCCAGAATAGCCAAAATGCCCGTGCCGCAACCCATGTCTAACACTTTTTTACCGGTAAAAACAGTATCGAGCATAAAATCCATCATCATAGATGTGGTTTGATGATGGCCGGTGCCGAAAGCCATTTTCGGATCGATTATAATTTCAAACGGAAAATCTTTCCGCGGCTCATGAAAAGTTGCCCGAACCCAAATCTGATCTTTAATTTGTATTGGTTGAAAATTACTTTCCCATACTTCATTCCAGTTCTTCTGCGGAATGAGCGTAACTTCATAAGAAAAAGTTAATAGCTGATGAAAAGGTTCAAGCCTTTCGTCTAAAAATCGCTTGTTAAAAGAAGCACTGGGCATATATGCTTTAAACCCAAAATCCAGTTCTTCAAAAGTATCACAACCTGCCTCTGCAAGTGCATTCATCAGTAAATCCTGCTGATAATCTTCCTGAAAAATAGTGGTAAAAAGAAGCTCGATGTAATTCATATTTGAGTAATAAGTATTAGTATCAAGTAATATGTACTAAAAACATAATTAAATATGTTTAAATACTTGATAATGAGTACGTTTTACTTTTTTAAAATGCTTTAATTATATCCACAAAATCACGGGATTTTAATGATGCGCCACCAATTAATCCGCCATCAATATCTGGTTGAGAAAACAACTCTTGTGCATTTTTGGTATTGCAGCTTCCACCGTATAAAATTGTAGTTTCATCAGCTGTCTTCTGACCATATTTTGCAGCAATTTCCTGACGAATAAAAGCGTGAATTTCCTGTGCTTGTGCGGCCGAAGCTGTTTTGCCCGTACCAATTGCCCAAACCGGCTCGTAAGCAATCACCACTTGTGCAAATTGTGCTTGTTGCAAATGAAATAAACCTTCGCTCAACTGCGATTTGATTACTTCAAAAAAATGGTCGCTTTCGCGCTCTTCTAAAGTCTCGCCAATACAAAAAATTGGTTTTAAAGAATTGCTTAAAACAACATCCGTTTTTTGAGCGAGCAGCTGATTGTTTTCTCCAAAGTATTGACGGCGCTCCGAATGCCCTAAAATTACATATTGCGCACCTACAGAACGGATCATTTTTGCAGAGATTTCGCCCGTAAAAGCACCGGCTTCTTCCTGATGGCAATTTTGCGCACCAACAGAAATCTTTGAATGTCCTTTAACTAATTGCGCCAAACTATGCAGATAAGTATATGGGCAACAAACGATGGCTGTTTGCAGACTGGTAACCTCATCGTTAACCATGTTGATCACTTCAGAAAAAATGGATAAACCTTCGTTATATTCCAGGTTCATTTTCCAATTTCCGGCAACTATTTTTTGTCTCATAATATTAGTTTGAAGTTTGGGTTGAATTAAAAATATGTGTTAAAATATCGGATTCTATTTGATCAAAATCACGACTTTTGCGCTCAAAAACACGCTTCGCAGTTTCCAATGCTTTGTTTATGGCATAAATTTCATTGTGTGAAATTCCGCCCCAAGAAAAATCCGGAACATGTTTTAGCGGATAACCGGCACCAAAAATATTGCTGCTCACGCCAACAACTGTACCGGTGTTGAACATGGAATTAATGCCGCATTTGGCATGATCGGCCAAAATTAAACCGCAAAACTGCAAACCTGTATTTCGAAGTTTTTGGGTTGAATAATCCCACA
>JBPBQN010000136.1:0-4123 GCA_050954865.1 Janthinobacterium lividum | reverse complement strand
TGAGGTGATAAAAGAAGCATGGAAAATAAACCAAACAACTTTTTAACAGACTCAAAATCTTATCTTAACAACGCAACCAAAATTACCGCCAATGATGTAATGGCGGATGCGATACCAATAATTCCTTGCAAGCCGATCCGCTCTTTTAAGGCACGTTTCGGTACAAAAATTTCTGCTCCGGGCTTTAAATTCGGGCGGAAACGAAGAAATAGAACTCTTTTGGTTGATTTGATAGAACCATTAGCATATTCTACATAAACATTATGCCTTTTGGCGTTATAGGTAAATCCTCCGGATTCGCTGATATACTTTAAGAGACTTTTTCCCGGTTTGTAAACGATATTGGTCGGTTTTAATACTTCGCCAGAAACCCTGATTGTTTGTAATTGCTTTGGAACCCGAACAACATCGCCGTCTTCCAGCAACAAATCATATCTTGAATTTGGGTTTGCTAAAATTTGGGTGAGATTAATTCCAACCAACTCGCTTCTTAATATGGATGGATCCTGATTGAGAGCTGCCGTATCCACTGTTCCACTCTGCTGTTGCTGCAAACGTTTTAAACTGATCAGCCTTTCCCTGTCCTCATCAGCTTTATTAATCCTGTTTTTATCGCGACCGGTGGCTTGTCTGATGGTATCCCGACTTGGTGCTTTCGGCCCTGGGCGTTTTAAAGAAGCACCTTCCGGAAATGCCATTGCGGTTAGTCCGCCGGCACGTTTAATCAAATCCGAAATCTTCTCGTCTTTACGCTGAATCGTGTACAGCCCGGGAAACAACACTTCGCCTTCAATTTTAGCTGTTTTTTGAACCTGATAACCTTCCGAACTTCGTACCGTTACGATATCATAGGGTTGAAGTATAAAAGGCTGACCTATTATTTTTAGTTTTTCATCAATATTTACAGTAAAAATTTGTGCAGTAACCGCATTTGCTGATGTTGGATCGCTGTTTCTCGTTCGGCGCGATATTTCAATCCTTTTTGGTGTAGCACCTTCTTTAAACCCGCCGGCAAGTTGAACCGCTGCTTCAATGTTCATATTATCGGCGAAATAGAATGTTCCGGGAAACCTGACTTCTCCTTGCACTTCAACCCGATATTCGTCCCGTAAATCAAAAATAGAAGAAATGGTAACTTTATCTTCGCGCTGCAAAGGAATGTCCTGCTCCGTGCCTTTCAGCAATTTACTAACATCAAAATAAAGCAATGCCTGCGTATTATCTGAATTAAGCCTCGAAACATAACCTCTGTTCAAAAAAGCATCTTCTCTTAATCCATCAGCTTTATTAATCAAAGCTTTTACCGTTAAGCCCTTTTCTAATTCAAATTTTCCGGGCCTAAAAACAGCACCTTGAATTTCGATCAGATTTTCAAATCGGTTTAAAATAGTTTCAACATTGTAAGTATCGCCGTTAACAGGTTTGTAAGTTGCAAAATCAGCTGCGTTTACATCAATAATTTTACGCTCGCGATTGGTATTCTGTAATACTTTAATCGTAGCTGAATACGCCTGACTGGAAAAACCTCCGGCAAAAGTTAATACATCCTGCAAAGATTCTGTATCCAGTACTTCAAATAACGCTGATCTTTTTACTTCACCAGTTACTGCAACTCTGGTTTTGTAAACAGGAATATTAATTACATCCTGATCTTGTAAACGCACATTATTCTGCATTCCCTCTAACAGAAAATTGTACATATCCACCGTGGAAACGATTTTGTTGTTGCGGATAAGTTGTATTTTCCTGAATGATCCGTTTGTATTTGGGCCGCCGGAAGCATATAAAGCATTAAATACAGGCGATAAAGAAGACAAAGTATAAGTTCCCGGCCTTACAGCTTCGCCCACAATTGTAACCCTTATACTCCTGATATTTCCTAAATTGATAGCCAAGCTGGTACGGCCACTAGCTAAACCCGGATAAGTTTTAACCATACTTGCACGTATTTTAGAAGTTGCCTGTTCAATAGTTAATCCGGCAACTGCTATAATGCCTACATATTGCAGCTTTATGGTGCCTTCCGGGTTTACTTTTAAATTATAACTTGCTTCGTTATCGCCGGTAACATCAATTAATAATTCATCATCCGGGCCAATAACGTAACTTTTAGGCGTTGCTAATCTTAAGTTTGGCTCGAAGCTAATTTTGCTGTTTCTAAATAAATCTTCTCCAAAAATTTTAGGAATAATGTTGCCAAAAGCATCTCTTTGAACAGGTTGCCCGCCAGTATTTAAATTTAATTGTCTGTTCTTGATTGTATCATCATAATTATACAATCGGGTATTTTCAATCCTGTCGGCATGATTACCTGGCCTAATTACAGTGTCTGTTCTTAGTTGTAATTTTCCATTCTCTTCGGATTTCGTTCCTAATGACGAAAATATCTGTTGCCACTTCGGATCATTATAGTGCACATTTTCAGAATCAGGACTTTGGACTAACTGCCGAATCTGAGCATTTATCTCATTTACCTTAACATTAGCGTAATTTATCTGTGCATATAGGTTTCCATTGGTAATCCAAAAAATTAATAATAAAAATATACGCAGCAGGCTTTTAAATTTCATTGGTTTTCGTTCGATAGGAGTAAAAGAATGCTGTTTGTGATGAACATCCTTAATTGTGAAGCTGTTAACTTTGAACCAAAAGAAAACAGACCTGTATTTTTTAAGGCAATAAAAAATGTAGTCACAAATAAATTGAGAAACAAAGCTATTCTGTAAAACAGAAAATTTACTGAAATGATCATTGATCAATTCTGCAGTAAAAGCTTTACAAACATCAGGCGGATTTGCTGCGCGCAACTTTTTCGTGATACATGCTTATACTATTTATTAATTAAAAAATAGAGAATCAAGTAAATATTGAATGATCAGCAAGTATAATCTGGTTTAAACAGATGATTGAATCAATCAGCAGCTTAATACAGAAACGGAAAGTGGAATCAAAGATATTAATTATATATCATTTTCAATATTTTACTAGCATAGTTAAATCTATACGCAGTTTATTCTGAAAGGAACATAATTAAGAGTCTGTTTAAATTTAAATCAGAAACATTTATAATGCTTCTTTTATGCCATTAAATTTTACTTTTATAATTTATACAAATTAAAGAATTCATAAAAACGCACCAAATTTTAGGTGATAAATGAAGCATAGAAATAATCTTGAGTAAAATTTAAACAGGCGCTAAGTTTCAACAAAAACAATCAAACAGCTAAATAATCTTTAGCTTAGTTATATATGTGGATAGAATGGCATCCAACAGCCATTTAATGAGGTTGAAGTTTCAAAAATTTTATAAAGTTTACTAACTGATTAAATTATGAGATATGTACTTAACACGCCGCAACCAAAAAAACTTTATCATTTAGCCAAAGCATTATTTATTTCTAACAAAGAAATTTAACGCGCTATGGGCAATGATTTTAATAAGTCTGTAGCTAATAGCTAATATTTCAGGCTTAATTTCTTTGTTGAATGCCGGTTTTACTTCTGGTGAGGATTTAGAAGATATTCGGCGCTACTTATCTGTAGCAGCCACAAACCTGAACATGATGATTAAAGATTTATGTGGCTAAAAACAGCATACACTTATCACCAATACTGTTTTTAGCCACAAAATTTTGTGTTTTTTTAACTTGATTATTCTATTTGGCAGAACTCCATTCTTCTGCTTTATCAATTTGCTCGCCAAGTTCCTGCACCTGCGAATCGTGCAACCATTGCTCCTGCTCGCAAATCCAGCCGCTTTCCAACCGCTTCAACTCAATGCTAACCAACACACTTTTGCCGATAAACTGGTAAATATCTTCTTGCTCTGTTGTAACTCGGCCATAGATTTGTCCTAAAATCGGACTGGTAAAATATACTTCCATTTCGTTTTTCATGCTTGCTGCGTATCTTATACCTTGATCTGTAAATACCTGATGCCGCTTGCTTTTACAGCTAAAACAGACTTAAAGTTGCATCAAATGCTTCTTTTATCACCTATTTTTAAGGCTATAAAACCGGTTTTTTACTTCAGCACAATTAACTTTTTGGTTAGCATATTTTTTCCGCTTATTAAATGGATCAGGTAAAAACCGTTCTGCAGATTTCCAACATTCAGCACAAA
>JBPBQN010000135.1:0-4676 GCA_050954865.1 Janthinobacterium lividum | reverse complement strand
TGCCAACGGACTTTGCACCGCAGTGGTGATGAAAGTTCCGGGCAAACCAGCCGTGTAATTGATCTGCGAATCATACTTCTGCGCAGAAAATAAACCTAATAGATTGAAGTGATGTTTGCCAATAGTTTTATCATAAGTAGCTGTATTCTCCCAAACCCAGTCAAAACTGTTGCGTATATTGTCAGATGCATAAATACCAGCCAGCGATGGAGCGGAAAAAGAAGCAGTTGGAGCCTGACTGTAAGCCATTGTACCCGGTACATAAGCATGTATCTGCTCATTTTCCAGCGTAGCACCTAAATAGGATTTTAATTTTAAACCTGGGATAACGATATATTCTAAAAAAGCATTACTTAACGTACGAAAGGCACGGTCACGGTTAATAGACTGGCTAACAATGTTTAAAGGATTAAAAAAGTTGGAGGCAGAAAATACTGCCGTAGGTGACAAATTGTAACCTAAAGCCCGGTCATAAGGTTCAGCAAAATCACCGTTGGCACGATAAACGGGCGCAATCGGCATAAAAGTTAAGGCTTGATTAAGCGGACTTGGCAAGTTTAAATTGGCTACCAAACCCGGTACGCCCACCAGTAAATCTGCGGCGTTTGCACCCGCACCGCTGGCCTGGCCAGATGATGGCTCACGATATTGTTCGGTATAAGACGGCGAAATAGAAAAGCTGAATTTTAGATTTTTAACCAAATCTGCATCTAAATTAATCCGGGTGGTATAACGGTTATAACTTGTTCCTACCAAAACACCTTCTTGTCTGAAAACACCTGCCGATGCGTTAAAACGCACTTTTTCACTTCCACCGGAAGCATTAATTTCAAAATCATTAATCGGTGCTGTACGGAAAATTTGCTTTTGCCAGTTTACATCCGGCAAGCCAGAAATATCACCGTCTAAAATAGCTGGGTAAGGTGCATTTTTTATCCGGCTCAAATCTTTAACCTGTTGTACAAACTGATCTCGACTAAGCACTTTTATAAATTTATCTACGCTTTGCAAGCCAGTATAAGCACTTACCGAAAACATTGTTTTACCGGCTTTACCCCTTTTGGTGGTTACCAAAACTACACCGTTTGCCGCACGTGATCCATAAATTGCTGCAGATGCTGCATCTTTTAAAACCTCTAAAGATTCGATATCATTTGGGTTGATCAATGTAAAGTTGGCGGCCGTTTCCAGCGGATAACCATCAACCACATACAATGGATCGTTTGATGAGCTTAAAGAACTTACCCCACGCACACGGATGGTTGGCGGCGCGCCGGGTTTTGCACCCTGATCAGATTGAACCTGCACACCGGGGGCCAAGCCTGCTAACGCCTCGCCTGGCGTACTAACCGGCTGATTGGCAATGCTTTTACCTTCTACTTTAGTAATAGCCGAAGTTACTGTTGCACGGGACTGTTGTCCGTAACCAACCACCACCACTTCATTTAATGATTTTGGTGATTCGCTCAGCGCAACATTGATTACCGTTTGCCCTTTAACCGGCACATCCTGCGTAATAAAACCGATGAATGAGAACACCAAAACGCTATTATTATCGGGAATGCGAATAGAAAAACTGCCGCTTACATCGGTAACTGTACCGGTTGTGGTGCCTTTAATCATCACACTTACGCCCGGCAAAGCCAAACCTTGTGCATCTTTTACTTTCCCGGTGATGCCAATGGCAGCCGATGCTTCTTTTACAGGTGTTTTTTCTTTGTGCCTAATAACAACCGTATGTTCGTTATCAAACAGAATATCAACCGATTGCGCAGTAAAACATTGATTTAATACGTTAATTAAAGCTGCATTTGTAGCGCGCAGCGTAACCGGTTTAGTGTTCTTAACCAGCTCGGCATCACAAATAAAATTATAACCAGTTTGCTTAGTTAACTGGTTCAATACATCTTTTACCGGTGTATTTTTAACATCAATGCTTACATTTTGCGCCAAACCGGCCGCATGTACATCTGTTAAAGTGATGGTTAAAATTAAAAAGGTGAGCTGAGTAATCCGCTTGAAATTCAATACAAGGCAAGCCTTACTCCTGCATTTAAGCGCAGTAAAAATTTGATACATAATAATTGGTTCTTATAATTGGTAATTGCTGATTAGCTTTTTTTATGCGCAGTTTCCCTCAAATCTGCGCTGAGCTACCGGTATTAAATCCGTTTTTTAGGTTGATAGTATTTATTTTGCCATAACGATCACGCTCCTTCCGTTGGTTTTAAAATGTACTTTATTTATCAGTTCAATATTTTTAAGCAGGTTATTTAAACTTTTTGTCCGCGAATAATTACCTGTAAAATTGATGTCGCGCATATTTCCTTCAAAAACAACATCTACATTATACCAGCGCGAAATTTGCTGCATCATGCTGATAATGTTCTCATTGTTAAAAATGAATACACCGTTTTTCCAGGCCATTACTTCATCCAGATCTGCTATTTTTACCAATAGTTTTTTGTTGGGCTGATTAATGGCAATTTGTCCAGGTTTTAAAACCGCAGATTGATCTGGAGCCAAAATTTTAACCGAACCTTCCAACAAAGTTGTGTTCACGGTGGCATCATCCGCGTAAGCTTTTACATCGAAATGCGTACCCAAAACTTCTACCTGTTGCCTGCCGTCAACATTCACTTTAAAAGGCATTTTTGGGTTTTTGGCCACTTCAAAATAAGCCTCACCTTTTAGCGTAACTACTCTTTCTGCACCACTAAATTTTACCGGATAAGTGAGTTCTGATGCAGCATTTAAAAACACTTTTGTGCCATCTACTAATGTTAGCTGATACTGACCGCCTCTGGGGATAGAAATTGTATTAGTTAGGCTGAAAAGCGTTGCATTTTCCGTTGATGATTTAACTGTGTTGTACACCAAACTGCTTTTAAACTTTTGAATATTAACATCTTTCTGCGAAGCTAATTTTCCGTTTTGGGCATCATCCAAAATAATTTTATTGCCATTTTCCAGCGTTAAAACTGCTTTACTGATATTCGAAAGCACATCAAATGGCTTCGATGCTGTTTTTAGGGTATTATTTTCAGACTGATGATTTACCCAGGTAGTGGAATATAGATATAAACCAAAACCCAACATAACCAGTAACATAGCAGCAATACCGATCCATTGATAATTTGGTTTTTTACGGATTTTGCGGTGACTGATAATTGATAAATAAACTTCGTCGGCTTTATCTTTGGTAACATCTTGCAATGGAATATGCTTATTTATATCCCAGCTATCATCCAGCAAATCAAACCAATGCTGCTCATTTTCAGGCTGATTGAAAAGTGTTTTTAATTCTTGCAGTTCTTCCTCACTACATTGATTATCAATATATTGTTGATATATATATTTTAGGCGTTGGTTCATAATTGGTAGCAGACGTTTTTATGTTGAGCAACAAAAATGTCCTGTACCTATAAGACCCTTGAGAAAAGCCTTTGGAGTATATATAATAAAAATATTTTTTAAAAAAGTGTTTTTACTTTAAATCCACAACAAAATAAGGTACACCACCAAACTGCCGTGCTGCTTTAGATAAGCCCTTAAAAAACGTAGAATCTGCTGCATATGCTTTTTAACTGTTAGCGGCGAAATAGACAATTGCTCGGCCACTTGCGCATATTTTAAACCATCCTGCTTACATAATTTATAAACCAGTTTTTGCTGTGGCGTTAACAAATTAATTGCCTGATTTAATGTTTGGATCGAATCGTTTAATAAAACCTGATTTTCGGTGTCCGAATGCCCTTCCTGCCAATTAACGCCCATCTGTATATTGGTTACCACTTCCAAATTTACCCGGCGCAGTATGTTCAAAGTTAGGTTTCGAGTGACAGTTTTTAGATAATTTTCAATATTTTCAATATTTTCCAGATCATCGTGCAGCCAAATTTTCAAAAAAACATCATGCAAAATTTCTTCTGCCAGCACATCAGTTTTAATAATTTTGAGTGCGTAAGTATAAACCAGTTTGCGGTAACGGTCAAACAAAAAACGAAATGCCAGCTCATCACCTGTGGAGATTTTACTTAAAAGTAAATTCTCGTTATCTGATAGCTTGCAGCTTGGTAACATTTAGCTTTTAGAAAAAGGGTTATAATTGCTGTAAATATATCATTTAATAACAAAGATGTTACTTTAATAAATGGGGGGAATTGGACTTTATTCTGGTTTTAACCGGTCTTTCAACTTAACAAGAACTGGGAATACTTCTTTTACCAGGCAAAATTATAATTAATAATTCTTTACAATCATCTCAAATTATCCCGATAAAAATAGCATTCAAAGTTTATATTTTGTTTTGTGCGAGGGATGTTTACGGATAGCTGTTATCCAATTTTTACAATAATCAATTGAAGAAAAACTGTGGCTAAACAATAACTCTGGCAACCCGGAAGAAATGCTTGAAGCCGAACTATTGGCTACTAACTTATGCTAAAGTAAAAGGCAAGATATCATTGCTGGCGTTAGCAACCATCTTAAGGTTTACAACAATACATTTTTGATGTTTTGGCTTCAAAAGTTTCCCTCAGTACGGTTGTCATTATGTAAAAAAGAGTTGTAATAATGTTTACTTATTTAACATAACAAAAGTTATGAGACAAATACATTTAAACCGCCTTATAACTATGATTATGTTCAGTTAATTTGTACACTATAATCAACCA
>JBPBQN010000134.1:0-4802 GCA_050954865.1 Janthinobacterium lividum | reverse complement strand
CCGTAAGAGAATTTATCTTTTGTTGGATAACCAGCGTTAACACCATCCAGGTTATCACCGTCAACAAAAGTTGCTGTATAACCTAAATTAAAAGCAACTTTATCAGTTAATCTAAATTTAACACCTACGCCAATAGGGATGATCAATTCGTGAACGTAAGTATTATTATGATCAGAACCTGCAATTCCTTTATAATCAACAACAGTATTGCTTGGAGCTAATGTCACCTTTGGTGCATAACCAGCAATACCACCACCGGCAGAAACGAAGAAATTAACAGAGTTTTTACGACGAATAAAATCTACCGTAGCTACATTAACCACACCGCTTAAAGTTGCAGTGTAACCTAAATCCGTATCAAACGCATAAGCACCATTTTTAGCACCACCAACTGCATTTACGTTAGAACCTGAAAGTTTACCTCTAACTCCATCCAACTCTAAGCCAAAAGCATGACCCAATTGTTTTCTGATGGAAACACCATAACCAAAATTAATTTCTTTGTTAGTGAAATCATTTGAGCCAAAAGGAATAACCGGAGTTAAAACACCTGCGTTAACACCGATAGTCCAGGTAGTGTACTGAGAACGGCCACCAAAAACCACTGGTTTACCAGTTGATGACATTGGCTTTTCTGGTTTTGTAGTCCGTGTTGAGTCTTGTCCGAAGGACTTAGCGGCCGGCAGGGACAACAAGCCGAGAGCTATTAGTGAGTAGAAGTTTACTTTTTTCATTGTCTTTTTTTTGGATGTGCAATATTGCTAATTTTTTTTTTGATTACCAACATTACTGTGAATAGTTAGATGGTTGAAATTGTTTTTATATTTAATTTATAGATAACTGTACTTAATTTATTTAACCCGCTTGATAATGTCTTCTACCTGTTTACAGCAACTTAAAATAATATCTGTATAGCAGGCAAAATCTTCATTGCTAGTTTGGCCAAACTCCGCTTTAATACCTTCAACAGCTAAATAAATATTACCTATTTGGTTTCTGATATCATGCTCCAAAATCCGGGCAGCTGGTATTTCAGTTTTTATACTCATACTTTGATCATTTGGTGGTCAATCGCATTCATTTTATTATACAAAGTTTTGCGGTCGATGTTTAAAATTTGTGCAGCTTTTGTTTTATTAAAATTTACTTCTTTTAGCACTCTTAAAATAGTTTCATATTCAGCTTCCAAAGCCGCATTTTTTAAATCCGGTCTTGGCGGAAGGGCAGTTGCCTGTGGTATTTGGGGCGATGCTTCTTTTACCGGTATTTTTACATCCGTGTTGTAGATTTCCAGCGGAAGCGATTTTGTTAAAATTTCATCACCTTCTGTGAGCAAAGTTGCCCTGCGGATCACGTTTTTCAATTCGCGGATATTGCCCGGCCAGCTGTAATTGGTTAAAGCAGCCGCAGCTTCGGGTGCAAACTTGTTGATGTTTTTGCCCAATTCCTGACTGGTAACTTTTGCAAAGTGCATGGCAATCAGCATAATATCTGCTCCGCGATTGCGTAATGGCGGCATGTAAATCGCAAATTCGTTAAAGCGATGGTACAAATCTTCCCTGAAACGTCCGTTCTGAATCGCTTCTGCCAAATTTTCGTTTGTTGCTACAATGATGCGTACATCCAAATCAATTTCTTTGGTGCTGCCAATGCGTTTTACTTTCCGTTCCTGCACTGTTCTTAATAAAGTTGCCTGGATTTCGTAAGATAAATTTCCAATCTCATCCAAAAACAGCGTGCCGCCGTTGGCCATTTCAAAATGACCGATTTTAGTATTCAGTGCACCGGTAAAAGATCCTTTTTCATGCCCGAAAAACTCGCTTCCAGCCAATTCTTTCGTTAACGAACCGCAATCCATCGCCACAAACGGCTGGTTATGTCGGTCGCTTTTTTGGTGGATACTTTTAGCAACCGATTCTTTTCCGGTTCCGCTCTCACCAAAAATAATTACGCTATAATTTGTAGGAGAAACCAAACTAACCTGCCGCGTCAGCTCTTTTGATGCTTCGCTGATTCCTACTACCAGTTCCTGTTTTCCAACTAAAGTAGTGGTACTGTTTTTACTGGTGTCTTTTTCGGAACTCACGTAAACCGCTGCCGGGGCAGCATTTAAAGCACTTTGGGTTTCAATGGCTTTATTAATTGTGTTGAGGATTTCATCCGGATAAAGTGGCTTGGTAATGTAATCGTAAGCGCCCATTTTAATGAGTTCTACCGCCATTTTTATATCCGAATAACCGGTAATAATGATTACGCCCGTACCCGGATATTCCTGTTTAATCTTTTTTAAAACTTCGCGGCCATCGGTATCTTCCAACCGAAAATCGCATAAAACAAGCGTAAACTCGTTATTTTTAAGCAATTCTGTAGCTGTTGCTCCGCTTGATGCCGTCATCACCTCAAAGCCGTTACGGGTTAAAAACCTCGATAACAGGTTTGCGGTATTTACCTCATCATCAATAATAAGCAGCTTTTTCATAACCAGATTGCCTCTAAACCAGCAAAAAGCTGATTTTACGTTTTTACGCTAAAATTGGGCAAAAGGTTCTACAACAACTACTTAAATTATAGGCATAAAAAAAGCTGCCTTAGAATAAGACAGCTTTTTTAAAATTTAGGATTGATTATTTAGTATCGAAAGCATAAGCAACACGTAATCCGAAGAAATTATTACTGTTGCCAGCATTATAAAATTTGGTGTTGCTTTCAAAACGAACACCTAAATCAATATAATTTTTGCCTCCTACCGGAAACAAATAACCAATTTGTGGCGCATAAACAAAACTTGCAGATTTGTCAGCAGCTATTTTGTTTTTGTTAGCTAAAATGGAAGCTCCTGCTTCGCCCTGTACATAAAAATTACTTGCGACAAAATATTTTAAACCAGCTTTTACCGGGATTAAACTAATGTCAGGAGCATTATTTTTACCAAAAATGTTGTTGTACCCGGCATTAACAGTTACATCAAGACCTGTAGCAACCGGAAAATCAGCTTGGATTGATCCGCCTAAATTCCAGTTATGCGTGTTGCCTAAAGTTCCGATCGGAATACCAGCATCTGGGCCGATACTTAAACGAATTGCTTTTGAAGTTCTAACATCTGAAACAGCTGCGGTATGCGTGCGTGCAGTACGGGTACTATCAGTTGTTTGAGCTTTAGCACTGAAAGAAAAACCGGCTATTGCCAGTGATAAAATAGAGATTTTAATTAGATTTTTCATTGTTTTATAATTTTATAAATATTGTGTGTTTAAACACGCAACAAATGTAAGAAGGAAATAAACATCATTTTTCATCTGATTGTAAACATTATTCAATCGATTGATTAACATAGATATAATAAAATTAATTGAGGAAATACTTCTTTTACCGGGTAAAAATTGGTGAACATAAACTAACTTGTTATATAAAATTTCGCTACAAAATATTTCTACTTTTGCAGCAGTACGAAATTGGTTATGAGCGAGAAAAAATCATTGAATTTTATAGAAGAAATTGTTGAGCAGGATATCCGCGACGGCAAAAATGGTGGCAGGGTTTTTACGCGTTTTCCGCCAGAGCCAAACGGATATCTGCATATCGGCCATGCCAAATCCATCTGTTTAAATTTCGGTTTGGCGCAGGAGTATGGCGGACAAACCAATCTTCGTTTTGATGATACCAACCCCGTAACCGAAGAAACTGAATATGTAGAAAGCATCAAAGCGGATGTAAAATGGCTGGGTTTTACCTGGGCCAACGAGTTGTATGCTTCTGATTATTTTGATTTGCTGTATGCTTTTGCCCTGAATTTGATTCAGCAGGGTTTGGCTTATGTTGATGACAGTTCGCCGGAAGAAATTGCTGCCCAGAAAGGTACGCCAACCGAGCCGGGAACACCAAATCAGTTCCGCAGCCGCACCGTTGAAGAAAATATAGCTTTGTTCCATGAAATGCATGATGGCAAATATCTAGACGGCGCAAAAGTGCTTCGTGCCAAAGCTGATCTGGCTTCACCGAACATGCAAATGCGTGATCCGCTAATGTACCGCATCAAACACGCGCATCATCACCGAACTGGCGATAAATGGTGTATTTATCCAATGTATGATTTTGCACACGGTCAGAGTGATTCGATCGAAAACATTACACATTCGGTTTGTACGCTGGAGTTTATTCCGCACCGCGAATTGTACAACTGGTTTATTGAAAAGCTGGAAATTTTCCCTTCGCAGCAGTACGAATTTGCGCGTTTAAACATCACTTATATGGTGATGAGCAAGCGTAAAATGCTTCGTTTAGTGAATGAAAATATGGTTTCCGGCTGGGATGATCCGCGGATGCCAACCATCAGTGGTTTGCGCCGGAGAGGTTATACGGCTGCCAGCATCCGTGAATTTTGCGACCGGATTGGTATCGCCAAGAGAGAAAACCTGATTGATTACAGTTTGCTGGAGTTTTGCATCCGCGAAGAACTAAACAAAATCGCCTGGAGAAGAATGGCCGTTTTAGATCCGCTAAAAGTAGTCATCACCAATTATCCCGAAGATCAGGAAGAAATGCTTCACGGAGAAAACAACCCGGAAGTGGAAGGTGGTGATGGCGGCCGGGATTTACCTTTCAGCCGTGAAATTTACATTGAACACGAAGATTTTATGGAGCAGGCGCCAAAAAAATTCTTCCGTTTGGGTCCGGGTTTAATGGTTCGTTTAAAAAGTGCTTACATTATTAAATGCGAGGATTTTGTGAAAGATGAAGCCGGACAAATCACCGAGATTCATTGCACTTACATTCCGGAAAGTAAAAGTGGACACGATACCAGC
>JBPBQN010000133.1:0-4934 GCA_050954865.1 Janthinobacterium lividum | reverse complement strand
AAACCAGACAGCTTTCGCCTGCCAACAAGATCATGATCAGCCCGCGCATCACATCCAGGGATATAAGCCTTGATGATGAATTTGTAGTCAGATTAGCCATCAACTTTATGGTTTATTGGCTGATATCCAAGGTAATTGCAGTTGCTGATGGATCAGGCACAGATCCAAGTGGATTATATCCGCTATCACTGATAACGATCCCGAAGGTTAGTGCTTTACCGGTTAATCCGCCGATTTTGCTTCGCACCAATGCCATTTCAAATTTTACGATTCCGTTGGCTTCTACTACTGTTCCCAATTTGTAGTATTCAGGAATTGATTGCGCAGAAAAGCTGAAAGCAGTTTGTGCGCCGGTATGCATGTATTGGTCTAAACTGTTTAACAACAGCGGGCCTTCAAGCAAATAATCATATCCGCCGCCAGGTATCGTTCCGGTTAAAAGTCCGGTAGCTGCACTGGCATCTGTATCCAGATAAAAATCAAAAATGTTTCCGGCAGCAACGGAACCTTTAAATTCCATATAGATATAAATATTCTGACTGTCGTAATCAAACTTTGCTTTTTGGAACACACCAGCTTTCGGCCCGGCTAAAACTACTGTGTGAGTAATCGTATCCCAATCGGTTAATGTATTGTCATCCAGTTTGATAGGCGAAGTTTTGGATACATTAACGATGGTGGAACCCTGGATGAGATTTCCATTATTTAAGGTTGCATACAAGGTAACTACAAATTTGCCTTTGGTTTTATACGTGTGGGAAGGGCTAACATCGGTAGAGGTAGTTCCATCACCAAAATCCCACTTGTATGATTTTGCATCTGTAGTCGCATTAGTGTAGGTAACGAAATAGCCATTTGAAGTGACTGAAAAGTCAACGTCTTTGGTATCAACGTCATTGTTTTTTTTGCAGGAACTGATTGCCGTTAATACCAGCAGCAGCAATGTATATTGGAAAAAGTGTTTGAAAATTTTCATAACATTTTATTAAAATGGTTATAAAGCTGATTGAAGTTTTACCTGATTTATTGGCTATGCTTCTTTTATCGTATAAAAATTAGTCTGCGTGCCAGAATCTAATTTTTGGGTGATAAAAGAAGCATTACGGTTTTGTACATATAATTTCTAACCAGCTTTTATCTACATTAAAAACTATGGATTCTGTGTGGCTAACGGATTAGACAAAATCTCATCAACCGGTAAATAGTAGATAATTTTAGTACTGGTGTATGGGATAATCATGTTGGCATAACCGGTTGGACTTACGCTTAAATTGATATCGCTTTCTTTTAATCCGGGCAAATGATAGCCCCAGTAAGTCCGGTCCATATTGAGCTTGTTTCGATATACATCATAAGTTCGGTGTCCTTCAAATGCCAGTTCTAATCTGCGTTCCTGCAAAACGGCCTGCAAAACAGTTAAGTTTGAAGGTAGCGTGCCGTTATATAGCGCGTTTTGTAATCCTCTGTTTTTTCTGATCATGTCCACATCTGCAAGAGCTTGCGTAGTTTGACCAAGTTTTGCCTCAGCCTCCGCTTTATTCAAATACATTTCTGACAACCGAAACATGATCGGAGAACTTAAGGTAGGGCTGCCGCCCTGGTTGGAAAACTTGGTTACATAATATATCGGGATGCCATTTTTAAGCTGAACAGTACCGGTGGTATCTTTTAGCGGAACGATATAAGAAGTACGCACATCGCCGGCATTTTGTGCGTATAAATTACGCAGTGGTTGTGAGGCATATTCTTCACCCCAGCCAGAATTTCCGTTGGAATAATATTGTGATGCGATAGAGCCAAACTTGCCGTAATCATCCAAAGTGGTAAAAGCAATACAGAATATAGTTTCGGTACTGGCAGTGGCGTTGGCAAACATGGTAGGATAAGCACTTGCAGTTGATTCTGTAAAACGCCCGGAATTGATAACCAGGTTAGCATAATTAACGGCATTTTGATTGTCCTCCTGATATAATGCAACCCTGGAAAGCAATGCTTCTGCAGCTTCCTTAGATGCGTAAGTAACCCCACGCCGCGCATTCATTAAAGAAGCCGATTTAACCGCATCAGCAACTACGGATGCATATACTTCTTTTACGGTTGATCTTGCTTTCTGCGCATTATCAGTAGTGGAAGTTCTTAAGATGATGCCTGGTGCGCTTGGGTTGATCGAATAAGGTATGGCAAATAAACGAACTAAATTAAAATGGCAAAATGCACGTAAAAAATAACATTCGCCAATTAATTGCTGGGTTGCAGCAGTTGGATTGGCCTGCTTTTCGCCCTGCTCGATAACCGTGTTGGCATCATTAATAATTTTGTATGAAATGTACCAGAAATAACGCGAATTGGTTTGCGTTGGCGAGTGATCCAGCGAAAAACTCAAAAATAGCGGATCGGTTGTTACCTGGCCGCAAACCACATCATCCGAGGCAAAATCTGATAACTGATAAAAGTTTCTCAGATACATTAAATTCTGATCCACACTGCCATTAAATGTAAGGTGATCTTTAAACAGCGCGTAGGCTCCGTTTACGGCATTAGTCAGTCCGTCCGAAGTTGTATTCAAGGAAGCCGTTGTAACTGCATCAGTCGGGTTTGATTCGAGCTTACAACCTGAAAATATTACGGTTAATAAACCAGCTATCATGATAAATTTGTTTTTCATCGCTTAGATTATTAAAATGTTAGGTTGATGTTGAACAGGTATTGATGATTGTTGGGATATTTAAAATCCGAAACACCGGGTGTTACATAAATTCCAGGCGTAATGGTTGTTTGTGGATCCTGACCGTCAAATTTTGTAAAAGTGTAAACGTTATCAGCTGTTACCGATAGATTAACGGCCTCCAGTTTAAGTCTTTTCACCAATGTTTTGGGTAATGCATAACCTAAAGACACATTGCGGATGTTGATATAGCTACCGTCTTCAATGTATCTTGAGGAGGCACTGGTGGAATTTGCCGCATTCTGCGGACTTGGTTCCGTTGCAATATCGCCTGGTTGTGTCCAATAAACAGTTCCGGCAGGTGCCACCATCTGGTTCAGGTAAGGTTCATGGCCATCATTCATCACAATGGATTTATTGTTGTTATAGATTTTATTGCCATAAACGAAGTATGCATTCACGCTTAGCGAGAAGTTTTTATAGCGGAAAGAGTTGTTAAAACCACCCTGAAATTTAGGAAGTGCAGAACCAACTTCCTCTGCCGTTGCAGATGCATAATCAGAAGTAGCCGTACGGGAAGTTACATTTCCTTTGGCGTCTTTGGTTACCACTTCCCATTGCGGCGCGCCGGTTTGTGCATTAACACCTAACCATTTTGGCAGATAAAATTCATATAAATTACCACCGTTCCTGTAAATTTGGGATACACTGTAAGACCCTGTTTTGATAATATCTGACGGAAGGTCCTGAAGCTGGTTTTTATTGAAACTGATATTAAAATCCGTTACCCATTGGAAGTTTTTGGATCTGATATTAGTTGAGTTGACGCCAAATTCCAATCCATTATTTACAATTTGTCCAGTGTTTTCCCAGCGTGTTTCAAACCCAACAGATAGCGGCTGTGAAACCTGTAATAAAAGGTTTTTGGTTACATTATGATAAGCGTCTATAGTTAAGTTAAGCCGTTTAAATAAACCGATATCAATACCTGCATCGGTTTGATGTTTGCTTTCCCAGGTCAGATTCGGACTTGCCAGCTGTGAAGGAGTAGCTGCAACTGTTGAGTTGTACTGGGTTGTTAAGGAATACAAACCCAAATAACGGGAGGCACCAATATCCTGATTACCGGTTATACCATAGCTCAGGCGAAGCTTTAGATTATCTAAGGTTTTATTTCCTTTTAGAAAATCTTCATTGCTGGCCAGCCAGCCACCAGAAACGGATGGGAAAGATGCATACCGGTTACCTGGAGGAAATGCCGACGAGCCATCTACCCGGTAAGAACCTGTTAAAAAGTAACGGTTTTTATAGCTGTAATTTACCTGTGAAAGATAGGATAATATGGAAGCGTTTGTGTAATAACCATTTACTGCCTGGTTATTAGATACTACGTTTAATACATTCAATCCGGTTGGCAGGCCCTTGCCCGAAGCGCCTGTATAATTTACTTGGCTTCCTTCAAACTCAACTCCTGCCAAACCGGTTATGTTGTGATCGCCATACTGCAGGTTGAAACGCAATAAATTCGTTGAAATTCCACCATAATTAAATGTACTCTGATCATTTAAATAGCCTGTTCCATGGTAAGTACCCGCCACAGAAGGACTGTAATACGTTGAAGCAGTATAATAACTAGCCGAGACTCTGTTTGCACTGCTAAAAGTTAACCAAGGTAAAATTGGCACACTAAGCGTACCGTCCCAGTTTACATCAAAATTTTTATAAGGATGATTTGAATTTGCAATAGTATTGAGCGGGTTTACCTTGTCTCTCGACCACCACTTGAACGTAGAATTGCCATCAACATAAATTGGGTTCCCATTGGCATCATATGGATTATCCCAGGGTAAATTCAGGTAAGCATAATAGATATCATTGTAATCGTAAGTTTTACCTTCCGTACCGCTGATGTTAATGTTATTGGTCAGGCTGATTTTATCGGTAAAATGATAAACAGAACCCGCCCGCATATTTACTCTTTTGTAATCCGTATTTAAAAATGTTCCCTTCTCGTCATAATAAGTCAATCCAAAATAGTAATCGTTTTTAGAAGTCTTACCACGTGCAGAGAAGTAATAATTCTGGACCGGAGCAGATTTTAACATACTGGTGAGCCAGTTTGTATTGGTGTTTAAAACAGATGCAGGGCGTTCGTCATGAAATTTTAAAATGTCAATTACATAAGAATTGCCTGTTCCTCCAGGTACGTAATCACGATACAGTTGTTTTTGATAGTTATATAATTCACTACTGTTCATCATTTGCATTT
>JBPBQN010000132.1:0-4986 GCA_050954865.1 Janthinobacterium lividum | reverse complement strand
ACCAGCAAAACGGGGCATACAGCTTGTCGCCTGCTTTATGGTCCAGGTGCATCACTGGGTTCACCCTTGCCTTCCACTGGCTGTAGTGAAAACAAAACTGGGTATACTGAAAGCCGTCGGGGAACTCCTTTCTATAGGCCTCCCACAGGATACGGCGGTTCATGCCCGTGCGTTTGAGTTCTTTGTCGATCTGGGGAAAACAGCGCTGCAGCGACAGCATGCGCTTGTCCGGGGAACGTTCCTGGCTACTACCAAAAAAGTCATCCAGTTCTTTGTCATTCAGGGCATTAATCTGGTCAAACGTACAGCCACTGGCACCAAAAGCGGCAAAGTATTTCTTTGCCGTATTGCGGGAAACCCCGGCTTGTGCAGCAATGGAAAGTTTGCTGCTGCCCTGGCTGTACATTCTTAAGATATGTCTAATCTTACTCACGCTGATCGTAGTACCAGACATAAGTGGTAGGTGTTAAACCTCCAAAAATATGGTTGCCGCTACAGCATGCACTGCCTCCATTCAGGGGGGGCAGTTTCCACCGGAATTAAGTGGTCAGTTTCAGCGAAATCTCCAGCTTTGTCTCCTAAAAGTGTGCAGTTATCAAACCGGATTGTGATGCCCCGCTGATAATGCAGGTCATGTATTGATGCCGGTGTAATGTCAAGACTTTGAAAAACACCTTTAGCACTGCATACCGCGTGTAATTTATAGCCATAATAATATAGCTTTTGGGAAGCACGATAGCCTTTGTCCCGCAGGGCAACTCCGTTTCCTTACATATCTTACTTCTCCCACGCCTGGATAGTTTACAGACCTCTAAAGGCATACTATCTACTATAAAGTGTTTTCGTTTTTGCTTAGCCCTGCTGCCAGCTTTTGCCTTACTATTTCAAGCCAGAAAAACAGCCCTCTTTTCCTGCTGTTGTAAACGCTTCTTTCGATAACCAAACGAAAATCGGAAGGTAATATCCTGAATAGTTGACGTTCACTATCTATACGCATGTACTCGGCTGTAAATATTAAAGCCATTATTCTTAAATCGGACAGCTTGGGCTTTCTGATCTGATGGAAAAAATTCTCACCCTCAAAATCCAAACCCTTTAATACATCTAATATTTTCTCGTAATTTACTCTGAAGTTGTGCATTTAAAATTGATGTGTGGTAACTTCAATTTACTGCTTTTTTGCAGTTTGCACAACTTTTCTCAAATGCACCACGGGTTATTTTAATAAATTATATATTTGTTGTGTTAACCAATTGTAAAAACCATATTACAAAAATTTATGAAAAAAATTCTACTGTTCGATAAGAACAACAAGTATTGTAGGCTGCTTATAGCTCTGGTACTTACTGTTTTTACAATCTCAAATTCTTTTGCCCAAAACAGGCAGGTTACAGGTAAAGTAATCGCCACTGATGACGGAACGAGCTTGCCAGGTGTAAGCGTACAGGTAAAAGGCACAACTGTAGGTACAGTTACTTCTGTTAATGGTACTTATTCCGTTGCTGCACCAGCTAATGCTACTTTGGTTTTTAGTTTTATTGGTTATACTACACAGGAGATTCCTGTAGGTAGCCGTGCTGTAATTAACTTAAAACTTGCTCCGAGTGCAACAACGTTACAACAGGTAAACGTTGTTGCTGTAGGTTATGGTACAACACAACGAAAAGATTTAACAGGTTCTGTTGCTTCTGTTGGTGCAAAGCAAATTGCTGATGTTCCGGTTACCACAACTGATCAGGCTTTGCAGGGAAGAGCGGCAGGTGTACAAGTAACCAATAATGATGGTGCTCCCGGTGCAGGTGTACAGGTTCAAATCAGAGGTTTAGGAACTTTTGGAAATTCAGATCCGCTTTACGTAGTAGATGGTTATCCAATTTCCGGAGGCTTAAACCAGATCAATCCGAATGATATTGCCAGTATTGATATTTTAAAAGATGCTTCTGCAACAGCAATTTATGGTACACGTGCTGCAAATGGTGTAGTTATTATTACAACCAAACGCGGCCGGAAAGATGGAAATGTACAAATCAATTTTGATGCATATACATCTATCCAGTCTGAACCAAAAATGTACAAAGTGCTTAATGCACAGCAGTTTGTTACTCTTGCAAAAGAAAGAGCAACAGCTGACGGTATTACGATTGAGCCCGAGTGGAGCAACCCGGCTGCTTTACACTCAATTGACTGGCAAAAAGAGCTTTATCAAACTGGTTTAAGGCAGAGTTACAATCTATCCTTACGTGGTGGCAATGAAAAAGTACAAACAGCTGTATCCTTTAATTATTTTGATCAGAAAGGTATTGTTCTGCTTTCAGGATTTAAGCGTTACAGTACTAATGTAAACGTAGATTATCAGGCTTTTAAATGGCTTAAAGCATCTTCAAATATTAAATACAGCCGTAACGACAGCCAGGTACGTTTTGGTAGCGGTGGTCAGGATGCTGGTTTTGGTATCGGTAGCTTAACTAAGCTGGTTCCAACGATGACAGGCAATCCGCTAACAGATCTGCCTAAAGATGCTAACGGCGATTATGGTTATTACACCAAATCTAACCAGTACCTTAACTCGCAACATAATGTATTAGCAGATGTAGAAACACAGGATCAAAAAAATCTAACCAATTATCTTTTAACTAACGAATCTTTAGAAGCTACAATATTACCGGGCTTGAGAATCAAAACCAACTTTGGTATCAACAGCAGTGATTATTCAGGTTATTATTTTACACCTTCCAACGATCGGATGAATGGCGGTACCGTTCTGTCTTATTATTCTCAAAGTGCCAATAACACTTTTGAATATTTATGGGAAAATACAATAGCCTATACTAAAACTTTTGGTTTGCACAGTATTGATTTTGTAGGAGGTATTTCCAAACAGGATAATACTTACCGTTATATCAGCGGACAGGGTAACGGACAGGTTAGTGATGTGTTGAGAAATTTAAACAGTGTAAATAACATTACCAGTTTAACTGGTAGCGAGTCAAGCTATGCATTGGCATCTCAGTTTGCAAGGATAAATTATAAGTTTGGCGATAAGTATCTGGTTACAGGTACTGTAAGGCGTGATGGTTCTTCAAGGTTTGGTGCCAATAACCGTTTTGGTATTTTCCCTTCCGGTTCTGTGGCCTGGAGAGCTAAAAACGAATCCTTTTTAAAAGATGTAAGTGCAATTAACGATTTAAAGTTCAGAGCAAGTTATGGTGAAGTAGGTAACCAAAGCTCAATAGGTTTGTTCCAATACTTAAGTTTATACGGAACAGGTGGTAGTGCCACAAGTTCAAATAATTTTGGCTACCCTATAAATAAAGTTTATCAGGAAGGCCTTGTACTTACTACTCCTCCTAATCCTAATTTGAAATGGGAAACATCAAAACAAACTGATTTTGGTTTGGATGCTTCTTTTTTAGGTGGTAACCTTACTTTAACTGCAGATTATTACATTAAAGAATCTAAAGATTTTCTGCTGAATATTCCTGTTCCGGCGCAAACAGGTTTTACTTCACTTACTGAAAATGCCGGTAGTATCAGAAACAGTGGCTTGGAATTAGGTTTGGAATACCGCGAATCCAAAGCTGCTTTTAAATACGGCGTTGGTTTAAACTTTACCACTGTAAAAAACAAAATACTTAGTTTGGCTACCGGCCAGGATGCTATTTATAACTTAACAACTTTAGGCTTCCCGAATACCGGCGCAAACAGCTGGGTAATTTATACAGAATCTAAAGTTGGAGGATCAATCGGCTCATTTTATGGTTACAAAACAGCAGGAATTTTCCAAACACAAGCAGAAATAAATGCTGCAAATGCTGCTGCAACTGCCAAAAATGGTGGCGTTTCTATTCCGTATCAAACAACAGTAACACAACCGGGAGATCGTAAATTTGTGGATACAAACGGTGATGGTAAAATTACATCAGCTGATAAAGTAGAATTAGGTAGTCCGCTTCCTAAATTTTATACTGGCTTAAACCTGGATGCTTCTTATAAACAATTTGATTTTAATGCTTTGCTTTTTGCTTCAGTAGGAAACAAAATCTTTAATTACCAAGAAAGAACTTTAGAATCTTTTGGTGCTACCAATGGTTCAATCGGTATAGAGAACGTTAGCGAAAATTATTACTTAAACCGTTGGACAACTACAAATCCGTCAAACAGGTATGCCAGAGTTGTTAAAGATGATCCAAATGGAAATACGCAACCATCTGATGTTTACGTGGAAGACGGTAGCTTTTTAAAGCTGAGAAGTGTGCAAATCGGTTATTCTTTACCAACAGACCTTGTTAAAAAATTAACTTTATCCAGAATCCGGATTTATTTAAGTGCACAAAACCTATTTACCATAACTAAATATTCTGGCTTGGATCCTGAAATTGGTCAGCCGAACGATCCAGGAACTAATACAAGAAATTCAACTGCATCAGGAATAGATATTGGTACTTATCCAAGTTCAAGATATTATACGTTAGGAATTAATGTAACTTTTTAATTATTATACAGCTAAATATTATGAAATTTAATAAATATATTTTAGCGGCAGCATTAGGAATTACACTGATGTTGCCCTTAGGTTGCTCCAAAGAACTGGATAAAACAGATGTTACTGATATTTCTGGTGATGCATTGTTTAAAACATCAGATGATGCTGTGAAACTGGTTAACTCCATTTACAATACCTTTCTGAATGTTGATTTTATGCTGAAATCACTTTGGTATCAGGCAAATTTTCTATCCCAGGATTTTAAAAACTATGGTTCGGATACATTTTTTGAACGGTATGAAGTACCGGCAAGTTTTGATCCTTTAAATACGTTTTGGGTAAGATGCTATGCAGGTATAGCACGTGCCAATTCTGCTTTTCCTGTTATTGCCCAGATGAAAGCAAGCGGTATTTTAACGTCCGCTTTAGCAGACCGTTTAACTGGCGAAGCTTATTTTTTACGCGGTGTTTTTTATTATTACTTGGCAACTAATTTTGGAGGT
>JBPBQN010000131.1:0-5251 GCA_050954865.1 Janthinobacterium lividum | reverse complement strand
TTTTGTTTGGAAACGTTAATCCGGGCGGAAAACTAACGGCTACGTTCCCGCAAAATGTTGGTCAGATTCCGTTGGCTTACAATCACAAAAACACCGGCCGGCCGCTGGGCGAAGGCGAGTGGTTTCAAAAATTCCGTTCCAATTACTTGGATGTTTCTAATGATCCGCTGTATCCGTTTGGTTTTGGGCTGAGTTATACTGCTTTTATCTATGAAAAACCGGTGCTGGATAAGGCGCAGATCCGCAAAACAGACCAGTTAAAAGTAACTGTAAAGGTAACCAACAGCGGAAATTATGATGGTGAAGAAGTGGTGCAATTGTACATTCAGGATTTGGTGGGATCGATTACACGGCCGGTAAAAGAACTGAAATCGTTTCAAAAAATCTTCCTCAAAAAAGGAGAGAGCCGGAATGTGCAGTTCACCATCACCAACAATGATCTGAAATTTTATAATTCTGAATTAAAATTTGATTCGGAACCCGGCGATTTTAAAATTTATACCGGTACCAATTCTCGTGATGTAAAAGAAGCATCGTTTAGTTTATTGCCATAGCTAACTTTAATCACGTATCAAATATGTAAAAGAAAATTTTATATTTGTTAAGCCTGTTTTACACATCAATAGGAGCGCAATTACAAGCTTCTTTATATTATTTGTTGGATTTACAGCTTTAACTATTACAATTTGAATTGCTGCTAAACGTATTTATCATGCAAAATACGCAGACCAGATAACTTTTATTAAAGGCAATCACCAGGTAACTATATCTCAAAATCAAGATATTTCTACGCAAAGAAAAGAGTTAGTTAGCTTGTAAATGGCTGATTTTGACAGTAGCAAATCGGATCATCAAAAAGATCCTAAAAATACACCTAATGTAACTTCTTTCATGGTATTTGTTGAATCTGGTGCCACATACATACAAAATCCTTTAGTTAAAATTTAGTAACCATTGGTGCACCAATTTTCACCTATATTTTGGTCATTATTTTCAATAGTTTAGTTCATTCTATCGAATCCAAAAGAGGCATTAAAGTAATTGAAGACATTATTAAAGATGTAGAAAGGCAGAAAGCAGCTTGTATAGATGTTCAAACCGAACCAGAGTTGGATTAGGAACTGACAAAGCTTAGAGCGGATAGAATTCAGGCAAAAAAGGAAGCAATAAAAATTGTCATTTATTAAATTTTAATCGCTCCTGGAAATCTCATTCTCCCGGATGATACATTTTCGCCGCATGTTTCAGCACATCTTCTTTGTAAAACAACACATCTTTAAATTTTCCATCTAAATACATTTCAGCCTGATCGGTAAAATTTTTATTGTTTGGGTTGAAAGATTGTCCGCCGGTAATAACCGTTTTGGCTTTGATTTTCGGACCAAATTCTACTGCGGCAATAAAGCTGTTTCCAGAATAACCATAACGCTTTTTCGTGTCCATCGTGCGGCTCATAAAAGACGGCAACTGACCAAAAGTAGATGCTACCTGCGCCACCGGCAGGCTCGGTTTTTCATCGCTAAAAACAGCATCGGCCGGGCGTTGGTAACGGTTAATTTCGCCCCATTCTGTTTTCCAGGAACCGTAACGCGTTTGCAGGTTTTGGATGGTTTCTGCTAAAAAAGTCAGTTCCTGTTTTGGGTTGATAATTTGCAGCAAAGCATTTACACGTTCGGTTTGATAAGTGGCTTCTTCGGAAGAATTTGCTTTTGGCAAGGCCGCAAACATCCTTGTTCCCCATTCTACCGCCAAGCTTGTTGCAACAGAGTGAATGGCAGATTTTCGGTCCCAATTTTTCAGAATTTGTATGGGTTCTTTCAGTTGATTTTGTATTGAATCCGGAGCCAAATCATACGCTTTAAAAAGCGAAGGCAGCAGCACATCAAAAGCCGTTAAATAATGGTTGTAGCCTTTGGAAATCAGTTCATCCAAAGTTAGTTTCTGGTTATTGCTTAACAGTTTGATCGCATTAATTCCTCTAAAATTTTCACCATTTGGAGCCATATACAATGGATATTTTGTTTTATCCGGACTGCTATTTCCGGAGGAAGTAAACGGCGTAGAATTGCAATTTTGTATCCAGCCAGTTTCCGGATTTATCACCTGCACAATTTCATCTAACGGATGCAAACCTTGCCATTCTGTTGCTTTGGTGCTGCCGTCAACCGGTTGCCGCCAGTCAAAAGCAATGCTTCTTTTAGGAATAAAATTTCCGTACCAAAAGGCAATGTTCCCTTTGTCATCTGCGTAAACCGTGTTATTTGTAGCGTTAGAAAGCAAATTCATGGCCTTTTTATATTCCGCAAAATTGTTGGCTTTGGTGATGAGCCAGGATTCCAGCAAAGCTTTGTAAGATCGGTTATTGGCCTTCAAGCTTAACCATTTTCCATTCCGACTGCCCAAAACCGGACCATGATCGGTGTAATATCCAATAATCGTTTTGAGTACGATTTTGTCATTTTCCTTCACTTTAAAAATCAGTTTGCGTTCAATAACGGGTTTCTCTTTTCCTTCATATTCGTAAAACCAGCCGGTGCTTCTTTTATGCACCTTTTCTTCGTACAAATCAGCCACATCGGCATAACTTGAAGTGTGCATCCAGCCACAATGTGCGTTAAATCCCTGATAAATAAAGAATTGTCCCCAGGTTACGGCGCCATAAACGTTTAAACCTTCCTGGCTAACCAGCTGCACTTCACTCCGGAAATAAAACGGCACATGCGGATTGATATACAGCAGCGCGTGGCCGGAAGCAGACTTTTTTGGCGCGATGGCAAATCCGTTGGAACCGGTTTCCCGTTCATCCAAAACCGCTTCTAAACCTTTCGTCTTTTGATTTTCCTGACTTTCCGTCTTGCCAACTTTCAAACTTTCTGTCTTCTCCGCATAAAAATCTTTGGTTTCACTTAAATTAATGCCTCCGGTAATGGTTGCCGCCACGCTGCCATCGGTAAACATCAGCGCATACCACGGCTCAAAATGGTGAAAAACCAAGGGCTTTGTTTCCGGATGTTTGTATAAATAAAAATTCAGACCATCGGCAAAAGCATCAAGCAGTTTTTTAAACTTCGGATCAGCCGTTTGGTAATCTTTAATTGCATCGGCGCTATCGGCAATCAGCTGCAACTGTACATCCGTGTACAGGTTTTTCTCGCCGTCAACTTCGGCCTGCTTGCCCAATTGGTACAAATAATTGCGTTCAATGCCGGCAAAATTTTCTTCGCCTTGTGCGTACATCAACCCAAAAACTACAGCGGCATCGGTTTGACCATAAATGTGCGGCACACCCCAGTTATCACGAATAATGGTAACGCATTTTGCTTCGGTTTCAAACTTTTTTATTTCCTGAGGAGTAAATTTTTGCGCCAAAGAAAACACCGGTAAAAACAGTATCAGCAGTAAAAATTGTTTTTTCATCAATAAAAACAGTAGGTAATTTATGAGCTTGCTTTTTTTGTAAAAGCGATCAGCAGTGCGCCGCCCATCATTAGCACAATGCCAAAAACAGATTGCCAGGTGAGTTTATCTTTTAAAAACCAAACGGCCAAGATAACCGAAAATACCAGCGAAAGCCTTTCAATTGCCGTTACAAATGAAGCTTCGCCGAGTTTTAAAGCGCGGTATGACAGCAACGATGAAACAGCCGTAAGCACGCCGGCAGCGATTAAAAACAGCCAGACGCGGCCATCAATTTTGGCTACATCTTTAAAATTGCCTTGAAAAAGGATAACAAGCCAGGAAACCAGCAAAATTAAAACTGATTGAACAGCAAAAGCCAGGCTCGAATCCATGTCTTTTAATCCGGCTTTGGTTAAAACCACCACGGCGCCGGCGGTAACGGCTGCCAATAAAGCAAAAATGACCCACATAAATTTCATTTGATAAAAGGTTATCGTTTTTTGTATGATAAAAGAAGCATATCACAGCTGGTAATCAATACAAATTAAAGCTACCTGCTTATTTTTATTGTATATATTTAAAACTGTTGCGTTAAATAGCTGTGATTTATGCTTTAAGTAGAAACCTCCTTTCGGCACAATAGTTATGTATAATTTTGGATAGATATTCGATTTAAAATGCACGGATGGATAACACAGTAACTTTACTGCAATTAACTGATACTGTTTTTATCAACCCAAAAAAGTAAACAGCTGAAAATAAATAGTTTATCACAACACCAAACCATGAAAGCAATTAAGGAAAAACATTCGTTATTGATGCGCTGGACGCACTGGATTAATTTTCCGCTGCTGATGATTATGATTTGGAGCGGATTGCTGATTTATTGGGCCGATGATGAGTACAGCTTTACGCTTTTTGGCCATACTTTTTTTAAGTTTTTTCCGGAAGGATTTTATCAGCTTTTTAACATTCCGGCGCGATTGGCTGAAGGTATGGCTTTCCACTTTCTGTTTATGTGGTTCTTTATTCTGAACGGGATTTTATATGTTTTATATACGCTGATTTCGGGCGAATGGCGAAATCTGGTTCCGCAAAAAACCTCGCTAAAAGAAGCATGGCAAGTGCTGCTGCACGATCTGCATCTGCGTAAAACCGCGCCGCCACAAAACAAATACAACGCCGCGCAACGCATTGCTTACACCGCTGTAATTGTGATGGGCGCCGGCTCGATATTAACAGGTTTGGCCATTTACAAACCGGCGCAATTTGCCACTTTAACCTGGCTGATGGGCGGTTATCATACCGCGCGCGTTATTCATTTTGTGTTAACGGTTGGTTACGTGCTGTTTTTTATTATTCATGTTTTACAGGTGGTTTTGGCCGGATGGAACAATTTTCGGTCGGTAGTTTCTGGTTTTGAAGTGATTGATGAACCGTCAGTTTTAGCCACCGAAAGTACAACCGAAGCAGAATCAACTCAAAATCATCCAAAAAATTAGTAACTGTTTTAATGTTTATGAATATGGGCGATCAGAAAAAAACAGCAGAAAATGACCTTGATAAAAAAATCAAACGACGCAATTTTATCTCTTTTGCCACGCTTTTTGTAGCTGGCGGTGCCGCTTATGAAGGCTGGAAATGGCTGTACCACGCACCGGAAGAAAGTGGCGTTCTTTCGGGTGAAGTTACGGCGGGCGCGCGCAAACCATTGCGCCGGGCGCTTAACAAAACAGAATTGTTTTTCAGGAAGTTTTTTAGCGATAATCATCTGGTAAAAACCTATCCAAAAAGCATGGCTGCCAAAAATGTGCGCGTAAACAGCGATATTGGGATGGAAGATAAAAACTTC
>JBPBQN010000130.1:0-5354 GCA_050954865.1 Janthinobacterium lividum | reverse complement strand
AACTTGCCTGAGCATTCGTTTTAACTGTAAAGCTGTTAAAAACCATATAACCCATTTTTTTGCCGTTGCCTAAATCAATTATTTGGGTTTTTAAAACCGGATTTACTGTATAATTGGCCGCGTTTAACGTAATGCTTAAGGTAGTATTGTCCGGCTTTTGCACCGTCATGGTGATAGTTGTTGAACTGAACAACGCATTAATCAAAGCTGTGTAATTTGTATTAGTGCTGGCAGAATTGGTGTAGGTTAGTGATGGCACGCCGGTAATCGCCGTAATTTGATAACCTCTTGCCAAACCGGCTTTATCTGCAGGAGAACCCGGATAAACATATTTAATGCGAAGATCTGTTGCAGTGTTATAATTTGCGCTGAAACCGTAATCACCTTTTGTGCCGCCTAAAGTAGTTGCCGTTGCACCCTGATCTATAAAAGAATATTTTGCTTCGCCGGGATAAGCCATGTCATATTCATAAGGCATTCCGGTTGTTGGGTTGATTTTGTATTGAGAAAGTGCATCAACCTCACTTTGCAAAGCTGCGGCATCTGTTGTACCTGTAAAAGCCCTTGGTTTAAAAGCAGCATATGTTGGCAAAGCATCATACCATAAATTATCTTCCTGTGTGAAAAGATAAACGGAATCTTTAACCCGATCTAAAACAGTGCCTGTTGTTGGAATAGCATTTGGATTACTGACCGCCGGTAAAGGCTGATTTTTTTTACAAGCCGTAAAATATATAACCGAAAAAAGCAAAGCAGTTAAGTAAAAGTTATATTTCTTCATATTTTATTTTTTTACAAGATACAACTAATCAATTGTTTGTAAAACGATCTTACCTAAATTTTATTCTTTTCCAACAAAATCAAAAATTGTTGCATAATCTATGCCAGCTGCCTGCGCGCAAAGTTCATCCGTTGTACTATTGCCAATCATCACCAAATCGCGGCGTTGCAAATGATGGTCTAATAAAATTTGATGTAGCGCATCCGGTTCTGGTTTTGGCTTAATTTCGGCTGCGAAATAACAAACCAGATACTTTTCCAAACCGTTCCATTCTGTTTGCCGGATTTTGTTGAGTTGCTGCTCCGGGTTGCCGTTAGTCAGAATAAACAGTTGTTTCCGGTCGATTACAATTTGTTGCAACAGTTCCAGCATCTGTTTATACAACAATAATTTAAGCGGAATCCGAGCCGTTTTAAATAAACGTTCAAAGTTTTCACGGTATTTTTCATCCAAACCAAATGCTGTTTTTATCGAGGTAAAAACAGTGTCTTCGCCTTGTGTTTTATACGTTTCCTGCATTACGGCAAGCGTTTCTTTACTGTTCAATTGTTCAGTATGCTCCAAAAAAGCGGCAAACAAATAATACACTTGCAGGTAATAATCCTGTTTTGGGAAAAGCACATTGTCCAGCTCAAAAACAAAAGCTTTTTTCTGCGGATCAAGGTCGGCGTAACGAAAAATCATCTTACAAAAAACGGTTTTATATTAAAAAATTCTTCCTGCTGAAACTGGATTTCAAACAAACCATTCAGTTTCAGTTCTGCTCCTATTTTCTGCAAAATTTCTGCGGATAGATTTTCCAAATTCCAGCAGGATTCCAATTTTCCATCGGTAAACGAAGCATATACTTTTTGGGTTGAAGCTTTAAAGCTCCGCAGCAAAAGCAGTTCCTCTGCAGCAAATAATTTGGCAGCTTTGGTAAACGGAATGACCGGATTTCCTTCGATTAAATTTGCGTTAAGCTGATCATTCACAATCCAAACCAAATCCTGATTTTGAACGGATGAAACCGCAACGTTTTCCGTTGGATAACCCAGTTGCAAACAAGCTTTGGAAAATTCTCCGAAGGAATTTGTGATTTGATGCGATACTGTTTTTATGCCACAAAAATTGAGTTTCCGGAAGATTTCGGCTGGATCAAGCAACAGTTTCCACAGCAACAGATCCGGCAAATACAGCTTGATGTTGAATTCTGAAAATAATTCTACCGCTTCGGCCAGCAATTCCTGTTCGGCTAAACCCATGGCAAAAACCACGTCAATTTGCTGATCCAGACAAATATTCAGCAGCTGATGAATGAAATCCCATTCCGAAGTTCTCGGCAAAACCAATTGCTGCGCGGCCGAAATTTGGCCGATAAAAACAGCATCGCCATAAATAAAATCCAATTGCGGCAACCATTTTTCCAGAAAGTAAACGCCCGGATTTTGTGCGCAGGTAATTAACGCTTTCATGCTTCAATCAAACCGTCTTTCATCATCACTTTTCGGTCGCTCATTTCGGCCAGTTCATCGTTGTGTGTAACAATAATAAACGTTTGTTTAAACTGATCACGCAGCGAAAAAAACAACTGATGCAGTTCTTTGGCGTTTTTAGAATCCAGGTTGCCCGAAGGTTCATCCGCCAAAATCAAAGCCGGATTATTAATCAACGCACGCGCCACGGCCACACGCTGCTGCTCGCCGCCCGAAAGCTGGCTGGGTTTATGCATTTTGCGATGACCGAGATTCAGCATTTCCAGTAATTCACTTGCGCGTGTTTCGGCTTCCAGTTTTGTTTTTCCATGGATGTACGCCGGAATACAGATATTTTCGATCGCATTAAATTCGGCCAGCAAATGATGAAACTGAAAGATAAACCCAATTTTTTGGTTGCGAAAAGCGCTTAATTGTTTTTGGTTCATCACGCTGGTATCAACATCATTCAGTAAAATCCGACCAGAATCCGGTTTATCCAACGTACCGATAATATTGAGCAGCGAACTTTTGCCAGCACCGGAAGCGCCTACAATACTTACAATTTCGCCGGGAAGTACATCTAGATCAACACCTTTTAAAATTGGTAATTTTCCGTACGATTTTTTGATGGAACGTGCTTTTAGCATTTGGCAAAAATAAGATAGTTGATTGTCATCTCCATCAAAATCATTTTCCATTTTTATTTTTAACCCGAAATTGTAGCTTTACCCAAAATCTTTTTCAAAATGAACATTCACGAATATCAGGGCAAAGCCATACTGAAAAGCTACGGTGTTAAGGTTCAGGAAGGCATCTTAGCCGAGAACGTTGAACAGGCTGTGGAAGCAGCTAAAAAATTAAAGGAAGAATATGGTTCTGACTGGGTGGTGATTAAAGCACAAATTCATGCAGGCGGCCGCGGTAAAGGCGGCGGCGTTAAATTAGCCAAAAATTTGGACGATGTTCGGGAGAAAACGGCAGCCATTATCGGCATGCAGTTGGTTACGCCGCAAACCGGTCCGGAAGGTAAATTAGTGAGCAAAGTGCTGGTTGCACAGGATGTTTATTATCCCGGCGAATCAGAAACAAAAGAATTTTATGTTTCGGTGTTGATGGACCGCGCAAAAGGCCGCAACGTGATCATGTATTCTACCGAAGGCGGAATGGATATTGAAGAAGTTGCACATTCCACACCAGAACTGATTTACAAAGAAGAAATCGACCCGAAAGTTGGTTTGCAAGCTTTCCAATCGCGCAAAATAGCTTTTAATTTAGGTTTATCCGGCGATGCTTTTAAAGATATGGTGAAATTTATCACCGCTTTATACAAAGCTTACGAAGCAACAGATTCTTCTCAGTTTGAAATCAATCCTGTTTTAAAAACTTCTGATAATAAAATTCTGGCGGTTGATGCAAAAGTGAATATCGATGATAACGCTTTGTATCGTCATCCGGATTTTGCCGCCATGCGTGATACAGCTGAAGAAGATCCGATGGAAGTTGAAGCTAGCGAATCTAACCTAAACTATGTAAAGCTTGACGGAAATGTTGGTTGCATGGTTAACGGCGCAGGTTTGGCCATGGCAACAATGGACATTATCAAAATTGCCGGTGGCGAGCCTGCAAACTTTTTGGATGTTGGCGGAACGGCCAATGCACAAACCGTAAAAGCGGCTTTCGGAATTATCCTGAAAGATCCGAACGTAAAAGCTATTTTGATCAATATTTTTGGCGGAATTGTACGTTGTGATCGTGTGGCGCAAGGTGTAATTGATGCCTATCAGGAAATGGGCGATATTCCGGTTCCAATCATTGTTCGTTTACAAGGAACAAATGCCGTGGAAGCTAAAAAATTGATTGATGAATCTGGTTTGAAAGTTTTCTCAGCCATCCTGTTAAAAGAAGCTGCGGATAGAGTTAAAGAAGTTTTGGCGTAAGCTTCAACTAAAATATAATTTAAAGGCTGTCTTGAAAAAGACGGCCTTTTTTGTGAATGCTGTTTTTATCGGGTATTTTTTGGTGAAAGAAAATCATTAGTTCAAATCACACCAAAATTTAACCGATAAAAACAGCATTGTACTTCGGCACAAACCTTTTTTTATTTTTGTGTTTAAACATTTATGCTGATCAAACTCTACCCGGAAAACCCAAATCCAAAAGCCATTGCACAAGTTGCTGAAGTTTTGCGCAAAGGCGGTTTGGTAATTTATCCAACCGATACCGTTTATGGTTTGGGCTGCGATATCACCAACCACAAAGCCATCGAAGCCGTTTGCCAGTTGCGGAAAATAAATTCTAACAAGGTCAACCTATCTTTTATTTGTTACGATCTGAGCGATATTTCCAGCTACATCAAACCCATCGACAATACTGTTTTTAGGGTGATAAAAAAAGCACTGCCCGGCCCGTTTACTTTTATTTTCAATGCAAGCGGTTTGGTGCCGAAGCTGATCAGTTCCAACAAAAAAACGGTTGGCATCAGAATTCCGGATAACAATATTCCACGCGAAATTGTGAAAGCACTGGGCAATCCGATCCTCACCACTTCCATAAAAGATGATGACGATATTCTGGAATATTCTACCGATCCGGAACTGATTTATGAAAAATACCAGGATTTGGTTGACATTGTGATTGATGGAGGCTACGGCGATAACATCGCTTCCACGGTGGTAGATTGCACTTCCGGCGAGTTTGATATCATCCGCGAAGGCAAAGGCGATTTGCAGGAATTTTTATAATGCTGTTTTTAGCACGATTTTTTCTATACAGCACTTGTATTAGCTGCTGATCTATGAAAATTGTTTACTCAACCTTAAAAATAGCTGTAATTAGTTTCCTGATTTACAAATGCCTGTTCAATTCGTTCCTGTTTTTAATTGCTGGCATGTGGATTATACCTTTTTTACTGCTCATTCTGTTTGCTTATCTATGCAAAAGTTTTTTGGGTGAAGCATCTATCATTGCGCGCTATTTTAAAAGTTTTCCACAATCTGGCTGGAAAGAAAAGTTATTTAAATTCAGTTTTAAAAGCAAAATCAGCAAACGGCTTACTTCCGAAACTGTCTGAATTTCATTCTTAGTGCAGTATAAATTCATTTATTGATGCTGTTTTT
>JBPBQN010000129.1:0-5540 GCA_050954865.1 Janthinobacterium lividum | reverse complement strand
CTAAAAAATTAACGATTCGATCTGAATTTGGCGAGTTTGTGTATTAGTTGGATGCTGTTTTTATCGGCATAAAATCAGTCTGGATTTTACCTGCGATGATGTCTGCGTTTTTTGCCGGAATGATGACTGCTTCTTTTATGCGACTTTTTTTCAGCATGGTGTTTCCGCTCTGAAGTATGATGCTTCTTTTGTGAGGTGTTTTTTGGTGAAGCAACAGTACTTACAGCAGCACTTTTAACGGTATCTTTTGTAGAAACAGCTTTCTGCGATTCCTGCTCAATTGTTTTTACCGTAAAATTATTGCTGCGGATGCCGTATTCTAAAATACGTTTATCGCCGGTTAGCTTGGCACTGCTTCCGTTTCCATCAAAAACCGGAAACTCGCGCATTAAAGTTCCTTCCTTAATGTAAAAATCATCTTCGCCACGATAACCTTTTCTTTGTGAGGAAGTTAACTTTGGAAAATCAAGCTTTTGTGCTTTACTGTCTTTGTATTCAAAAGCGTAAATCTGCGTACGAACGGTAGAATCTTTGGACTTTGCCTGAACCAGGATTTCCGGATTGCCATCCATATCCATATCTGTGTTGTACACATCAGTAATTGCACCTTCCAGATCGCCGGTTGTAGTGGTGTATTTTTTGGCTGAGGAATCTGACGCCAGAATCAGTAAAGAACCGGTTGAATCAGAACCTCGCCCCCAGCTGAAAACATCAAAACTGTTTCCAGGCGAAACTTCAATTAATTTATGAAAACGAAACGGCTGCGTTAAAACCGTTTTTGAGGGTGCTTTTACGGCTTGCAATGGTTTTTCCTGTTCCTGGTTACAACCCGAAATTACTGTTATAAAAACAGCAAGCACAATTGGGACGATGCTTCTTTTATCACCTAAAAATTTCATATTTTAATTAAATAAAACATCCGGCGGAAGTTCTGTTAGTGGTTTTCCGGCTAAATTTAAATAAACTCTTAATGCAGCGGTAGCACCGGCATCAAAATATTTAATTTTTATTTTATGATAGCCTTTTTGCAGGGGCACCAGACTGCTTTTATTTAAAATGGCGTGTTTGCCATCGTTATCAACCACCAGCTGATCATCCAGAAATAATTGCGAACCATCATCTGAAGTTAAGCCCAAATTGTAGTTTCCATCCGCATCAATACGTACAAAACCTGCATAAATCACACCAAAACCGGTATTGTATTTTTTAAAAGCTGATACATTGATGGTTTTTGTACTGCCCGAATCTATTGCAGGTAAAGTATCCAGCTGAGCTAAAGCAGTAAAGTTTCCGGTTGCAATTCTGTATTTTAAACCTTCACGCAGCGTATCTAAATGTGCAATGGCAGGAAACGGCTGACGGAAATAAATGGAAGCTTTGCTGATAATACTGCGGTTTCCGCAAGTTGTGATTTCTACCGTTTGTAAGGTTTTAAGCTGATTTTTTTCTAAGCTGATCTGAATCGGATTAGTGTATAAAAGCGAGTTCTCTGTTGGCACATTTCCATCAAGCGTATAAAAAATGCGTGCATCAGCAACAGAAGGTTTTAGCACATAAGTAATTGTGGGTGAGCGAGTAAGCGTATCATGAATATTAAAAGGTTCGGGCACGCGGTAATTAATTCCGGCCGCATCCAAACGGTTTAGGTGTCGTGGCAAACGTACTTCAGCAAAATCAGTATAGTTTTTACGGGCAAGCGGCGTCCAGGCAATTTCAGCAAGCGCCAGCAATCGCGGCAGCAGCATATATTCGGCTTTGGTAGTTGTGGCGATGTATTCCGTCCATAAATTGGCCTGCACGCCGATGATGCATTTTTGCTGATTCGTATCTAAAACCGCAGCAACCGGATTATACGAATACGTTTTTTCTAAAGGTGCATAACCGCCGATGGAAGCTGGTTCCTGATCTGATCTGCTTTGCGCTTTATCAAAATACAAACCCGCAGTTTGCGAAGCCATAATCACGTCGTGGTTCATTTTGGCAGCCGCAATTCCGCCTGATTCTCCGCGCCAGCTCATTACTGTTGCGTTTGGCGCCAGTCCGCCTTGTAAAATTTCATCCCAACCGATGATTTTCCGGTCGTGTTCATTCAAAAACTTTTCAATCCTGCCGATGAAATAACTTTGCAAACCATGCTCGTTTTTCAGCTTTAACTTTTTGATCAGATTTCGGCAGAAAACAGAATTTTGCCAAATTCTTTTCGGCACTTCATCGCCGCCAATATGAATGTATTTTGAAGGAAAAAGATCCATCACTTCCGTTAAAACATCTTCTAAAAAAGTGAAAGTATATTCCGACGGACAATAAACATTATCAAAAACGCCCCAGGTTTCGGCCACTTTATAATGTTTTTTCGGATTACAACTCAATTCCGGATACGAAGCCAAAGCCGCCTGAGAATGGCCGGGCATTTCAATTTCCGGAATGATGGTGATGTAGCGTTCGGTGGCATATTTTACAACGTCCCGAATTTCATCCTGCGTATAGAAACCACCGTAAGGCGTATTATCAAACTGCTTTGGGTGTGCGTGCGAATTGCCAATTAAAGTTTGCGCACGCTGACTGCCGATTTCGGTTAGTTTCGGATATTTTTTGATTTCGATGCGCCAGCCCTGATCGTCTGTTAAATGCCAGTGAAACGTGTTGATTTTATAAGCAGCCAGCAAATCCAGATATTCCTTGATAAAAGAAACAGGAAAAAAATGCCGCGAAACATCCAGATGCATGCCGCGATATTTAAAACGCGGATGGTCATCAATTTCGGCACAAGTTAAATAAGATTTGTTTTGCGTTTTGCTATCGGCCAGCAACTGGATAAGCGATTGTATGCCATAAAACAAACCGGCATCCTTACCAATAATCGTAATTTTTTTTGGAGTGATGCTGAGGTGGTAAGCTTCCAAATTAGAAGTATCAGCACCGATAGAAGTAAGTTCTATGATAGAACTCGAAGTATCCGTTTTTGAATTTGAATCAAAGCTTTTAAAATTTTGTAGATAAGCATTCAGGAAATTAACCGCGCGGTCATTTTTTAACTCGGTTTTTACAATGCTTCTTTTATGCAGTAAAAATTGGCCTGTATTTATTTTGATAGTAGCCGGAGCCGGAATCAAACCTAAGTTTGAATCCTGATTTTGTGAGAAACAATTTGCAGCAAATAACAAAAATAAAAAGCAGCAGGAATATTTAAACATTATGATAGCACAGAAACGATTAGAAAACTAAACCGCAAAAATGGTTCAGGAAAGGTGTAGAACAGACAGATTGAAATGTAATTTTCGTATTACGAAACAACACAAAATAGGTTTAATAATGCAAAACCACATTACTTAAGTTTGCTAATTCCAATGAAATTTAGTCGATAAAAACAGCATTGCAACTATGACTTAAATAAAATGCCAACTTTTTTTCCGGAAATATTTTCCAGCATCGGCTTAAAAATCAGCAGCGCATTTTGCTTGGTTTTTGGCAGAATCTGCATGTCGGAAGCATTTTTAAGCAAACGCTGTTCGGCAATTTTATAAATTCCTTCCACCAAATCCTTGGTATCCTGCTGAAACCAGGCTCCGGAAACATCATAAACACTTGATTTTTGATGATCCAGTTTTACATAACAAATTTCCGGATTGGGCAACGTTACGGTAACAGAATCTTCGCCAACTTTTACAATGTCTTTTTTCTGTACTTTCATCAAATCAATACAACCGGTTACCTCGCCAACGGCTACAAACAAAATGCGTTTATCAGGCAAAAGCATGCGGGTTTCTTTTTGCTCAATCACATCTTTCATTGAATATTTTACCAGCTCCAGTTTACCCATCGAAGTGATTTTTTGTACCATCACATCTTCCCGAAATTCCTTTTTAGAACCAAAAAGTTTATCTTTTAAAAAGAAAAGTCCGCCTGCAATTATTGCAACCACCAAAATCAGCAGGAAAATATATTTAAAAATACTGCCGGCAGCAGCAATTTTTTGCTCCATAATTTTATACCTATAAAAAAAGCTTCTGTGCTTTTGCAGCATAGAAGCTTTTTGTTTTTATGATGAAAATTGCTTACGCTTCAACTTCCGCTTCTTTGGCAGCCAGATAACGTTCTGCTTCTAAAGCAGCCATACAGCCAGTTCCGGCAGCAGTAATTGCCTGGCGGAAAAGTTTATCCTGTGCATCGCCACAAGCAAAAACGCCTTCAACATTGGTTTGTGTAGTGCCTGGTTTTGTCAGGATGTAACCAACTTCATCTGTATCAATGTATTGTTTAAAAATGTCAGTATTTGGGTGATGGCCGATGGCTACAAAAAAGCCGGTAACATCTAAAGTACGTTCTTCCTGCGTTTGGTTATTTTTGATGCGCACGCCGTTAACAGTTTGTCCGTCGCCCACAATTTCCTGTGTTTCAGAACTATAAATAATCTCAATGTTATGCGTATTTTGCACGCGGCTCACCATCGCTTTGGAAGCACGAAACTCTGGTTTGCGTACAATCATGTAAACTTTGCGGCACAGTTTGGCCAGATAAGTAGCTTCCTCAGCTGCTGTATCTCCTGCCCCAACGATTGCTACATCCTGTTGTTTAAAGAAAAAACCATCGCAAACCGCGCAGGCAGAAACGCCAAAACCATTGTATTTTTGCTCTGATTCCAGCCCAAGCCATTTGGCAGAAGCACCGGTGGAAATGATTACAGTATCGGCAGTGATCGTTTTTACTTCATCTACCACAACTTTGTGCGGCAAACTGGAAAAATCCACCGAACTGATGTAGCCAAAACGAACATCGGTACCAAAACGCTCGGCCTGTTTTTGAAACTGCTCCATCATTTCCGGCCCTTGAATGCCATCCGGATAACCGGGGAAATTTTCTACTTCCGTAGTTTGCGTCAGCTGACCGCCAGCCAGCATTCCGGTATATAAAACGGGTTTTAAATCAGCGCGGGCCGCATAAATGGCAGCAGTATAACCAGCAGGGCCAGAACCAATAATCAGGCATTGTACGTGTTCGGTATCTTGGGACATGTATTTCGTTTTACACAAAAATACGTTTTCGGTTGCATAAATGTTCAAATATAATGTCAGGTCAAGTTAATTTTAGGGTGATAAAAGAAGTATGAGATGATAAAACAAAAAGTCATTACAAGCCACAAGCAAATAGTTTTTGGTTAATTTACAAAGGCTTCGAAAGCAATATTAATTATGAATACGCAAAATCCTCAGAATGCAAACTTAACTGGCCGGTTGAAATGGGTAGAACGCATTTCCGGTTTGATGGATGATCAGTTTAAACTGCCGGGCAGCAATTTCCGTTTTGGTTTGGATCCGATTATCAATCTGATTCCGTTTGTTGGCGATATTTCCGGGTTTATCGTTGGTGCTGCACTGGTTTTGGTGATGGCCAAAAATGGTGTCAGCCGTAAAGTCGTGATTTTAATGGTGATGAATATTTGTGTTGATGCCTTAATCGGCGGCATACCTTTGATTGGGAACGTATTCGATTTCTACTACAAATCTAATTCGCGCAACATCAAATTGTTAAAAGAACATTAC
>JBPBQN010000128.1:0-5594 GCA_050954865.1 Janthinobacterium lividum | reverse complement strand
CGAAATCCAGCAGCGTTTTCCAGGCATGGGCATCGGCCTTTATGTGTGCCAGCAAATTGTTAAAAACCACGGCGGCAGCCTTTGGGTAGAGAGTGAAAAAGGAAAAGGCTCTACCTTCAGTTTTACACTTCCTTTAAATGAAAAGGTAACCGGATAATGAATAAAAAAATATTGATATGTGATGACGATGAAGGCATTTTGCACATGTTGTCCTTCATTTTAGAAGATGCCGGTTTTGATACCATTGGAGAAGCCAATAGCTTAAATATATTTAAACAAATTCGGAATGAACAGCCTGATCTGTTGCTGCTTGATTTGTGGATGCCAGTTTTAACTGGCGATCAGGTTTTAAAAACGCTCCGGGTGGATCCGGATAAAATGAACTTGCCAGTTATCATCATTTCTGCCAGCATGGAAGGCAAAAACATTGCTTCCGAAGCCGGCGCAAATGATTTTTTAGCCAAACCTTTTGATATTGAGCAATTGATTAGCAAAGTAAACAGCCTTATCAATTAGTTTTAAATTTTTATGCGGAGCGGCTGATGCTGTTTTTATCGACTATTTTTTAGGCTTTTCTTCGGAATAAAGATATACTTGCTTTTCAGGAACAAAATTTCTGGGTTTGATCATGAAAAACATATTTTTCGCCGGTTTTATACTGATGCTGTTTTTAGCTGCTTGCAATCGTAAAAACAACGATGAAGGAATTATTACTTACAAGTTGGAATATCAGTTGCCAGACAGTTTAAAAGGTTATGCCGAATATCTGCCCAAAGAAGCAAAAGTGTATTTTAAAGGAGATTCTACGGTGAGCATCCAGCAATCTGAAAAAGAATCAACCACGATCATCACTGATAAAAAAACCAGTGTTATGCGGGTTTTGCTCAAATCAACTTTCCGGCAGTTTATGGTTGATTACAACAAAACCGAGCAGTCCGAAGAAATTGGCACGCTGCCGCCGCACACCGTAACCAAACAAAAAGAAACCAAAAACATTGCTGGCTATCCAGCCGAAAAATACATTTTTCAGGATAAATTATCCGGAGAAAACACCGAAGCCTGGTTCACCAAAAACATTGCCGTGCCGCAAAATTCCATGACGATGATGCTGGATTCTACGCTAGGCGTTCCGCTTACTTTCACCATCAGCCAGGCCGTAATGAAGATGAAAGTTACGGTGCAGCAACTTAAATTTGAACCAGTTCCGGCCGGCGTATTTTCTACTCCAACGGGTTATCATCAACTTACGCCGCAGCAATTGCGGGAAATGCCGGTGCAAAACTAATCCGCCAGAAACCAAATTTATACCGATAAAAAAAGCATCACTGACTTTAAAACTATTTTGGCCGAATACTTCTTTTATCAAGAAAAAATTTATGTCAGGTTTACAAAATTTCGTGCAGCTGCAGGTTTCTGATGGAACAACAATGCAGGCTTATACTTCCATTCCAACGCAGGGCAAAAGTCCGTTTCCGGGTTTAATTTTATTTCAGGAAGCTTTCGGGGTGAATCATCACATCCGAAAACTGGCTGATCGGTTTGCAGATGAAGGTTACCTGGTTATCGCGCCAGAACTTTTTCATCGCTCTGGTCCGGCAGGCATTACCATTGATTATACCGATTTTCAATCAGCTATGCCACACTTTCAAGCAATTACGGCAGAAGGATTGGAAGCTGATATTCGAGCTGCCTGGAATTGGTTAGAAAGTAATTCACAGGTAAAAACCGGACAAATTGTAGCAACTGGTTATTGCCTGGGCGGCCGTGTAAGTTTCCTGGCAAATACTATTTTGCCATTTAAAGCAGCAGCTTCTTATTACGGCGGTGGTATTGCGCCTGATTTAATCAAAAGAGCTACTTCTATCAACGCACCACATTTGTTTTTTTGGGGAGGAAAAGATCAGCATATACCAAAAGAACAGATTGATATGATTAAAATAGAACTAACCAACGCAGGCAAAGATTTTGTCAACGTAGAAATGTCTGCGGCTGATCATGGTTTCTTTTGCGATGAACGCACAAGCTTCAATGCAGATGCCGCAACCTTAGCCTGGGGTTTAACTTTGGAGTTTTTTATCAATAAATTGAAGAAAGTTGGATAGCCATCAGTTTTCAGCCTTCAGCTAATAACTGGATGTCAAATTCTGTTAAAATCAACATTATTTAAATTAACAAATTTGTTTAGCTGAAAGCTGATTGTTAACTGCTAAAAGCTTAATAACTATGCAACTTCCTGTTGATGGTGGAATGATTTATACGGAAACTAATTTAAACCATCGTTTCCCCGAACCATTAAACACCATCACTTCCTGCTTCTTTTTTTTATTAGCCCTTTACTGGATTTTCCGGTTAAAGGGCTTTTCTAAACACTATGTTTTCCTCAGCATTGCTTCCTGGATTTTGCTGATTGGCAGTATCGGTGGCACTTTGTATCACGGTTTGCGCACTTATCCGGTTTTTATTATGATGGATTGGCTTCCCATTTCCATTTTGTGTTTACTGGCCAGCGTTTATTTCTGGATCAAGGTTTCGGGCAAATGGTACATTGGCATAACGGCGCTTGCTGTTTTTATCGGCATAGAAATCACCATCCGGAAAGTGTTTTTTGTGCGAGATTTGCAAACCGCTATCAGCTTAAATTATGCCGCAATGGTTTTAATGGTTTTGCTGCCATTGGTTTTACTGCTGATCAAAATGAAAGGCCACAACTGGCAGTTTATTGCCGCAGCATTGCTTTGTTTCGGCATAGCTTTGTTTTTTCGGGTGGCAGACGGCTGGCATTTATTGTCGGTTGGCACGCATTTTTTATGGCACACTTTCGGCGTAATTGCTACCGCTTTAATGTTTGTATTTTTAAAACGAATTGCAGAAGATCGATTGGTAAAATTAGATTGATACTGTTTTTACCGGCATAAAATCAGCCGGTTAAAGCTGTGCCAGTTTGGTTGCCAGTTCTATTAAATCCCGACAAACAAATTGTGGTTCATCAGCCAAAGGATACAAAGCCTGTTCTTTTCGGGCGATATAAGCAGCTTGCAAACCGGCATTTTTTGCGCCGGCAATATCCCAGCCGTGTGCGGCAATTAGTAAAGCTTCATCAGGTTCCAAAGCAAATTCATCCAAAACATATTGGTAAGTTTTGGGGTGAGGCTTGTACAGTTTTACCTGATCAACACTAAAAGTTTCTGCAAAATAACTGGTGATTTGGGTAAACTCCAGTTGCTTTTGTTGTGCCGAAGGAGCAGAGTTGGTTAGCGTAACCATTTTATATCCGGCATTTTTCAGCATATTCAATCCTTCCAAAACATCCGGATACAGCGGCAATTGCTGCATAGATTTTAAAATATCCTGCATAAAAGCTTCATCAATAGTTACTTCCAGCGATTTGGCCGTCATCTGCAACGATGCTTTTGCAATTTCGCTGAAAGGATGATAAGATTTGGTTACCGTATCTACCAGCGTATATTGCAGCAACCACGAAAACCATTGCGTAAACGCGCCCGGATGCTGGTAAACTTTGTTGATAGCCAGCTTAATATTTTCCATGTTAAGCAAAGTTCCGTTAACATCAAAAATTAACAGTTTTGGTTTTGGGATTGAAAACAGCATCGATCAAATTTTTAGTGTTGATGAAGAAACCCGATGTTTCGGATACTGTTTTTATCAGGTAAAATTTAGGATTTAAATATGTCGCAATCTGTTACTTATTGCAGCAATATTAAACCTTAGTAAATACTTTACGTTTAAAACGATAAAGTATCTATTTTACACTTTTTAATTATTGATAAATTTAAACCTTGTGATGAAAAATCTGATTTTAACTCTTGCCGTCTTTTTTACCTTATCTGCCTCGGCACCTTTTGTGCAGGCGCAAACCGCCAAACATACTTATTATAAAAACGGACACAAGTATGTTACTAAAGTTAAAACTCGCCACGGCATGTCTAAACGGGCAAAAGGTGCTATCATTGGCGGCGGTGCTGGTGTATTAGGCGGCGCATTGATTGGTCATGGTGCTAAAGGTGCATTACTTGGTGGTGCACTGGGCGCAGGTGCAGGTTATGTTATTGGTAATGAAACCGATAAAGGAAAATCCCGTGCTGGTACACATACAGTTGTTAAGCGCAGAACAGTTTATTAAACTAAAATTTACTTCATAAAAAAAGCACGACAATTATTTGTCGTGCTTTTTTTATGAAGGTTTTTTTGATTAATTTAAAGAAGCCATATCAATTACAAAACGATATTTTACATCCGCATTTAGCGTGCGCTCATAAGCTTCGTTAATTTGATTAATGTTGATCATTTCCACATCCGAAGTAATTCCTTTTTCGGCACAGTAATCCAGCATTTCCTGGGTTTCCTTAATACCGCCAACCAAAGAACCAACTAAACTGCGGCGGCCCATAATTAAAGGAAAAGCAGGAACTTCGGATGGTGTTGGCGGAACTCCTAACAAAATCATCACACCATCTGTGCGTAATAATGGCAAATAATCGCTGTAATTATGTTTTGCAGAAACCGTATCAATAATAAAATCAAACGTGTTTACTAAACTTTTCATCGTTTCCGGTTCGGTAGTTAACGCAAAATGATGTGCACCAAGTTCTTGCGCATCTTTTTCTTTAGATGGAGAACGGCTAAGCATGGTAACTTCTGCACCCATTGAGGCAGCCAGTTTAACGGCCATGTGGCCTAATCCGCCTAAACCAACAACCGCTAATTTATCACCAGCTTTAACGCCCCAATGTTTCAATGGAGAATAAGTAGTGATGCCAGCGCACAATAAAGGTGCAACTTTTTCCAGCGGTAGTTTATCAGAAACACTTAGCACAAAGTCTTGTGTAACAACGATATGCGAAGAATAACCACCATTGGTAATGGTTTTGCCATCCTGAGATTTAGAGTTATAAGTCTGTGTGTTTCCGTTTTCGCAATACTGCTCCAAATCATCGTTGCAATTATCGCAGTGGCCGCAGCTATCTACAAAACAACCCACGCCAACGGTATCGCCTTCTTTAAATTTGGTTACGTTTTCGCCTACACGGGTAACTTTTCCTACAATTTCGTGGCCCGGAACAACTGGATATTGTGTGCCGCCCCATTCGTTGCGTGCCGTGTGAATATCGGAGTGACAAACGCCACAGTATGAAATTTTAATTTCCACATCATCAGCACCAGGTTCTCTGCGGTCAATCTGATGCGGTGCTAATGGCTGATCGGCTTCTTGTGCCGCATATGCGTGTACTGAATTCATAATTATTTTTTGAGTTTGATGTTGCAACAAGTATCGGGATTTTAATGTTTTTACAATGTCAAGGTATTTTTCTATCACCTTAATCAGGATTTACTGTGATAAACAAACCAAACCACCAACTTTGCGGTATTATCAACACCAAATTTATACTGATAAAAACAGCATCATGCCAAATAGATTGATCAATTCTACCTCGCCATATTTACAGCAACACGCCCAAAATCCGGTGGACTGGTTTCCGTGGGGAGAAGAAGCGCTGCAAAAAGCCAGAAACGAAAATAAATTGCTGCTCATCAGTATTGGATATTCTGCCTGTCACTGGTGCCACGTAATGGAA
>JBPBQN010000127.1:0-5755 GCA_050954865.1 Janthinobacterium lividum | reverse complement strand
TTTTCATAATGGAAAACTTTTTTTAGATTCATTGCAACAAAATTTTCCATGGAAAGCAGTGCAACTTGGAGTATATAAAAACTCCAAGCTAATCACTTTCTGGTTGGGATTATCCATGTATATCCATAACAAATTAGGTACATGGAAAAATTGCAACAAGTATATCGTGTTGAGTGAACATGCTCTGCAATTGTTTCTCAATTCTAAATTGAAATTATCTAATGATCAGTTGGTTGTAAAACCAAACTTCAGTTCTGTTCCAACATTGCAGCCACAAAACCGAACAGAAACTTTTTTATACGTTGGAAGATTATCTGAAGAAAAAGGTATCATGCTTCTTTTATCGGCGTTTTCTTCCTGCTCCTACAAAATCAAAATTGCAGGCGACGGGCCGTTGAAAGATGAAGTTGTTCGTTATGCAGCGCAATATCCAAACATAGAATTTGTAGGTACTTTAGATAAAGTAGAAATTTTTAATTTGTTACAGCAAAGCACGGCACTTGTATTTCCTTCTATTTGGTTTGAAGGAATGCCTTTAACAATTATTGAAGCTTTTGCTTGTAGTACGCCCGTAATTTCATCCAAGTTAGGTGCTATGGAAACCATGATCACAAATGGTTATAATGGCTTGCATTTTGAAACTAACAATGAAATTGATTTGAAAAAAAAGTTGAATGATTGGATGGGTTTTAGCTTAGAAGAAAGAGGTCAATATCAGGCTAATGCTTTACAAACTTTCAATACTAAATATACAAGTGATATAAATTTAGAAATATTACTTCAAATTTATGCTGAAGTAATTAATTAATAAATTGTTAGTTTAAGTATTTATTTTTACTTTTCCAATATGGAAGGAAAAGTTGCTCTGATATTTGTTTTCAACCACAAATATGACAGAAACATAGATATTTTAGAAAAACTATACAAAGATCGTTTTTCAAATATCTATCATTTAGTTCCTTTCTACGAAGGAAATAAAGATAATGTTATTCCGATTTACGAAAGTTCTCAGCATTTCCAAGGTTATTTGGCACAAGGTTATAAAAATTATTTTGATGAAAAATATGAACATTATTTTTTTATCGGTGATGATTTAATTTTAAATCCTACCATCAATGAAGATAATTATCTGGAGCATTTTCATCTTGCAAAAGATGCAAGTTACATTCCGGAAATACATTCTTTGCACAACCTAACCAACAATGATACCTTACGTTTTTTACCGGTGAAAAGTATTACTGGTAAAAAAAGGTGGCATTGGTCGAAAATTAAAACATTGGTTGAAAGTTATGAACATAAAGCATACGGTGTAGAAAATATTGATGAGATGCCATCATATTTGCAAGCCAAAGAAATTATTAAAAAACATGGATACGATGTGCAGCCGGTTTCCTATCAGGATTTGCATGGTGATGTTTTTCCACTTACATCGGCAACTGTAAGATATGCTGCCCACCTAACTTCTTATTTTAACAAATTTGAGTTGGCTTATCCGGTTGTTGGATCATATTCTGATATTGTAATTGTATCAAAATCATCAATCAAAAATTTTTGCCACTATTGCGGTGTGTTTGCAACCAACAAACTTTTTGTAGAATTGGCTATTCCAACAGCATTATTATTAGCTTCAGAAAAAGTAATTACCGAGAAAGAAATTGGTAAACGTGGGATCATTTACTGGTTATATACCCAGCCTGAACTTGATAAATATAATCAGGATATGAATCGGTATAACCAAAATTTATCAGAACTAATTGCACATTTTCCTGTTGATAAATTATATATTCATCCAATTAAACTATCGAAATGGAAAGTATAATTGGATGAGTAAAATCTAATTATACTTGATTTTATATTTGAGTAGTGTATAGAAAAAAATTGGCCCGTAATACAAATAACGTTTCCACATGCGTTTAGGTTCATTTATTAGTCTGCCAAACCACTCAAAGCCTAAGTTTACCCAAAAATTACTTGGCCTGTTCATAGTTCCAGCATAAAAATCAAATACGGCACCAATAGAACCAATCAGTTTTGTATTCAATTGCTCATGATGTGCAATTGCCCATTTTTCTTGTTTCGGTGCAGTCATCCCAACAAATAAAACATCAGGTCTAAACTGGTTAACCTCATTAATCATCCGGTTATTATCAGCTTCAGAAAACTCTGGTTTGAAAGGAGGAGAGTAATATCCAACATGTACATTTGGATACTCAAGTGCCAGTCTATCTTTTATCTTTTTTAAAGTTTTATTAGAAGAACCTAAATAAAAACAACTGCCATACTCTTTATTCAATTTTGCTAATAAATGCACATGAAGATTAGAACCAGAAATTTTTTTGATCTTTTCACCAGTTTGCAATCTAACCGCTGCTACAATTCCAACACCGTCCGGTAACAATACATCAGATTTTAGTAAAGCATTTTTAAATTCTTCGTCTTTTTCTGCCAGGCAAAACGAGTATTGGTTAATTGTATTAACAACTACTTTAGGCAATTTGGGCAAATCATCTAATGATTTTGAAAATAAACTATAACCTACATAATTACTTAAAAGTTGGTCCATTTGTGTAGGTTTTTGATGGTTTTTTTAAAATTAATCTATTATAAAACCGATTTTGTTCAGTATAATATAAATACGTTTTGAAGATGAATTTAGATTCAAAAATTTTAAATTATAGCTAATTTTCGATTTATCAAATAAAATTTTTAACAGTTGTTTAAACAGTTATGGCTTAGTTAATTCACATTTCCAAAAAATGCTAATCACTTAAAATCCTTCAGAATAAATTTTGTTATAAAAAGGTTGAACTGACGATAATATAGTAATGTTTTTCAAAAGAAAACGCTACAAAATATTATTCCGAATCTGTGGGTGGTTTTGGGATATTTTTCATTTGAAAACGAGGTTTATAAACCGCTTTTTCAACTAATTTCTCAGGCTCCGGTGAAGCAGGATTTAATTTTGAAATTGAAGAATCACTCTCTGATACTGTTTTTATCAACTGATTTTCAGTAGGTTGCAAACTTGGCAGAGGTTCAATAATTTCCATCGCTATCTCTGGATTTTGAACTTCAACTTTGGATGTCAGTTCTATAACTTGTTTTGGGATATTTTTAGGATTAAAGCGCGGCTTAAATGCATGTTTAACAACTGGTTCTGCTTGCTCTGTGGATGATTGCGTTGTTTCTGGTACATCTTGTGCTTCCAAAACAGTTTCATCTGGCACTGTTTTTACAACATCTTTTTTAATGTTCTGCATGTTAAACCTTGGCTTAAAAGCAGGTTTAACAGATTCTATTTCAGGCTTTTGCTCTTCTGATTCCAGCTTAGTTTCTGTTTTCGGAATGTTTTTTGGATTAAAACGAGGTTCGAAAGCTGGTTTTGAAACCTCGGTTTCGGAAACTGTTTTCAGGATACTATTTTCTGCTTCAGCTAAAGAAATATCATTTTCAGGCACGTTATGTTCTGCCAACTCTACCAAATGATCTTCCTTAAACTTTGGCTTTTCAATCGCATTGATCAAGTTTTGTGCAGCAGCAACAGCAATTCCCTGCACAGCCATTGCCGAAATATCTTCTGCTTGTACAGCATGAGGTTTTGCAATTATAGGCAGCGGATAAGTGCGGCGCAAATAGTTAAAATGATATTTTTTGGTATGATCAAAACTTTTTTCGCCCATTAAAGGATAATGCCGACTAAATTCTGCAAATAAACCTGGCTCAGCAGTTTTAAACTGAACCAGGTCTATTTTCTTTTTCTGAAAAAAATCTTCAAAAGTCAGCATTGATCAAAATTTTTTGGTAGCAATTATTATGGACAAATGATTAACCACGTTTGAAACCTGATTCTGAATTATCTAATCGGTTAACAATCTTTTCATTGATAACTAACTGTTGATCAAACTGTTTAAGTGAACCTTCCATAAAAGCAGTTAATACTTCTCCTTGTTTCTGCAAAGCTTTATTTTGCAATTCAAGCGTTTCAGAATGCTGATCTAGTTTCTGTAACATATCAGCGATAATTTCAAGCAAATCTTTATCAGCCATCAGTTAATAGTTTAAGATTACTAGATACTTCTTTTATCGCACAAAAATTGGTGACAGTTATTCTGCCATGTTGTGGTAAACGGCCTGCACATCATCATCTTCTTCCAACTTGTCAATCAGTTTCATCACATCAGCCACCTGTTCTTCGGTTACATCATGATGCGATTGCGCAATACGTTCCAACTTGGCACTTTTGGTTTCAATACCTTGTTCTTCCAAAGCTTTTTGCATCTTTCCAAAGTCCTCGTAAGCGGTATGAATTACGGCAATATCGTTTCCTTCTTCATCTGTTTCCACAAATAAATCTTCCAGGCCAGCATCAATCAGTTCCAGTTCCAAATCATCCAAATCCACACTTTTAGGCTCGAAAGTAAACACTGATTTCCGGCTAAAAATAAAATCCAGCGAACCTGTTTTCCCTAAAGAACCATTGGTTTTGGTAAAATAACTGCGCACGTTGGCCACCGTTCTGTTGGTGTTATCCGTTGCGGTTTCTACCAAAACAGCCACGCCATGCGGCGCATAACCTTCGTACACAATCTCTTCGTAATTACCTTCTTCTTTGCTGGTTGCCCGTTTAATGGCAGCTTCCACACGGTCTTTCGGCATGTTTACCGCTTTGGCGTTTTGCATGGCTGTGCGCAACCTGGAATTTGTATCCGGACTACCGCCGCCGGCTTTCACCGCCATTACAATTTCTTTGCCTAAACGCGTAAACTGTACGGCCATTTTGGCCCATCTTTTAAATTTTCGCTCTTTACGAAATTCAAATGCTCTTCCCATTTATTTTTTTGTTGATGATTGTTTATGGCTGATAGCAATCAGCCGTCAGCAATCAGCTTCAAAGTTAAAAAATTGTGTTGAAGGTTTAGGGATTTGGTTTCAGGTTGATGCTTCTTTTATGCAGTAAATTTTGGTGATGAAGATGATTCCCGCCTTAAAAACCCAAAATCTTTTGCATATTTGAGCATCATTCAAATACAAAATTCACAAACAAAAAATGAAAGTAGCAGTAGTAGGCGCCACCGGTTTGGTGGGAACGAAAATGTTGCAGGTTCTGGCAGAACGCAACTTCCCGGTAACAGAGTTAATTCCCGTAGCTTCAGAAAAGAGCATCGGTAAGGAAGTTGAGTTTAAGGGTAAGGCTTATAAAGTAGTTTCTGCGGAAACTGCCATCAGCCAAAAACCGGATATTGCTTTGTTTTCGGCCGGCGGAAGCACTTCATTATTGCAGGCTCCGCTTTTTGCGGAAGCTGGAATTACCGTTGTGGATAATTCATCTGCCTGGCGCATGGATCCAACCAAAAAACTAATAGTTCCGGAAGTAAATGCAACTGTTTTAACTGCAGAAGATAAAATTATTGCCAATCCAAATTGCTCTACCATTCAAATGGTGGTAGCTTTAAAACCTTTGCACGATGCGTATAAAATTAAACGAATTGTGGTTTCTACCTATCAATCCGTAACCGGGACGGGCGTAAAAGCAGTTGCACAACTGATGAACGAGCGCAAAGGAATTGACGGACCAATGGCTTATCCATATAAAATCGACTTAAATGTGTTGCCGCAAATTGATGTTTTTACCGAAAACGGCTACACCAAAGAGGAGATGAAAATGATCCTGGAAACCCAGAAAATTATGGGCGATAACAGCATAAAAGTTACCGCAACCACTGTACGTATTCCAGTGATGGGCGGCCATTCTGAA
>JBPBQN010000126.1:0-5779 GCA_050954865.1 Janthinobacterium lividum | reverse complement strand
TTGAAAGAACGATCAACCGCGCTTTTAGATTCATCCTGCAAATAACGTTTTACATCACCGTTGGAAGCATCAAATTTAATACGGCTCTGGCTTTCTTTGGTTGAGAAAATAGCAGCCAGTTTTCCGTTTGGATTGATTTTTTCGTAAGCATTTACAAAAAGCGTGATGTAATCGGATTGGCTGGTTTTAGATTCTGTTTCTGCTGAAGTCAATGCCTGATTAAAAGCCGGATCAGTGCTGTTATCCGATAACGATTTTACCAATTCGGCCAGAGAAATCTGCATCGTTACGTTCATTCCGCCCTTCAAATCCAAACCTAAGGCCAGCTCTTTTTCTTTGCAGTACTGATAAGTATGATTAAAAATAGGATAAACCGGTTGTGTAGCGATAGAATCTAAATAGGATTTTTCCTTTGCAGGATTACCTTTAGCATAATCTCTGGCATTCGCTTCTACATGTTGCGCTACCCAGGTAAAGGATAGCTGATAAAGGCAGACGATTGCCAGAACAATTGCGAAGAATTTAATTACTCCTTTACTTTGCATGTGCTGTTAAATGTATAGTATATTGTTGTTTAAGGGTTTTTTTACAAGACGGCAAAGCTAACAAAAAAACACAGTTTTGGTTTTTTTAGTTGATAAAAGAAGCATTGCCCGTTAGCTGCGGTTTAACGTGATGAAAGAATAAGCATAAGCATTTTTTTCATCCGGCTTGAAATCTTCTCGTTTAATTTCCTGCCATTGTTTTGGGTTGATTTCGGGAAAAAAAGTATCGCCGTTAAACTCCTGATGAATGCGCGTCAGTTCGATTTGATTGGCAATTGGCAAAGCTTCGCGATAAACTTCGGCTCCGCCAATAATATAAACCGTTTCCTCGTCAGCACAAAGTTTAAAACCTTCTTCCAGCGAAGCCACAACTTTGCAGCCAACAATGTTTTTTACAGTTCTGCTGATGACAATGTTGCGGCGGTTTGGCAGCGGCTTCCCAATCGAATCGTACGTTTTTCTGCCCATAAAAACAGCATGACCAGTGGTCAGCTGTTTAAAATGTTTCAGATCAGCCGGCAAATGCCAGATCAGTTGGTTGTTTTTACCGATAACGTTGTTAGATGAAACCGCAACAATTAAAGTAATCGTCATTTAGTCGCAACCGTAAACGTGTTATTACTCGTATCTGCATCCATCCAAATTCCGCCATCCAACGTAACCGAAGCAATTTTTTTAGTCGATAAAAGAAGCACGCTGATTTGCTTTTGATCTTTCATCCAGACTTCAGGCGTTTGATGAAAAGTTTGTGTGCTGCCATCTGCATAAGCCACCTTAACATCAAATGGAACAGCAAAACCGCCAATATTATCAACCATCAAATTGTAGCCGTTTTTGGTTTGATCGAGTTTCTGAATGGACAGATCAATGTAATTGGTAGAGAAAAACCAGTTGTTCCAAAACCAATCCAAGTTTTTGCCGGAAGCGTTGCTCATTGAATAAAAGAAATCCCATGGAATTGGATGCTTGCCGTGCCAACGATCCATAAACTCGTGCAAACTTTTGCGGAACAGTTCATCGCCCAATAGATTTTTCAAAGCCAGATAAGCCAACGATGGTTTGCCGTATTCGTTATCGCCCAAACCTCGACTTTGCAGTTCGCCACGCATGGTAATTGGTTGCTGTGCTGTTTTTATCGATGGATTTTTAATCCAGCGGTTCACCCGGAATTGTTTGTAGTTTTCGGCTGCTTTTTCTTTTCCCAAATCAACCTGACCGATCAGATATTCTAAAGTTGTTGCCCAGCCTTCATCCATAAAACCATAACTTGATTCGTTAATGCCCATGTAAAACGGAAACCAAGTGTGCGCAATTTCGTGTTCGGCCACAAACTGCGAAAACGCCGGATCTTCTTCGCTGCCATCGTTCACCATCATCGGATATTCCATATCGGCATAACCCTGCACAATCGTCGTTTTCGGGAACGGATACGGCACGCCCGGCCAGTTTGCAGAAAACCAGTTGAGTGAATGTTTGCCAAATTTTACCATCTGATGGAAATCGCGCGCGGTATCATTATAAGCCGCTTGCACGCTGGCGCGGCGTTTAGTTTTTTCGTCCACAATCGTGCTACCGGCATCCCAGGCAAAATGATCGCTCAAAGCAACGGTTACATCGGTAATATAATCTGCTTTCCATTTCCAGGTATTGGTTTGATTTTGAGCGGTTACCTGCTTATTCAGCATTTCTGTTTTGGTAGCGATGTTGAAAATTTCATCTGAAGTCATAGATTCGTTCAACTGTTTCGCATATGCCGGCTGCAAAACTGCTGTTGGGTTTTGAAGCATTCCGGTTGCCCAAACCACGTAATTTTTTGGAACGGTAACCTGGAAAGTATAATTGTTAAAATCGTTGTAAAACTCGCGTCCGCCGGTAAAATCCAAACGGTCCCAGCCGTTATAATCATCATAAACCGAAACCCGAGGATAATAATACGCTAAAAAATAAGTCGTGCTGTCAATTATGCCTTCGCGGCCTTTTTGGGGCGAAATAAAATAATGCCAGTTAACATTGATTTTGATCGAATCGTGCGGCAGCAACGGTTTGTCCAGATCTACATTTTGCCAGGTAAAATGACCTGGATTATCAGGCAAAGTTTTCGTTTGACCATTAATTACAAATTTGTCAATCACCGTTCCATTACTCAACGTGTCGAGTTTGCTGTTCGGATTTCTGCTGGCGCGTTTATGCGAATTTTGGATGATGCGCATCACCAGCTGCTTCAGCGTATCCGGACTATTATTAAAGTAAGTGATTTCTTCCGTTCCGCGGATTTGTCGATCCGGCGGCAAAGCCGTAACCGAAATTTTATAATTGCCGTGATTTTGCCAGTAATTTTTTCCCGGCTTGCCATTGGTTAAGTGCGTACCTTTTTGATACGCTTTGGCAATATCATCCGGCATGGATAAATTCTGCGCTTTACTTTCTAAAAAAAGGGTGGTAAAAACAGTAAGTACAATTAGTTTCCGAAACATAATGCTTCTTTTATAAGGTAAAATTTGGGGTGATGTAGTCGCCTTCAAATTATAAAAATGTTTCTAAATTATTGCCTGTCAAATTTGCTGCATTGGCCGTAATTTTTTCAATAGACCAATCCCACCAGCGCATTTCCAGCAGCGTTTTGATTTTAGCTTCATCAAATCTTTTCCGGATGGTTTTTGTCGGATTTCCGCCAACAATGCTATACGGTTCCACATCTTTCGTTACCACCGCACCCGAACCGATGATGGCACCATCGCCAATGGTAACGCCGGGCATAATTGTGGCTTTGTAGCCAATCCAAACATCGTTGCCAACAACTGTATTGCCTTTTGTAGGATAACTTTTTCCGACCATTGCATTTTCCCAGCCGTTGCCGAAAATAGCAAACGGATAAGCACTGATGGCTTCGGTAAGATGATTGGCGCCGTTCATGATAAATTCCACGCCGGAAGCAATCATGCAAAACTTACCGATAATCAGCTTGTCACCCGTAAAATCAAAGTGATACTTTACGTTTTTCAGAAAATTTTCCAGGTTTTCAAAATCATCATAATAAGTATAATCACCTACAATGATGTTACTGTTTTTAAGGATGTTTTTTAAGAAAACCAGATTTCTATAAGGCTCCAGCGGAAAAGTTGTATTCGGATCAGGACCGGATTTCATCATGCAATATTGATTTTAAACCGCAACCTGCCCTTTAATATGCGGCCAGGCTTCGTAATTTTCTAACGTAAAATCTTCAAACTTAAAGCTGAAAATATCTTTAACTTCCGGGTTGATTTTCATTTTCGGCAAGGCTTTCGGCTCGCGGCTCAACTGCAAATTGGCTTGTTCCAGATGATTATTGTAGATGTGCGCATCGCCCAAAGTATGAATAAAATCGCCTGGTTCCAAGTTACAAACCTGCGCCAGCATCAGCGTTAGCAACGCGTAAGAAGCAATATTAAACGGCACGCCCAGAAAAATATCGGCACTGCGCTGGTACAACTGACACGATAATTTCCCATCAGCCACATAAAACTGAAACAAACAATGGCAGGGCGGCAAAGCCATTTTGTTCACGTCGGCAACATTCCAAGCCGAAACAATAATGCGGCGCGAATCCGGATTGTTTTTCAGCTGATCTACAATTTGCGAAATCTGATCGATGTGGCCACCGTTTGGTGTTGGCCAGCTGCGCCATTGGTAGCCGTAAACCGGACCGAGATTTCCATCGGCGTCGGCCCATTCGTCCCAAATTTTTACGCCATTTTCTTTGAGATAATTGATGTTGGTATCGCCCGTCAAAAACCACAGTAATTCGTGGATGATCGATTTTAAATGCAACTTTTTCGTCGTCACCACTGGAAAACCTTCCTTTAAATTAAAGCGCATCTGGTAGCCAAAAACGCTAATGGTGCCGGTGCCGGTGCGGTCGTGTTTCTGGTTGCCGGTTTCTAAAACATGGCGCATTAAATCCTGGTATTGTTTCATGTTGATTTTGGGGCGATAAAAGAAGCATCGCGTAGCTACAAAGAAAAATAATCTATTTTTGGAATCCTATAAAGCTTTATCAACATTCATGATTGTTTTTCCAAATGCCAAAATAAATATCGGTTTGAATGTGGTTTCCAAACGAACCGACGGCTATCACAACCTGGAAACCGTTTTTTATCCCATCAAAATTTACGATGCGTTGGAAGTGGTTTTAAGTGAGGAAATGCAGTTTACTTCTTCCGGAATTTCGATTCCCGGCAATGCAGAAAATAATTTGTGTTTGAAAGCTTACCAACTGATCAACAACGATTTTGATTTGCCGCCCGTAAAAATTCATCTGCATAAAAACATTCCGATTGGTGCTGGTTTAGGCGGAGGTTCTGCAGATTGCGGGTTTTTTATAAAGCTCTTAAATGAACTTTGTAATCTCAATTTATCCACAGAAAGCATGAATAATTATGCGCGGCAATTAGGTGCCGATTGTGCTTTTTTTATCGATAATAAGCCGGTTTTTGCTTTGGAGAAAGGCGATCAATTTGAAAATTTGGAGCTTAATATTTCCGCTTATCAGCTGGTTTTGGTTATGCCGCCGGTTCATGTTTCTACTGCGGAAGCTTATGGCGGCGTGCAACCAAAAGCTGCGGATTTTGATTTGAAATCAGCTTTAAAACTGCCCGTTCAGGAATGGAAAACGCAAGTTAAAAACGATTTTGAACGATCCGTTTTTCAGCATCACCCCGAAATTTTATCGGTAAAAGAAGCATTGTACCAAAGTGGCGCCTTGTATGTAGCCATGAGTGGGAGCGGTGCTTCGGTGTTCGGAATATTCAGCAAAAAACCTGATTTGCAGCATTTAGAGCAGGCAAATCAGGTTTTTTATGATGTTTAATTTAGATTACAATCCCGCATCGTCGGTTACGCCGTGGCCGAAACCTTCCACCCAATCCCTGTCGCCCCAACCTTTTGCAACAGCGGTAAGCAAACGGTTGTGCACAGCGGCGGCAAAAGGCATCGGCATTTCGCTTTTTTGAGATAAAGCCAAAGCCAAACGCGCATCTTTGTAGCCTAATCTTGCTTTAAAACCAACCGGTTCGTAGCTTTTTTTGGCAATCAGTTTACCATAATTTTGGTAGATAGGCGCGTTAAACAAAGTTGAACCAAAAAAGTCTGCCATTTGCTGCGGATCAATTCCATTTTTCTCGCCCAAAGTGAATGCTTCGGCCATCATTTCCATAGAAGCCATGATCATGAAATTACCAGCGATTTTAACCACG
>JBPBQN010000125.1:0-5850 GCA_050954865.1 Janthinobacterium lividum | reverse complement strand
TGACGGGCGATTGTATCTTTTGCCACATAAACAAAGTATTCTCCCATTTGCTCAATTACAGCTTTATTAGGAATAACAATCTGGTTGCCTGATGCTTTGTTTAGCACACTTAAAACACAACTCATGCCGTCAACCAGCTGGTCTTTAGGATTTGGAAAACGTATTCTGACCCGAATCGTTCCGGTTTGATTATCTACACCACGATCAATAACAGATATCATCCCAGGGTAATTATAATTCTGGCCATTTGGTAATTGTACTTTAAAGGTAGAATCCGATTTAATGGGTTTATCCTGAAGCAATACAAAACGGTTAATATTAGATTCATCCACCACAAAATCAACTGCAATCGGGTTATCTGCAGAAATTATGTTCAACAGCGTAGAACCTGTGGCAATCTGTGCGCCCAGCCTTACTTGTGAAATCCCGATGCGTCCGGTAAAAGGCGCGCGGATAATTGCAAAACCCAGGTTTGTTTGTGCGCTTGCTAATTGTGCAGCCGCAGCAGCAATCTGGCTCTGACTGGTTTCCAGCGTGGCAACTGCGTTATCATAAATTTGGCGGGCCACAGCATCTTGTTTTAACAACTGACTGTACCTATCAACGTCTTTTTGTGCGCGGTTGGTGCTCGCTTTTGCACTTTGCAAATTAGCCTGTGCCTGGCGCACAGCAGCTTCATATAACCTACGGTCAATTTCATACAAAACTTTTCCTTTCGGCACCACATCGCCTTCCTTAAAATCAATTTTGGTAATAAAACCTGTAACCTGTGCACGCAACTCAACCGTATTTATAGCTATCACGGTTCCGGCAAACTGGTCGTAATATTTGGCGTCCATTCTGGTAGCGGATTGTACAACCACAGGCGTTGGCGGTATTGCGGTGCTTTTTTTATTCGATTTAGAACACGATATCCAGGCAGTAGAACTTAACAGCAGGATAATAGAAAGATATTTATTTTTCATGTTGTATTTTGAAAATTAATAGTTTACCGGCAACGTACCCAACGCTCTTTGCAAATCAACTTTGCTGGAAAGTACGGTAAACAAAGCATTGTTGTAATTAATTTGAGATGTTCGCAAATCAGACTGTGCCACAATTACATCCAAAAAAGTCTTGATTCCTTCCCGGTATTGCAAGAAAACCACGTTGTAAACCTCGGTGGCCAAGCTTACATTTTCTTTCTGTGTAACTAACTCAACGTAATTGCTTTTATAATTGGCTAAAGCCTGTACATATTCTGTATTAATGGTATTTCGACTATTAACTAAATCTAAATCTGCACGTTCAACCTGCAATTTGGCTTTTCTTAGATTCAGCAGTCGTCTATTACCTTGAAAAATAGGAATTGACAAATTTAATCCAGCGTAAGAATTTGGGTAAGATTGGTTATAAAGACTACCAAAATTGTTGTTGAGGTAAGAAAGATTATAATTACCAAAAGCAGAAAGTGAAGGCAAAAAGCCATATCTGTAGTAGCTAACATTTAAGTTTTGCAGAGATCTTGTACTTTCAAGTAATTGATATTCAATACGATTGGTTGGATTAACCACCACATTGGTATCAATTGCAATTTCTCGTATTAAAGCCACACTATCATAAACCGGATTGATAATCCGATTTTCTGCATCACCCATCACTTCTTTTAAGTTGGCAATATTAGCTTTGATGGTTTCCTGGGTTTGCTTTCTGGCCGCAAGTTCATTATTTAAGGCAATGGTAGCTTGCTTGTAATCAATTTTATCAACCACGCCAGCCTGATACTGCTCATAAGCATCTTTTAAAGCACGCCGTAACCGAATAATATTTTCATCAATAATTTGCAACTGTTTTTGTGAAAGCAGCAAACTATAGAAAGCTATACTTACTTCTGATACAACCGTAATTTGAGTGCTTTCTGTATTTCTTCGATAAAACTGTCTGGAAAACTTTGCTGCCCTCGATGCCAGCAGCACATCATTATTATAAATAGTTTGCGAAGCACCTAAGCTGAGTGCTGAAGTATTATTGACGCCTAACTGCGTAATTTGGGTAGCATTTGTAGTGCTGTTATAAATTGATGAGGAAGGCAGCTGGAAATTACGCTGATAATTACCAGTACCCGAAATCTGCGGCAGCCATGCTGATAATGCAATACCAATATTTCTTTCGTTGATATCCTGATCAATGCTGGCTTGCTTTAATAAAGGCTGATTTTTTAATGCATAACGGATACATTCTTGCAACGTAACAACTGGTGGCAGACTATCCTGCCGGGTTTGGGCCCTTAAAAAAATTGGATAGAAAATTAAAATAAATAATGGCAGTATATAATAAAAACGACTTGAACGCATAATTTTAACCTATTGCATATTTTAAAACACAAAATACCTCATATGTTTTTCAAAAGTTAATCATTTGATTAACATATTATAATTAGCCTTGAAAATCAGTATTTTAAATAAAATTGTAATTCATTTTTTACATAGAAATAAATGTATGCTTCTTTTATTGGGTATTTTTTGACAACAAACTTATCACCAATACGCCCGAAATAATCAGTAGCATCCCAATAATTGCTGCTGCATCTAACATTTGCTTAAAAAAACAGCCATCCGCCTAAAGCAACCAGCACAATGCTGCTACCAGCCCAAATGGCGTTGGCCAAACTAACCGGCATATATTTTAAGGTAATGCTCAAAAAATAAAAGGTGCTGGCACAACCAATAAGTACAATAATCGAAGGCCAAAACTGCGTAAATTGCTCCGAAGCTTTTAAAGCGTTAGTTGCAATTACTTCAGATATAATGGCAATGCCGAGATACAAATACTTCATCAGCCTAAATAAGAAAAATTTAGCAATGCTGTTTTTACCGACTAAAAAATACCTACTACTTAAACTTGGTACAATGATGAATTTCAGATGCTTCTTTTATCGTATCAAATTTGTGCTTCTTTTATCCAGATAATTTCCACAAGCGAATATTTTACTTCGCCCGGCAGCGGTGGATTTAGTTTTTTCATGCTGATTTTAATAGTCTCTAAAAATGGAAACTTGCTTTTTACCTGATCGATCATCTCCTGCACCGAAGTTTCCAGCAATTTGCGTGGCTGCTGCATTTCTACGGATAAAATGGAATGCAGCTCTTCATAGTTTACGGTGTTGGAAAGCTCATCATTCACTTTATTCGGAACAAATTCCACTTCCACATCAACCAGATAATATCCGCCCAGAATTTGTTCTTCCGGATAAAAACCGTGGTAGGCGTAAAATTTTACTTCATAAAGGGCGACTTTGAGCATAATGTAAAAGTATTAAAATCAGGAAATTTTCAAGTTAAATCTCAATCCAACACATGGCTTCTTTTACCGGCCAAAAACTCAGGAACCGGTTCGCCGGCCATTTCCAGCAGCGTGGTTTCGATCATTTGGCTCATGGTGTTTAGTGCCAGATCATTGGGTTTTGTGCCGAAAGGTTGTTCAATTTCAGCCACAATTGCATCCAGCGCAATAAATGTGTAACTGATAAAAACCACCATAACGGGCGTCATCCAGCCAATGCTATCTACCAAACCAAAAGGCAGCATTAAACAGTAAAAGTAAACCGTGCGGTGCAGCAAAACGCGATAAGTAAACGGAATTGGTGTGCTGATGATGCGCTCGCAGCCACCAATAATCGTCGAAATTTCGTTAAAATTATGGTCAAAAGCGGTGATTGTAATTGGTTCTACGCGACCATCAGCTTTGGCTTTCATCAACCAGTTGCCCATTTCGTTTAAAATGATAATAGGTTTAAATTTTACTTTTTGCAGCTCCTGAGCGAAAGTTTTTGGCAGGTTTCGTTCCAGATCAGCCGTTGCATCCGTGCCGCGCAACTGATGATTTAGCGCATAAACGCAGGCAATTAAAAGATGAATAAAAGCAGTAATTTCCTGATCCTTTGTTTCGTAGCCGCTCATCGTAATAGCTTGCCGCGCCAGCGAACGCGTGGTGTTGAGCAGCGCGCCCCACAATTTGCGGCCTTCCCAAAAACGATCATAACTGGCATTGTTGTAAAAACCCAGAAAAATGGCCAGGGCCACACCAATCAGCGTAAAGGGCGCGGCATTTAAAGGTATTTTATAGTGAAAAAACTCGCCGTGATTGTAAACCACCAAAACCGACAGCAGAAACAAAACCGCCAGCCGAAGCAAAACCTGCGACAGCACCGAGCCGCGCCAGGCAAATAGCAACCGAAACCAGTTTTCTCGATCTCTTATAATCATTTTCTGTTGCTGATTTTATGCCGGTAAAAACAGCATTAACCTTCCGAATAAATGGCCTGCACCCGATCGCGCAAATTATAACCGGAAGCCATCACTTCACCGTAAGCACCAGCCGTGCGGATGGCAATTAAATCACCACGGTTGGATTCGGGCAGTTCTACATCGGTACGAAAACAATCCGTGCTTTCGCAAATCGGGCCAACAACATCATAAAGGATTGAGGATTGAGGATTGAGGATTGAGGTATTGATAGTTGTTTGCTGATTGCTGATAGCTTCTTCGCTCTTCGCTCCTCGCTCGCCACTCAAATTCTCAATCTGATGATACGCCTGATATAACATCGGCCGGATTAGTTCCGTCATGCCGGCATCTAAAATCAGAAAGTTTTTTTTGATTCCGTTTTTCACATATAAAACCCTGGAAATCAGCGATGCGCATTGTGCAACCAAAGCTCTTCCCAATTCAAAATGAACTTCCTGTGCTTCGTTTACCAGTAATAAATCGGCAAAAACTTTAAAGTAAGCGGCAAAATCTGCAATACCGTTTTCATCAGGCTGATGATAATCCACGCCTAAACCGCCGCCTACATTCAGGATTTTCACTGCAAAACCTTCTTCCTGAAACCACAGCTGCATTTCGTTCACTTTTAAACACAGGTTGCGAAACACATCCAGATCATTAATTTGCGAACCGACATGAAAATGGATGCCTAAAAACAGCAAATTCGGGCATTCAAGCAGTTTTTTTACGACCGAATCCAGCTCCCAGGTATTGATGCCGAACTTGTTTTCCTCCAGTCCGGTGGTGATGAAATGGTGCGTATGTGCATCCACATTTGGGTTGATGCGGATAGCAATATTGGCAATTTTATTTTTGGCCGAAGCCAGATCGTTGATGATCTGCAACTCCTGAACAGATTCTACATTGAAGCAAAAAATATCCTGATCCAAAGCCAGATTGATCTCTTTGTCCGATTTACCAACGCCGGCAAAAACAATTTTTTCGGGTTTAAAACCATGATCGATGGCAGCTTTTACCTCATTTCCGCTTACGCAATCGGCACCAAAACCAAAATCATGAATGGTATCCAAAACGCGCGGGTTAAAATTGGCCTTCATGGCGTAATGCACCTGAAAATGATGCTTAAAGGCAGCATCAGAACAAGCTTTTAAAGTAGCTTTAAGCTGATCCAGATCATAATAATAAAAAGGCGTTTCAAGCTGGCTGAAACGATTAACGAGCGTGGAGTTAAACATAAATTTTGACTGCAACCGAATTATTTTTGTAGCATCCGGCCGGAGCGCTAAAATAAAATTTTAAGGCCGGAAAAAGTGATCTGCAGAGAATAATTCAACTTAAAATCAAACACTAATTTTTACCCGATAAAAGAAGCATGGCGCATCTTTAAAAAACCTCGCCCAAGTTCACAAAAAAACCACGTGAGCCGCCCTGCCCGATGCCGTAATCTATGGCAATATTGGTATCAGAACGCTTGTTAAATTTGATGCGCAAACCAGGCCCGTATCCTGGCTGTATTTTTTGAAAACGGGTTGCCGGACTATTGGAAAAACTTTCTCCATTTACAAAAAGCACGCCGCCTAACAAC
>JBPBQN010000124.1:0-5939 GCA_050954865.1 Janthinobacterium lividum | reverse complement strand
AAATCCTGGTTATTAATCTCAAACATAAAAAATCATGAAAAAAACATTGATAAAAACAGCATTCACTTTGCTGATCGCTTTCTTCGGAAGTTATTCATTCGCGCAGCAAACTTTTATCGGACCGGAAAAAGGCACTTTGATAATTGTTGGCGGCGGAAATGTTGGTCCGGAAATCTGGTCAAAATTTATTGAAAAAGCAGGCGGCGCAAACGCTAAGATTATTTACGTGCCAACGGCTGGCGATGATTCTACCATCGCTAAAAATAATTTCAGCAACGTTAATAAACTGAAAGAGCTGGGCGTCAAAACCGTTACCGTTTTGCATACGCGCGATGCAAAAGTTGCCAATACCGAGAAATTTGTAGCACCTATCCGCCAGGCAACCGGCGTTTGGTTTGAAGGTGGCCGCCAGTGGAAAATTGCAGATGCCTTCCTCGGCACGCTTGCGCAAAAAGAATTTAACGCTTTACTAAACCGCGGCGGCGTAATTGCCGGTTCGTCGGCTGGCGCAACTATTCAGGGTTCGTATTTATTTCGGGGCGATACCAAAGGGAATACGATTTTAGAAGGAGATCATACAAAAGGACTGGATTTTATCCACAACGTTGCCATCGATCAGCACATTTTAAAACGAAACCGCCAGTTTGATCTGCTCAGCTTCATTAAAAAACACCCGGATTTATTAGGGATTGGGATTGATGAAAGCACGGCCATTGTGGTTCATCAAAATCAGTTTGAAGTCATTGGCGTATCGTATGTGGCCATTTATGATAGCAAGCAATTTGCTGCCGATGCGAAAAATCCTTCCGGAGAATCCGGCAATAACGGATCGTTTTACTACTTGAAAAAAGGCGAAAAATTTGATTTGCTCGGTAGAAAGCTGATTGTGCCTGCCCGAACAACTTTAACCAACGCCAATTAAAACGGATAAAAAACCTTGCTAAAAGAAGCATTTAAAATCATGAGTTCAGCAGCAAATCCACAAACCAACTTTATTTGGAAAGCTTACGAAAAGTTCGCTTTCCATTTCTGCTTCATTTATTTCGTTTTACAGGCTTTGCCTCTCGATTGGAAATATTACCAATACCTTTTTTCTATCAACTGGCTACATTTCCAATACACTGATGTTTTTAATTTAACGCGTTACCAGCCGCAGCTTTTCGCCGCCGATCCTTCTTTTATTAACTGGCTGGTTATCGCCGTAATTGCAATTTCTGGTGCAATTATCTGGTTGTTTACAGATGTTAAAATGCAGACATACAATAGTTTATATTATATGCTACGCGTAATTGTGCGTTACCGTTTGGCAATTGGAATTATCGGTTACGGCATGATCAAGTTTTTCCCGTTGCAGTCGCCTTACCCGTCAATCAGCAATCTCAATACTTATTATAGTGATTTTTCCCGCTGGAAATTATTTTCCATGAGTTTAGGCGTAGTTCCCGGATACGAAACTTTTCTGGGCGCGGTAGAAATACTGGCCGGCTTGCTTCTTTTATCCCGTAAAACGGCTACGATCGGTGCTGTAATCGTAATTTTTTTTACCGGAAACGTATTCATGTCCAACCTAGCCTACGAAGGCGGTGAAACTGTTTACAGCTTGTATCTGATTGCAATGGCCCTATTTTTAGTTGCTTTTGATGCCGGGCGGATTTACAGTTTATTTGCCACACAAAAACCGGTTGCGCCCAACTTTTTCAAGCCGGTTTATGCGCAGCAATGGCAAAAAAATGGCAGGCTGATCCTTAAAAGTCTGGTTATCTTTTTCTTTGTTTTTTGGTATGGATTAAAAACCTATTCCGGTTATCAAACGCATCCGTACCAATTTCCACAGGCAGCAGGATTAAAAGGCGCGGCAGGAATTTACAACGTGAGCGAATTTCGCATCAACCAACAAAATCTTTCTTATTCTGCAAATGATTCTGTGAGATGGCAGGATGTGGTTTTTGAGAAATGGGCCACCGTCAGCATCCGGCTTAACCAGCAAATCAAACCGGTTTATACCAATGCAGAAGCCGTTTATGCGGATGATGAAAAGCGCAATTATGAGCTTGCCGGTTCTGAAGGAAGGCAGTATTACAGTTATAAAGTGGATTCCGTTAACCATGTTCTGGCACTTCAGAATAAAAACAAAAACTATCCGAACGATAAGCTGACGCTTCACTATGCTTCTTTTAATGATGGAAAATTAGTGTTGAGTGGAACCGATCAAAAGCGCGATTCTGTTTACGCCGTTCTGGATCGTATCAACAAAAAATACCTGCTAAAAGAAGCATCCAAAGGCCGCACGCAAGCTTTAAAACTGTAATTACCATTAACTAATTTTATGGCAACTTTACCATTTAACCAACCTGTTGCACCAATTCATCCTGATTTGGCGGAAGAAAACGCTATTGATTTTCCTTCTTCGGATAACGCTTCTTCGTCAATAAATTCCGGCTGGAGCAACACTAAGAAAGTAGCTTTTCGCATTACTTTTATCTTTTTTGTGATCATGTCGATTCCTTCCGGAAGTGAATGGTACAAAAATTTATTCCATTTAGATTGGGCGCATTTACATTACCGAGATTTGTACGATGTTGCCCGTTTTCAGCCAGGATACGTTCGTTTTAAAAATCCAACCTACAACTTAATGGGTTATGCAGACTGGATTTTTATCTTCTTAGTATCTGTTGTCGGCGCTGCAATTTGGTCAGTTTTTGATCGTAAACGCAAAGAATACAACATTTTGTACTATTGGCTTCGTGTAATTGTGCGTTACCGCGCAGGCATTGGCATCATCGGTTTTGGCTTTACCAAACTGATGCCTACGCAAATGCCTTATCCTTCGCTGGCTTTGCTGCACACCAATTTTGGCGATTTTACGGCGCAAAAAATCTATTGGCTTTCTATTGGCATTGCGCCCTGGTATCAGGTTTTTGGCGGCGTGGTAGAACTGACGGCTGGATTTCTACTTTTTTTTAGGAAAACAACCACATTAGGCGCGATTTTATTAATGGGCGCGCTGGGCGATATCACCTACGTTAACTTTGCTTATGATGGCGGTGTGCATGTTTACGCTTCGTACTTTGTAATTTTCGCGGTATTTTTAATTGCTGATGATGTGCCGCGTTTATACAATTTGCTGATATTGGAACGATGGACAACTGCCGTTCATTATTATCCGGCTTTCAAAGAAAACTGGCAGCGGTATGGTCGAATCATTTTAAAATTGGCAACCATTGTAATTTTTATGGGCGTTCTCTTTTACGTGCAACTAATTAATTTCTGGTACGATCCGTACAAGCAGCCAGCCATGAAAGGCGTAAAGCAGTTGCGTGGTTATTATGATGTTACCGAATTTCGGGTGAACAATAAACCGATTCCGTATTCGCCTTTAGATACTGTTCGCTGGCAGGATGTTACTTTTGAAAACTGGTCAACCTTAACTTTTAAAGTGAATAACCCTGTTAAACTTGATCTTTCTAACGGCGGCGGTGCACCAATGCGCGACATTAACCGCACTTTTGAAATTACCGGAACAGCTGGCGGCCGTCGTGCTTTTTATTATGATGCCGATACGAGCAAACACGTACTGTTTTTACAGGATAAAAATGTGGCGGGCTCCAGAAAACCACGCAGTGCAGATGGAAAAGCTGCTGCGGAACCTAAAAAAACATCGATAAAAACAGCATTCGACCAGCTGTGGAAACGGGAATTTGCTTCAGCCAATATTCCTGACGAAATTACAAGGATTGATGCACGCGGACTTTCTAACCGCCGCGCAAAAGGCATCCCCGAAGAACAAAAAGAAAAAGTGAAACGCAACCGAATGATTCTGAAATACAGTACGATTGATGGAAATCATATTGTGTTAACAGGTGTTACTGATAAGCGCGATTCTCTTTACATTGTACTCGATAAATCTAACCGAAAGCCATTATTAACACAAAGTAAGTTGCAGGCTGGCAAATATTAACTTATGCAGACGCATAAAAAACAGTGCTAAAAGAAGCAAATGAGTTTAAAAGATAAAAAAGATTTTGATGCGATAGTAGTTGGTTCCGGCCCAAACGGACTGGCAGCGGCAATTACCATGCAGCAGCGAAATTTATCCGTTTTAGTGTTGGAAGCAAAATCAAAAATCGGTGGCGGCCTATTTTCTGCCGAATTAACTTTGCCCGGTTTTGTGCATGATGTTGGTTCTGCCATTCATCCGCTTGCTGCCGGTTCGCCTTTTTTTAAAACTTTGCCTTTGGCTGATTTTGGTCTGGAATATATTAATCCGCCTGTTGCTGCCGCACATCCTGTTGATGACGGAACGGCTGCTGCTGTTTTCGGAACGCCGGAACAAACAGCAGCGAAATTAGGTATCGATTCAAAAGCTTATCTTAAACTCATCAAACCTTTAGTTCGCGATTGGCCGGGATTAGCGCCGGATGTTTTAGGTCCGCTTCATTTTCCGAAACATCCTCTTAACATGGCGCGTTTTGGTTTGGATGCTTTGCCTTCTGCTTTACAAACGGCTAAAAAATTCAAGACAAAAGAAGCACGCGGACTGTGGGCCGGCATGGCAGCGCATAGCATTCAGCCGCTTTCCAATTTAGCAACTTCGGCCATTGCGTTAGTATTAACAGCAAACGGCCATTTAGGCGGATGGCCATTACCAAAAGGCGGTTCGTATAAGATTGCGGATGCGCTGGCTGCTTATTTTGTTTCTTTGGGCGGAAAGATTGAAACTGATTTTGAGGTAAAATCTTTAGAACATCTTCCATCTTCCAAAACTGTTTTGTTTGATATCACGCCAAAACAACTGCTTAAAATTGCCGGTCACCGTTTTTCTAACATCTACAAATGGCAACTCGAAAAATACCGTTACGGCATGGGCGTTTTTAAAGTTGACTGGGCTTTGGATGCACCAATTCCGTTTACTGCCGAAGAATGCGGACAAGCCGGAACCATCCATTTAGGGAATACTTTAGAGGAAATTGCCGAAGGAGAAAAACAGACTTCAAGAGGAAAACAAGCAGAAAAACCATTTATACTGCTTGCCCAGCAAAGCCTTTTTGATGCAACACGTGCTCCGGAAGGAAAGCATACGGCCTGGGCTTATTGCCATGTACCAAACGGGAGCAAAAGGGATATGACCGAAAATATTGAAAATCAGGTAGAACGTTTTGCGCCTGGTTTTCGCGATACAATTCTGGCAAAAAGCACCATGAATACTTCCCAAATTGAAGCCTACAATTCCAATTATATTGGTGGTGATATTAACGGCGGCATCATCGATATCAAACAATTGTTTACGCGTCCGGCTTTGCGCTGGTCGCCTTATAAAACATCTGCAAAGGGTTTATATATCTGTTCTTCATCCACGCCTCCCGGTGGAGGCGTACATGGAATGTGCGGCTATTATGCGGCAAAACGAGCGTTAAAAGACGTATTTAATATTAAAATTGGCAAACTACGACAATGAAAATTATTGTTGTCCTCGCAGTTTGGAAGCTTAAGAAAACAATTCTTTAAATCGCTTAACAATCTCCGACAACAATTTGCGCAGAAGTTATTTCTTTAAGCACTAAACCTTAAACTATCGATAAAACAAATTCATATGACAACAAATAATACTGAAACAACTGGTACAAAACCTTCTATCTGGCAGGAGTTCTGGTCGAAAGAAGATTGGTGGGCGGTTTGGCTTGGCTTGGGCATTGTTGCTATAGTCTATGCCTTTTATCTTGCTGGCTCCAGCATTTCATGGATTGCGGTGGCACCAGCCAAATGGTCAACCTGGTCGCAACTCAGTACACAAATATTAGCAAACGGTGTTAGGTATCTCGCTTTGCTTAGTGCTTTTTTGATACTCTTCAGCATCGTGATTTCGTTTGTTGGGCAAAAGCCGAGTACATTTATTCCGTCCTTCGTTTTTATCTTTATAATTTCAACTATAATCTACATTG
>JBPBQN010000123.1:0-5969 GCA_050954865.1 Janthinobacterium lividum | reverse complement strand
CATTTAGGCTGAGATTTTATCTTCGATTTCATTCAGTTTACTTTCCAGGATTTTACCAAAATGTTCCACCACCAACGCTGCACCGCCAATCAGTTGCGCTTTGGTGTTAAGGTTAGAGATAATAAATTCGGTGTAATGCGTAAGCATCGGAATGCAATGTTCGTTAATCGCCTGCTGGATTGGTGCCAGCCAAAGCTTACCAACAATACTTCCTTTACCACTTAAAATAATGGCTGCTGGATTCATTAAATGAATTAAAATGGCTAAACCTTCGCCAACATGATAAGCTGCTTCCGAAATCAGTTTCACCGAAAACACATCACCTTTAATGGCTTCGGCAATGATGACATCGGCATCCAAATCTTTATAAGCAGCCAGACTGGTAATTTCTCCTCTGCGGATGGCTTCCTTGGCCGTGGCTGTTACTGCAATTAAAGAAGCTTCGGTTTCCAAACAGCCATGCTTGCCGCAAGTACACAGTTTCCCGTTTTTAAAAAGCGGAATATGACTAAATTCTCCCGCCAAACCATTGTTGCCGCGAAAAATCTGATCGTTTAAAATCATTCCTAAACCAATTCCCCAGCCCAAATTCAGCACCATCACGTTTTTAATGTGTGCCGCTACACCAAACTTCTGCTCAGCCAGGGCAATGGCGGTAGAATCGTTATCTAAAAAAACAGGGATAAAAACAGCATGCTGTATATATTCTACCAGCGTTTGATCGGCAACTTTTAAGTAAGTATGGTTGATGCCTTTTTCGGTATCCACAAAACCGGGCATGGTTATACCGATTCCGATGATGCGATCTTTACTAAAACCGGAGCCTGCAATAAATTTATCAATATAAACAACCAGCTGCTCGGCTCGCAATTGGTGAATATCAAATTCGTAACGTTTTGTTTCTGTTACAAAGCTGTTGTTCATATCCACCACAACCATTTGTGCCGAGAACTGATCCATCGCAACGGATACAATATAATGCGTATCAGGCACCAGCGAATAATTAAGTGGCTTGCGACCGCCGCTGGAAAGGGCGAATCCTTTTTCGGCCACATATTCGGCTTTAATCAGTTCATTTAACACCTTGATTACATGCGGGATACTTTTGCCGGTATAATTGCTGATATCTGCACTTGTTAACACCTTGTTATAATACAAGCATTTGATGGTTTCGCTGTGGCCGACTAAAAAATCAATCTTACTAATGGACATATTTCAGGTTGAATATTTTACATATTTAGAATTTTTATCCGAAAAATAAAAACTTTTTAAAAATTTAAAAAAGAAATAGGAAGTTTAAAATTTAATTTATTACTTAGGAGAAAGTTTTTAAACATAATATTTTAATAACATTATAGTTAAATAGCATCTAAATTCTGCTGCAATTGAAAAGTGTATTATATATTAACTCATCTGAAGTTTTTTCATATCAATATGATGATTAAATCTTACAGTTATCCGGTTTTTTTGAGAAAGACAAAGTTTTGCTTCCTTTTCAAACAAAAAAACCGATCAAAACAAGGTTTTTGATTTTTTCGATAAATCGCCAATACTTCTTTTACTAGATAAATTATTAATTTTTAAATTAATATATTTTAAAATAGTATAAACGGATGTTTTTTGTACGATAAAAGAAGCATCATGCATAACTAGCCGAATTTAAACAGATACACATTAACACAATCTTTTTTTCAAGACGCTGATAACTTATATTAAAGATTAAATAAAAACTATGACTAAAATAACTTACTAAAAAACCTTCAACAGCATTTCCTAAAAACCAGGATTTGTAAAATTCCATGATTATTAAACATAATCTGATGCAAAACAGCAGATTAAACCATTTAACACTAACCATGTACAAGTATGAAAATTAAAAAACACCTGCAAGGTGTAAAGGTTAAACGTAGCTTGCCGAAGCTATCGTTAACAGCCAAACTTGCCTTTGCTTCTGTATTGCTGCTCAATTTAGAAGCATCTGCCGGAACACTAGCAAGCAAAAACATTTTGAATGAAGCTATTTATAAATCAGCCCATCTTTCAAACAATAAGTTTATTGATATTACGATTAACGGCAGGATTCTGGACGAAAAAGGCCAGCCCTTAATCGGTGTTTCCGTAAAAGTAAAAGGCGGAACTGCTGGTGTATCTACAGATGTTAACGGTGGTTTTACCATCATTGCACCGGATAATGGCACTTTGGTTTTATCCTACATTGGCTATAAAACCCAAGAAATACCGGTTAGTGGTAACAAAACAATCAATATTAATCTTTCTCCTTCATCAAATACACTAACAGAAGTTGTGGTAACAGCTTTAGGTATCAGAAAAGATGAGCGGAAATTAGGTTATTCTGTTTCTACTGTTAACGGTGAAGAGTTGAATAAAGCACGCGAATCTAACGTAGCCATGTCATTAGAAGGCCGGGTAGCCGGTTTAAGTGTTTCAGGAGCCAGTGGCGGTCCGGGTTCATCAGCTAAAGTATTATTGCGTGGTGTAACCAGTTTTGGTGCAAGTTCACCATTATATGTAATTAACGGCGTACCGATGGATAATACGCAGCGTGGTTCTGCATCAGAATGGGGCGGTGCTGATTATGGTGATGGTATTTCCAACATCAACCCGGATGATATCGAATCGATGACGGTATTAAAAGGACAGTCGGCATCAGCTTTATATGGTTCAAGAGCGGCAAACGGTGTAATTTTAATCACTACAAAATCAGGCAAAAAAAATTCAGGATTTGGTGTTGAGTTTAATACCAACGTTCAAATTGATAAACCTGTTGATAATACAGATTTTCAAACCACTTACGGTCAGGGCCAGTTAGGCGCAACTGGTTTAGTTGGTTCAAAACCAGCTAATGCAGCTGATGCATTAGCAACTGGTAACTTGGCATGGGGCGCAAAAATGGATGGTTCATCCGTGCCGCAATTTGATGGAAGTACAGGCACTTATTCTAACAAAAGCAACTATCTGTCTTTTTACCGTACGGCACCAAGTTTTACCAACACAGTAGCCTTAACAGGCGGTGGTGATGGCGGAAGTTTCCGCTTATCTGCTTCGGATTTGCGCGCCAATTCTATTGTACCAAACAGTTACTTGGACAGAAAAACATTTAATTTCAATGGATCTCAATCTGTAACAAAGCAGCTGGATATTAACGTTGTAGCAAATTATATCCTTGAAAACTCGAAAAACAGATCAGGATTAAGTGATGGCCCAGGCAATCCAAATAACGTGCAGTTTTTAGCACCTAATATTGACCAGAATATTTTATCGCCAAGCACAGATGCTAGTGGTAAAGAACGTACTTTTACAAATGATACTTATGTAACCAATCCTTACTTTGCTGCCTATAATTTTCAAAATAATACGCAAAGAAAACGTTTAATATCATCCTTATCAGCCAAATATAGCTTCACCAAATGGTTGTTTGCACAGGCAAGGTTAGGTTATGACAATATTAATGATCAGCGGATTAGCATAGAGCCAACCGGTACCGCATATCGCAGTGATAATGGAACAATGACTCAATATAATACCCAAACCAATGAATTCAATGCTGACGTATTGGTTAATGGTAATCACTCGATTGTTAAAGATGTATTAGGCGTTGATATTACAGTAGGTGGTAACATCCGTAAAAACAGTTATGGTGGAACACAAATTGGTGGCAATGGTGGTTTCATCATTCCTTATTTTTACAGCTTAACAAACTTTGCAAGCCGTAACAGTGGCTATGTGGCTAATTATTCACAAAACCAAGTAAATTCTGCCTACTACTCTGCTGATTTCTCTATCAAAGATTTCTTGGTATTGAGTACAACCGGCCGATATGATGAATACGCCAGTATTTCAAGTACCATAGGACGCGGAATATTTTCACCATCCGTTTCAGGAAGCTTTCTCTTCTCTGATTTGTATAAAATGAAGAATGTTGATATTGGAAAAATACGCATATCCTATGCACAAACCAGCGGAGAAGCATCTCCTTATGCCAATGCAGTTTATTATAGTGTAAATAACTCCATAAATGGTACGCCTGCAGGTAGTTTCAGCACACAGTTACCTAACCTGTTTTTAAAACCATATACGCTAAGAGAGTTTGAGTTAGGTGCCGAAATGAAATTTTGGGGCGATCGTTTAGGTTTTGATGCATCCTTTTTTGCAAGAAAAACCAAAAATGAAATCATCAATAGCACCATAGATCCTTCAGCCGGCTATAATAACGCTTATATAGCTACTGGCTCAACCCAAAACAGAGGTATTGAAATTGAAGTGCACGGTTCTCCAGTAAAAACAACCACTTTTAGCTGGACACCTTCTTTCAACTTTACCTATGTGCAAAACAAAATCCTGCAAACAGATGGTACCGTTAACAACCCTGTTACGTTAGGAACTTACCGACCGTTAAATGCAAATACTGCTATTGTACAAGGTATGGCAGGCCCGCAAATTATGGCTCATGATTATGTGCGTAATGCAGCCGGAAGGATTGTAGTTGATGCAGACGGTATCCCGGTGCAAGGTGCTTTACAAGCAATGGGATCTACTGTACCCAAATTTTATGGTGGTTTAAATAACAACTTCACTTACAAGCAGTTTAATTTATCTTTCCTTACGGATTATCGCTTTGGTAACAAAATTCTTTCTGCAACCAACTACTACAGCATTTACCGTGGTTTAAACAAAATTACGTTGAACGGTCGCGAAACCGGAGTTGTAGCTGATGGTGTTTTAGCTGATGGTTCTACCAACACTAAAGTAGTTGCTGCTCAAACCTATTACCAAACTTTAGCACAAAGAATATCTTCGTTAAACGTTTTAGATGGTAGCTTTATCAAATTACGTCAGGTTACTTTAGGTTATACTATTCCTAAATCCGCTTTAGCACGTACTCCTTTTAGCAGTATAAATTTCTCTTTGGTAGCGCGTAATCTATTAACGATTATGAAGCACACGGATAACATTGATCCTGAGTCTGCTTTCTCCAATCAAATTGGTTATAATGGCATAGAAGGGACAAGCTTGCCATTTACCAGAACTTACGGGTTTAACCTTAACTTCAAATTCAAAAATTAATAGATATGAAAAAACGATTTTTATATAGTTGCCTTGTTATAGCTGCTTCATTAACAGCTTGTAATAAAAAACTCGATGAGGTTAATACTGACCCAAACAAAACGACAGCAGCCTTATTTAACCCTAATTTTTTGATGTCTCAGGCACAATTCATGTTTTCACAAACTGGATATGATCAACTGTTATTTCAAAGTATGTGGATACAAGGCTTATCTTCTACCTATGATTACTATGCCAATGGTGATAAATATGTATTAAGAGGAAGCGGTACAGGCTACTATGGACGTACCTGGAACAGAGGCTATGGCGCGTTAACACTTGTTGACGAAATGAAAAACTTGGTTGTCGGTAATACAGCTTACACTAATTTAGATAATTGTGGTACTATCCTGCGTGTGCTTTTCATGCAACGTATTACAGATTTATACGGCGATGCTCCTTATTCTCAGGAAGGACAAGCTAAATCTGGCATAACAACGCCTGTTTTTGATAAACAACAAGCTATTTACACGGCAATGTTAACCCAGCTTGATGCTGCTACAGCTGCTTTGGACGTAACTAAAGCAGGCCCGACATCTGATCTATTTTATGCGGGCGATGTTGCCAAATGGAAAAGACTTGGTTATTCTTTAATGCTACGTGTTGCTATGCGTATGGTTAAAGTTGATCCGGCAACTGCACAAAAATACGCTGAAAAAGCGTATGCAAGCGGTACCATGACCAGCATTGCTGATAATGCAAAAGTTCAGGCCGATTATGCAAATAGTAATGGTAACGATAATGCTGCTGCTTTATTAGTTCCTGATGATTTCAGAGAGGTACGGTGGAGCAAAACCTTAATTGATTTTATGAAAACCAGCACGGATCCTCGTGTTAGTGCTGTT
>JBPBQN010000122.1:0-6578 GCA_050954865.1 Janthinobacterium lividum | reverse complement strand
AATTCTGGTTATTATCTGGGCAATCGGCTTTCTTTTTCACGGATTGGGAACGTTTGGTGATGGTGGAATCATTCACGTTTTGCTGGTAATTGCAATCATCATCGTTTTGCTGAAAGTAATCAGAAGAGCATGATATTTTATTTTGAATAAAGAAAAGAGCCGCTAATTGCGGCTCTTTTCAGTTAAAATAATTTCTGCCAGGCGAAGATCGATTGGAAAAGTAATTTTAAAATTATCCGGATCGCCAGCTAATAAATTGATTTGTTCGCCTGCACGTTCGGCTACGCTGGCATCATCTGTAAAGTGCTCATCATAAAGCTGTTCATACGCTTTTTTTATGATTTTTGACTGAAAAGTTTGCGGCGTTTGCACCAGAAAAACAGCACTTCGGTTTAAACTTTGCGAAACGCCGTTTTGGTTTTGCAAACGCACAGAATCTTTGCTTGGCACCGCAACCACAGCATTTCCTTTTTGCAAAGCCAGTTCATAAGCAGCAGCAATCGTTTCCGGATGAATGAGCGGCCGCACGGCATCATGTATGGCAATCACAGATTCTTCTTCAATCAAATCCAGTGCTGCTTTTACACTATAAAAACGGGTGTTTCCGCCGGAAACCAGTTGGGGTTTTAGGTTGAAGGAATACTGTTCGCACAAAATTTCCCACAAACCAAAATGCTGCTCATTCAGTACCACCAAAATTTCAGGTTTTTGGGGTGAAGCTAAAAAAGCCGAGATCGTATGCATGATCACCGGCTTTCCATTTAATATTAAAAACTGTTTTGGAATTTCTGTCTGCATCCTCAAACCAGAACCGCCTGCAACAATTACAGCAAAATACTTCATTTGGGTTACTAGTTTTTAGGTGCTAAAAACAGTATTAGATTATCAGCATGGCATCACCATAACTGTAAAAACGATATTTTTCTTTAATTGCCACTTCGTAAGCATTCATTACGTGCTCGTAGCCGCCAAAAGCAGAAATCATCATTAATAAAGTTGATTCCGGCGTATGGAAATTGGTAATCATGGAATTGGCAATGCTAAAATCATACGGCGGGAAAATGAATTTGCTTGTCCAGTCATTAGCTGCTTTCAACGTATGATTTGCAGAAACTGCAGATTCAATTGAGCGCATGGAAGTTGTGCCAACTGCACAGATTTTACGTTTATTTTCGATGCCACGGTTTACAATATCAGCTTGTTTTTGCTCGATGATAAATTGTTCTGAATCCATTTTATGCTTCGTCAAATCTTCCACTTCAACCGGACGAAAAGTGCCCAAACCAACGTGCAAAGTAACTTCTGCAAATTCTACACCTTTCAATTCCAGGCGTTTCATCAATTCTCTGCTAAAATGCAAACCAGCAGTTGGAGCCGCAACAGCGCCTTCGTTTTTGGCAAAAATAGTTTGGTAACGCTCTTTATCATCAGCGGTTGCCTTGCGTTTGATGTATTTTGGAAGCGGTGTTTCACCCAAAATTTCTACATTTTTTCTAAATTCTTCATCCGTTCCATCAAACAAAAACCGAATGGTACGGCCACGGGAAGTAGTGTTATCTACCACTTCGGCAATCAGCAAATCATCATCACCAAAATAAAGCTTGTTGCCCACACGGATTTTACGTGCTGGATCAACCAAAACATCCCACAAACGAAGCTCTTTGTTCAGTTCGCGCAGCAAAAAAACCTCGATAGTGGCACCGGTTTTTTCTTTGTTGCCATATAAACGAGCCGGAAAAACTTTGGTATTGTTCAGAATCATTACGTCTTTATCATCATAATAATCCAAAATATCTTTAAAAATTTTATGCTCGATTTTACCCGAATCTTTGTGCAAAACCATCAGTCGGGCTTCGTCCCGCTTTTCTGATGGAGAATGTGCAATTAATGATTCCGGCAGATTGAACTTAAATTGAGATAATTTCATGATAAAACGTAATAAATTTCAGGGCGCAAATGTACAAATAACAATTCTTTTTTAAACGGAATTGTTTTAATGTGCCAAATCAAAATTGTTAATCAGTAAAATGGTGTTTTTTAGGTAACATTAAAGCTTTCGGCCGATCTTTATTATATTGCCGATGCTGTTTTTACCGGCATAAAAACAGTATGATCGTTTAAGTTTAAATTAATGGTTAGCACACAGTTTTTTCTTATTTTATTTCTGATCCTGGCCATCCAGAAAATCCTGAAAAATGTTTCTCATCCGCCAGAATGGGACCGATGGGCAAAATCAGCACAAACAGCCAACATTGTGCTGCTGGCTTTAGGTATTGTATTTGACCACCGAACTGCATTTGATTGGGTTTGGAATGCTTTTTTATTAGCAACTGTGTATGTAATTTACAAGGAAAAAGCTTTTCAGTCGCTCCGTAATTTTGCTTACAGCATGTTGCCGTTAGTAGCAGTTTCCGCACTGAAAGATCTTTTTATTTTGGTTGATGATACGTTGTATGACCGTTGGCACAATTATTTTGAAACGGCCAAGCTGCTGACTTTTATCTGGATTTTTGCCACTTGGTATATTTCTAACCGGCAGGAAAAAGTAAGGAAAAAAGAACTGGAAGAGCGTCGGCTGGAAGAACTGCAAAACAAAGCCATTGCCGAACGCAAGGTAGAACTGGAAGTTTTGGTGCAAGAAAGAACAGCTGAATTATCAAACCAAAAAGAAGAATTGCAACATGCTTTGGCCGAATTACGGTCAACTCAGGATCAACTGATTCAATCAGAAAAATTAGCTTCTTTGGGCGAGTTGACGGCTGGTATTGCGCATGAAATTCAGAATCCGTTAAATTTTGTGAATAATTTTTCCGAAGTGAGTGCCGAATTGATTGATGAAATGGCCGAAGAACTGGAAAAAGGGGAGATAAAAGAAGCATTATCCATCGCCACAGATATCAAACAAAACCTGGAAAAAATACGCCATCATGGCAAACGTGCAGATGGAATTGTGAAAGGAATGCTGCAACACAGCCGCAACAACAGCGGCGAGCGGCAATTGATAGATGTAAACGTTTTGGCTGATGAATATTTCAGGCTGAGCTACCACGGTTTGCGTGCGAAAGACAAATCTTTTAACGCAGCCATGACTACTCATTATCAGGAAAATCTGCCAAAAGTAAATGTTGTTCCGCAGGATACTGGCCGCGTGTTGCTCAATCTGTTTAACAATGCGTTTTATGCCACGCAGCAAAAAGCAAAAACAGCCGGTTCAACTTACAAACCGGAAGTTACCGTTAATACTTCTTTTACCGGTACTTTTTTGGTGATTAAAGTGAAAGATAACGGCACCGGCATTCCGGAAGAAATCCGAGAAAAAATACTGCAACCATTCTTCACCACCAAACCAACCGGCGAAGGCACCGGTTTGGGTTTGAGTTTGAGTTACGATATTGTGGTAAAAGGGCACGGCGGAAAAATTGATGTGGAAAGTGAGGAAGGAAAAGGCAGTGAGTTTATTATTAAATTACCTTTATCAGCCTGAATAACAAGTTATAAATAATGAAAATATTAGTGGTAGATGATGAGGCCGATGTGCAGCCTTTGTTTATGCAACGTTTCCGCAAGGAAATTAAAAGCGGAGATATTGAGTTCAGTTTTGCGCTTTCCGGAGAGGAAGCTTTAAATTATTTGCATCAGCATTTTTCTGAAATTGTGCTGATTTTATCAGACATCAATATGCCTGGCATGAGCGGTTTGGAGCTTTTAAAAGAAATCAGGCACGAACATCTTTCGGCACCGCCTTTTGTAATGATGATTACGGCTTACGGCGACGAAGAAAATTACAATCAGGCCATGCAAAACGGTGCAAATGATTTTTTGACCAAACCGGTTGATTTTAACAACCTCAAAGAAAAACTTAAAACCTATATTGCATAATGGCAAAGATTTTAGTGGTAGATGATGAGCCGGATTTGGAGCTGTTGGTAAAGCAGAAGTTTCGGCGCAAAATAAAGGAAAACCTTTATGAGTTTGTTTTTGTCCGAAACGGGGAAGAAGCGCTGGAAAAAGTAAAAGAACACGCTGATCTGGATATTATTTTATCAGACATTAACATGCCGGTGATGGATGGTTTAACGCTTTTAAGTCGCTTGCCCGAAGCAAATCCGCTGCTCAAAACCGTAGTGGTTTCTGCTTATGGTGATATGCAAAACATTCGAATGGCTATGAACCGTGGTGCATTTGATTTTGTGGTGAAACCGGTAGATTTTGAAGATCTGGACCTCACGATGGAAAAGACAATTCAGCATGTTAAGCAGTTGCAGGAAACGTTGAAAGCCATTAAAGAAAACGACATTTTAAAAATGTACGTGGATGAAAACGTGCTCAACTTCATGACGCACAAGGAGTTTGAAAACAACCTGATGCGAAATGAAGTGATCGAAGCCACCATTATGTTTGTGGATGTTTGTGAGTTTACTTCAATTACAGAGCAAATTCCGGCAAATACGGTGGTTAAGCTGCTGAATAATCTTTTCGATCAGATTGTGAAAGAAATTATTGCGCAAAACGGCCAGGTTGATAAATTTATCGGCGATGCAGTGATGGCTGTTTTTAAAGGTGAAAATCATCTGGAAAGAGCCATTAAAGCAGCACTTGCGGTAAAAACACAGTTAAGTGCTGTGCAGGAAATCTCCGCAGGAAATAAAACTTTTCAACCCCGAATTTCCATCGGCATTAACTCCGGCGAAATGGTTTCGGGCAACATCGGTTCGGTTTCGTTAAAACGTCTGGATTATACCGTTATCGGCGATTCGGTAAACACGGCGCAACGCTTGCAATCTGCCGCAAAACCCAACCAGATTTTGGTGAATGAGCAGGTTTATCAGCAAGCCAATGCTGTTTTTACCATACAAAAAATAGGACAGGTTACCTTAAAAAACAAAGCAGTGCCGGCAATCGTTTACGAAATATTAGGGTAGTTTTTAAATTGATCCTGAAATCTAAATTTTACAATTATATCCATTCATAAAGCTCAAAAGTAGCCGGATTTACTTACTTTTGAGCTTTAACCTATATCTCCATGCCAGAAACAGCACAAATAAAGCTTGCAGAAAATACATACGATTTGCCTGTGATTACAGGGACGGAAAATGAAAAAGCAGTTGATATTGCCAAACTTCGTGATTTAACCGGATACATTACTTTAGATACCGGCTACAAAAATACCGGCGCAACAAAAAGTGCCATCACTTTTTTGGATGGAGAGCTGGGCATTTTGCGTTACAGAGGTTATTCTATTGAGCAGTTGGCCGATAAATCCAGCTTTATGGAAGTTGCTTTTTTGCTGATTTACGGCGAATTGCCAACTGCAAAGCAACTGGCAGATTTTCAAACGGAAGTGAGCCATCATACTTTGGTTCATGAAGATATGAAGAAGTTTCTTGATGGTTTTCCAAGCCATTCGCATCCGATGGGACAGTTGGGTTCGCTAGTTTGCTCGTTGTCTGCTTTTTATCCGGAATCGTTAAATAATAATCAAACCGAGGAAGAAATCAACTTAACCATCATCAAAATGCTGGCTAAAATGAGCACGATTGTTTCCTGGATTTATAAAAAATCTTTAGGTAATCCGATCGTTTATCCGCAGAACAAATACGATTATGTAAGCAATTTCCTGCACATGACTTTCGGTCAGCGCACAGAAGAATATCAAATTGATCCGGTTTTGGTGGATGTGATGAACAAGTTGCTGATTTTGCATGCTGATCACGAACAAAATTGCTCCACTTCAACGGTACGTATTGTGGGTTCTTCAAATTGTAATTTGTATGCTTCCATTTCTGCAGGAATTTCTGCTTTGTGGGGGCCACTGCATGGTGGTGCTAATCAAGCAGTTATAGAAATGCTGGAGCAGATTAAAAACGATGGCGGCGATACGCAGAAATGGATTGCCAAAGCAAAAGATAAAAATGATCCTTTCCGTTTGATGGGTTTTGGTCATCGTGTTTACAAAAATTTTGATCCGCGTGCTAAAATCATTAAAAAAGCTTGTGATGATGTTTTAGAAAGATTAGGCGTGAATGATCCGATTTTGGCGATTGCCAAACAACTGGAAGAAGCTGCTTTGAAAGACGAATATTTTGTGCAGCGTAAACTGTATCCAAACGTGGATTTTTACTCCGGAATCATTTACCGCGCCTTGGGTTTCCCAACAGAAATGTTTACCGTTTTATTTGCTTTAGGCAGATTACCGGGCTGGATTGCACAATGGAAAGAAATGAAGGTAAATAAAGAACCAATTGGCCGTCCGCGCCAGGTTTATGTTGGTGCTACTGAACGTGATTTCGTGGCGATGGATGCCAGATAATTTAAGATAAAATTTTAGTTGATAAAAGAAGCTTCCAAGAGATCGGGAGCTTTTTTTATGGTCATTTTGAACTCGTTGCAAGATCTACTTTCAAATTAACAAACCTTGCTTGTGGGATGTAGAAACAAATTCGGCATGACAAAAACTGAAATCCTTCTTTTATCGCCTAAAATTTAGGGTGATAAAAGAAGCATTGATTTAAATAGGATTTCTCCCTTTGGTCGAAATAACAATATGCTAGATGTCAAGTTAAATTTAAGTCGATAAA
>JBPBQN010000121.1:0-6868 GCA_050954865.1 Janthinobacterium lividum | reverse complement strand
GGATTATTACGTTTCGCACCGCGCTTTAGGTTATTTGTATTTGCTGCCGATGAATGATTTGGCTGAGAAAATCAATTCGGCCAAAAACAAACCTGCGGATTACGAAAAATTTAAAGCACAATATTTTAAGCTGATAAAAACAGCATTGCCGCATCTGGAAAAAGCCGAAGCCTGCGATCATGATGAGCAAACGCTAAATCTGATTAAAAGCTTGTATCAAAAAATAAACGATCAGCCAGGTTTAACTTCTTTAAGCAAAAGATTAACCTTGTTAAAATCGCATTGCATTGATTTGCTAACCGACTAAGAAACCGGCTTTACTACAATCACATCTTCTGCATGTTTCTGCTTCACAAAAAACCTTGAATTGTATTTTTTAGCTAAAACGCTTGCTTCTGGTCCGGCAATTATTCCAGCTCCCTTTACAGTTGATCCGATTACAATTCCGGCACTAATTAACACTAAATTTTTGATGATGTACTGGCCTTCCATCGTTGGAATCAAAACAGAGCCGACAAAAATTTCGTGCGGAAAAAACACCATTGGTAAAAACGTGCCAGCCATTTGAAAATATAGTAGTAGCAAAGTGAAATCCAGCATAATACTGGTTAGCAAACCCAATCCAATTAATGTTTCCCAAGTGGCTAATATATAAACGGAAATGTTTGGGCCGATCATGCCAAAAGTAAGTTTGCTGATAGTTCTGGTTGCCAAAACTTCTGCCGGACTCAATCCATGAAAAAATTTAAGCATGCCAAACCAAAAAAAGATGACGCCCAACGCGATACGAAGGATTTTAATCCCGTTTCTGATTTTCCAGGAAATCATTTTGAGTTCCAGCAAACTTAGTTTTTGATAGATTGACATCAGCTTAAATTTAGGTTAAATAATTTAACAGATGTACGCTGATTATTGATAAGAAGTTTTAACAAATCCCTTACAATGTACCTCAGCCTGAAACAAACTTTTTTAAAGGCAAATTCGTTTATTGATATATGAAACGCTTAATTTTAATCGCATTTACGGCTGCATCGGTTAGTATTTTCGGATGCCAGAATATCAATGGTCAGAATAAAACGGCCGACAATCAGCCTAAAAGAAAAATTGTAAAAACCAATGCAGAGTGGAAGAAAGAACTTTCGCCAACTGCTTACGATATTATGGTTGACAGAGGCACGGAAGCACCTTACCACAATGCTTATTACAACAATCACGAAAAAGGTATTTATGTAAGTGCTGCAACTGGCGAACCACTTTTTTCTTCTGCGGATAAATTTGAATCTGGAACGGGCTGGCCAAGTTTTGTAAAACCGCTGGATATGAGCAAGATAGAAATTGTGCACGATAGCAGCTACGGCATGGATCGGGATGAAGTGATTGAAAAAAGTACCGGTTTCCACTTAGGCCACGTTTTTGATGACGGGCCGGCTGATCGTGGCGGAAAACGTTATTGCATGAACTCCGGCGCGTTCAAGTTTGTTAAAAAATAGGTTGATAAAAGAAGCATGCTTCTTTTATCGGTATAAAATTGAATTCGCTTTATTAGTTTAAAGCGAATTCATATGTTAAGCCCAATGTTAAATCAACCCAATCGGGATTTACCGATCTGATCATATTTTCTTTCTGGCTTCTGGTAAAACAACTCACGGTTTGAAAGCGCTTTGCAGCTGTATCTTCCGAGTTTAATTCTTCAAAATAAATCAAGCGGTTTAACTGATCAGAATTGTTGAAAAACAGGTTAGGCATTTGCTGGTAAAACTGCACCGTTTTAACCAAATCAGAACACATACCAACATGCAAACTGTTCCGGTTCCGGTCAGTAATAATATACATAATTTTTTTTCCTGTTTTTACTTTTGTACGAACATTTAAATTTTGCATAATTCAATTTTATTACTAATTTTATTCGCACTAAGGTACTAATAAATTTAGCAATACCAAATTTTATGTCAAAAATTTCATCAAACATTAAATATCTTCGGAAGAAAAAAGGATTAACACAGCAACAGTTTGCAGATCAGCTATTTATAAAGCGATCACTGGTTGGTGCTTATGAGGAGGATCGGGCTGATCCAAAGTATGAATTACTAAATATAATAGCAAATTTCTTTGAAATCCCGATTGGAGATTTTATAAATGAAGATATTAACGACAAATATCAGCAGAAACCAAAGGCAGAAACTAATAATGTACGCATTTTGAGCGTTTCTGTGGATAATCAGGAGCGCCAGAATATAGAATTAGTGCCGATGAAAGCCAGTGCCGGTTATCTAAATGGTTATGCCGATCCAGAATTTATCAGTCAGTTGCCTAAGTTCCATTTACCAATGCTGAAACAGGGAACTTATCGCGCTTTTGAAATTACGGGTGATTCGATGCTGCCGGTTTATCCTGGTTCGATTATCGTTGCAGAATACTTGGAAAACTGGTCGGAAATTAAATCCGGGGAAACTTATGTAGTAATCAGTAAAGATGATGGCGTGGTTTATAAACGTATCGGAAACAAGTTTAAAACTAATAAAAAGCTAAAGCTGGTTTCGGATAATCCGGTTTACGAACCTTACGAAATCAGTCCGGAAGATATTCTGGAAGTTTGGAAATCCAAAGCTTATATTTCGATGCACTTTCCGGAACCGGCTCCAGATCCAACAATGGAAAGTCTAACTTCGATGATGACGCAGATGCAAAAATCCATTGCCAAATTGCAGCAGAGCAACAATTAAGTTACATGTTTTGAGTTAAACCGCAGGATATTATCTTTATCCAAGAAACTAAAACTGAAAAACATGAAAAAATTAATTTTAATGATGTGCTTTGTAGCAGGCATAACTTCGTTAAGTAAAGCACAAGGCGGCCAACGCAGAACTCCGGAAGAACAAGCAAAAGGGTTGCAAACGCAATTGAAATTATCTGATGATCAAACATCAAAAATTACGGCTATTATGCAGATGCAAAGCACCAAAATGGATAGCATCAGAACTGCATCAAACGGAGATCGTGATGCAATGCGCAGCGGTATGATGTCTGTTAGACAGATGATGACACCAAAAATCAAAGCTATCTTAACGCCTGAGCAAGTTACGGCTTACGATAAAATGCAAGCTGATATGCAGGCAAGACGTGCACAAGGCGGAGGTGCTCCCCAGAAATAATTTTATCTTTTGATTTTTGAAAAGCGGCCCTGAGCCGCTTTTCTTATTTTAGCAGAAATTTATTTTAAATTGAACGAAGCGGAAAATTTTATTCGGCAAAAATTAGAACAGCGTAAACTGGACGACAATTTTAGGGTGCTAAAAACAGCATCTGTTTTAATTGATTTTTGTTCGAATGATTATTTGGGTTTTGCACGATCTGAACAATTAAAAGCTTTGGTTGAAGCAGAAATCAGCAAATATCCTGGATATTTAAACGGTTCCGGCGGATCAAGATTGCTTTCCGGCAATACTGCTTTCACAGAAGATTTAGAACAACAAATTGCTCGATTCCATCAGGCAGAAGCAGGTTTAATTTTCAATTCTGGTTATGATGCCAATTTGGGTTTATTCGCTTCACTTCCGCAACGTGGCGATACGATTATTACGGATGAATTGATTCACGCCTGCATTATTGATGGTGCAAGATTGAGTTTGGCCAATCGTTTCAGTTTCAAACACAATGATTTAGATGATTTAGAAAAGAAACTGAAAAATGCTAAAGGAATTTGTTACGTAGCTGTAGAAAGTGTGTATTCAATGGATGGTGATGAAGCACCATTGCGGGAAATTATTTGGCTCACACAAAAACACAACGCTAATTTAATTGTGGACGAAGCGCACGCAACTGGCATTTTTGGCAGCGGTTTGGTACAAAACTTAAATTTGCAGGATCAGGATTTTGCCCGAACGGTTACTTTCGGCAAAGCTTTAGGATCGCACGGTGCAATTGTTTTGGGAAGTGAAAATCTGCGTAATTACCTCATCAATTTTGCACGGTCTTTTATTTATACAACGGCACCAAGTTTCCACCAGTTGGTAACTACAAAAATGGCTTATCAATTATTAGGAAGTTCTGATTCGGCACAAAAGCAATTACATCAATTAATCCAATTATTTAAAAAAGAGCTGCAAAAACAGTATGCAATCCGACTGCTTCCAAGTAACAGTGCAATTCAATCTATACTGATTTCGGGAAATGCAAATGCGAAAAAACTGGCTGCTTATCTTCAAAATAACGGTTTTGATATCCGTGCCATTTTAAGTCCGACAGTACCCGTCGGAATGGAAAGGTTGCGTATTTGCATTCATTCCTACAATTCAGAAGCAGAAATTATACAATTAGGTTTTGCTATCAGCAATCAGCTTTCGGCAATCAGCCACGAACCTTAAACCATCATTTATGAACCATCAACCAAAACCACTTTTTGTAACCGGAATCGGAACAGGCGTTGGCAAAACCCATGTTTCGGCGCATTTGGTAGAAAGCTTGCAGGCCGATTACTGGAAACCGGTTCAATCCGGCGATTTGGAAGCAAGCGATACGATGAAAGTGAGAAGTTTGGTTAAGAATGCAAAATCTGTTTTCCACCTGGAAACCTATCGTTTAACGCAACCATTTTCGCCGCATAAATCTGCTGAACTGGATGGTTTAGTAATTGATCTTCAGCATTTTGTGCTCCCAAAAACTCAAAATCAATTAATTATAGAAGGCGCAGGCGGCTTGATGGTTCCGCTGAATGATGAATTTTTGATGATGGATTTAATTAAGCAATTACAGGCAGAAGTGGTTCTGGTAGTAATGCATTATCTGGGCAGCATCAACCATACGCTGCTTTCAATCGAGGTTTTGAAAAGTCGGAATTTACCTATTAATCGCGTTGTTTTTAATGGGATAAAAGAAGCATACTCAGAAAGTTTGATCAAAAAACAGCATCCGGAATTGCGTTACGAGTATTTGGATTGGATGGAAAGTTAGGTTGATTTGCCATTCCGACCGAAGTGAGAAATCTTAATCGAAACAGCCATGCTTCTTTTATCAGTATAATATCAGTTTCACTTTGTTATTTCGATCAAAGAGAAAAATTTTGATCTGATTTGTTTTTTCTTGTGCGTTCTTTTGCTTGATCAAAAGATGCTTCTTTTATCAGCATAAAATCAGGCTATTCCGATTAGGATATCTCCTATCTTCGGAATGACAAGGCGCATATCCAGCATTATAATTAAACCAACAAGCACTCTGTCATTTCGAATGAAAAAAGAAATCTTATTCAAAGCGATAGATAAATCTTGTTTTATTCGATTAGGATCTCTCCCTTCGGTTGGGATGACAAAACCAAACTAACTAGCTACAACAGCAATTTCCTTTTCCAAACCTTGCAACCAATTGGCATACAATTCCGCTTCAATCGATACTGCTTTTGCCGCATGTTTTTCCCAATCCGGCGAAAAATGCTGTAACTGATTGAGCATTTCCTCCAAATGGCCTTCTTCCTCCAAAATGATGGATTTGACGTTGACTTTGCTTTCCGCTTCCGTTAAAGCTTCCTGATAAACCGGATACAATTCATCCGCCCGAACCTCAATCGCATAAGTTACCAGCAGATAAGCCGCAAAACGGAGTTCTTTTCCGCTCAAACCCAATTCTGTTTTTAGATAACGGCAAACTTCGACATCCAAACTATTTAAATAAAACCGGCTGTGGCGCGGAGCTAATAAATATTGGGTGGAGTAAGTCGGACACAAGTTTTCTCCCAGCTTTTCCAGCTGTTTTTTGAGGTAGAAAGCGTGGCGGTGTTCTTCCGCAGCATGTTTTAAAATGATGTACGTTACCGTTTCGGTATCTTCACTGGCCGAAATTTTGCGTGCGCCGGTGTTCTCCATCAATGACAACGTATTGAGCCATTTGGCATGCAGTTGCGGTTGTGCAACAATGGCCGAAAATAGTGCGTTGGTATCCATAAATTAAAAAGTTTCGAGTGCATCTTCCACCGCAGCATACAATTGATCTAACTGCGCATCGGTGATGCAATAAGGTGTTAAAAAATAAATAATGTTGCCTAACGGCCTTAAAATGATGTTTTTAGCGAGAAAAAACTGATAAAGCTGGTCACGCAGATTGCTGAAATATGATGTTCCGGTTTCCACATTCCATTCCATGGCTAAAATGGTTCCGGTTTGTCGGACGGATTTTAGCTTTGGATGAATGCTGTTTTTATCGGCAAAAATTTGGTGTCGATGGCAAATCCGGTCAATATTTTCCATCGTTTCAGGTTGAAGAAAAAGCTCTAAACTGGACAGCGCCGCCGAACAAGCCACCGGATTTGCTGTAAAAGAATGTCCATGGAAAAGCGTTTTGGTTCTATCTTCTGACAGGAAAGCCTCAAAAATTTGATTCGTGCACGTGGTGATTCCAAGCGGCATAGTTCCGCCGGTTAAGCCTTTGCTGAAACACATTAAATCAGGTTTTTGTAATAAATGATCGCAGGCAAAATACTTTCCGGTGCGACCAAAACCAGTCATTACTTCATCTGCAATTAGCAAAATTCCCTCTTGGCGACAATGCGCCATTAGTTCATCCAAATATCTGGCTTCATACATCAACATGCCAGCCGAACCTTGCACCAAAGGTTCAAAGATAAATGCTGAAAGCTGATGACTAATGGTTGAAAGCTGACTTTTGAGTGCTTCTATATTTTCTGCATTTGGCAAGTCAATAAACTCAACCTCAAATAAATACGGATCAAAAGAAGCGGTAAAAGCACTGCGCGCGCTAACGGCCATCGCGCCAAAAGTATCGCCATGATAAGCATTATGAAAAGCCAAAACTTTGGTGCGCGGTTTGTTTTGGTTGCTCCAAAACTGCATACACATTTTTAAGGCAACTTCAACCGCTG
>JBPBQN010000120.1:0-6901 GCA_050954865.1 Janthinobacterium lividum | reverse complement strand
GAAGAAACGCTTTCAGCCTATCAGGAATTGGTAAACGAAGGCAAAGTGCGCATTATCGGCACTTCCAACATGAGTGCGCAACGCATTGCCGTCGCTTTAAAAACAAGTAAAGATCATGGTTTTCCGTCTTATCAAACGGTGCAGCCTGAATATAATTTGTACGATCGCGAAGGTTATGAAAAAGAACTGGAGCCGATTTGCCACGAAAATAATCTGGGCGTAATCAGTTATTACTCATTAGCAAGCGGATTTTTAACGGGAAAATATCGTTCGGAAGCTGATTTATCTAAAAGCCAGCGTGGCAAAGGCGTAAGCAAATATTTAGATGATCGTGGTTTTAAAATCCTGAAAGCTTTGGATGAAGTTTCACATCAGCTTGGCACCACTCCTGCTGCGGTTTCTTTGGCTTGGCTGATGAACCGGCCGGGCATAACTGCACCGATTGCAAGCGCAACCAGTTTGGAGCAGTTGCAAGATATTATCAAAGCAACAGAACTTGATTTGGATGCAGATTATATCCATTTGCTAAACGAAGCCAGTGCCTGGGAATAATAATTTTATCTCATAAAAAAAGCTGCCCCGTTTGAAGGCAGCTTTTTTTATAACTGATTTTTTTAATTTTAATATCTTCCGCGGTCGTTACCCCAGCCGCGGTTATCATGGCGATCAAAGTGCTGATCATATCTTCCAAAATCTCTTCCTTGCGGGCCGTCAAAACGTTGGTTCCGATTAAAATTCCGGTTATCGCGAGCCATAAATTGCAGTCCGTTATAACGATTGCGGTAATAATCATTTCTTAAATACGGGCGCGGCTCGTTGATGGCATAATGGCGCATCCGGCTGTAATCGTAATCATGGAAACGGCCAACTAAACGCGGACTTGAAACCCAGCGGCCTTCATTCTGATAATAGTAAGCACGCTCTGGCACAGAATAATAAGCTTCGGCATCGGGCAAATAGTAGTAATCATCTGCAACTGGCGGCGGCGCTGGTGCATAAACCGGACGTGGACCGAAATTTAAATTAAAGCGTACACCAATTTGTGCATCGGCAGTTTTAACAAAAAAACTACTGGCTATTAGGGCTGATAAAAAAATTAACTTTTTCATGTTTCGGTTGATTTATACATCTCAGACGATAGAAAATTCAGGAAGTTTAGTTGACTTTAAAGAAGGTGTTTTAGGAGAACAATGCTTCTTTTATCCACTAAATTTTTGTGTTCTGATAAATCTGCGAAATTACAAATCCTTTACAAAAAGTTTTTTCTGATAGCAACTTGTAATTTTCAGCCTGAAAAAAAGTGTCCATCACAATCAACTTCTTGGTTTCTACGCTGCAAAGCCAGCCAAAAAACCAATACATGATTTGCAGAATTATTTTTTGCCATAAACCGGCGTAGTTTTCCTCCACCTGAAAATCGCAAAGCAACCATAAACCGTTTGGTTTTAAGCTTTGATGCAACTGCTGGAAAACAGACTGAATGCGATTTTCAGAAAAATTATCAAACAAAAAAGGTGTTAAAGTAACGTCAAATTGCTGTTTGTTTTGGTAATCTTCAATGCCTGCATTTACAAAAGTCACTTCATTTCGCCCGCATTTTTTTTGTCTGGATAAACGAAGCATTTTAGCAGAAATTTCTACATAAGTTATGGTTAAGGAAGCGGATTTTACTGCCGCAATTTCCTCCAAAATCCAGCCCGTTCCGCCTCCCACAATCAAAATAGTTGCTTCTGCTGGAAGATTTTTCACCAGAAAACGTTGCGCTTTTATAAGCGAGTTTCCAAATACCAGCCGCGATAATCCATCATAAAACCAGGCAGCGGCATCGTAATTATTTGGCATATTTGCAGCTTTAATATGGTTTGTGGTGGCTTAACAAAATTTTTAACAACATGCTTTTTTTATCCACTAAAAATTATCTTTTCTTACTGATCGTTTATTTATGCCGATAAATTTCAAACAAAATTCTCCCTGGCTGCTAGTTTTGTTTTTGGCAATCGCAGTCCAGTTATCAGGCATAAACGTGGCTTTTTTTACAGATGATCCAGGATTGTATGCTGCTCTGGCCAAAAATATGGTGCAGCGCGGCAATTACTGGGAGCTGGTTTCCTACGGAAAAAACTGGCTGGATAAACCGCATTTTCCGTTCTGGATGGCAGCTTTAAGCTTCAAAATTTTTGGTTTTTCTAGCTGGAGTTACAAGCTGCCGGCATTGTTGTTTTTTCTGATGTCGGTTTTTTATACGTATCTGTTTGCCCAAAAAAATTACGGACAAAAAATGGCGATTACAGCTGCATTGATTTTGCTTACGGCGCAGCATATTTTCATGTCTAACACAGATGTCCGGGCCGAACCTTATTTAATGGCTTTGATTATCGGCAGCGTTTACCATTTTTATCAACTGGAAAAAAGATTAAGTTGGACTGATTTGCTGCTCGGTGCATTGTTTGCCGGTTGTGCCGTTATGACGAAAGGTATTTTTGCGCTCATTCCAATTGGTGGAGCCGTGCTTGGAGAATTACTTTTGAAAAAACGTTATCACGAAATCTTCCGCTGGAAGTGGTTGTTAGCCATTATTTTAACTGTAATTTTTATCCTGCCAGAAATTTACAGTTTGTACATTCAGTTTGATCGTCAGCCCGAAAAATCTATCATTGGCAGTCAGCATATTTCCGGCATTCACTGGTTTTTGTGGGACAGCCAGTTTGGCCGTTTCATCAATTCCGGACCGATAACCCGCAAACAAGGAAGCATCTTTTTTTACGTGCACACACTGATTTGGGCTTTTGCGCCCTGGTTTTTCATGCTGATTTATGCTGTTTTTATCACCCTAAAAAAAGTATGGCAAAAACAGCATCAGCCCGAATTTTACAGCCTTTGCGGCGCGCTCAGCATGTGGCTTATTTTCTCGCTTTCCGGTTTTCAGCTGCCGTTTTACACCAACATTATTTTTCCGTTTTTTGCCATTATTACCGCTGCAGTTTGGGTTGAAGTAATTGCTGAAACAACAGTTAAATATTTAAAAATCCTGCAATTTTTGCAAGTTGTAATTCTGCTGATTGCTGTGCTGATTTTCAATTATTTTCTCCAACCCGGCAAAGCTTTTTTGTTTTTTGCAGAAGTAATTGCGCTGCTGATTTTGGTATTTTATTTGTATAAAAAAACTACTGGTTTCGCTTTTGCATTTTTGATTTCCTGTTCTGCCGTTATGTTTGTGAACCTGTATTTAAACACTATTTTTTATCCGCTGCTAACTACTTATAAATCTGATATTCAGGTAGCTAAATACATTAACTTAAATTTAAACAAAAAGCAAATTTTTGTGGCTGACAGCCTGAATAATCCGTTTCAATTTTATTGTAACAAGCCGGTTCAACTTCTGCCAAAAACTGATTTAGAAGATTCAGTATCAGCACAAAAAATAATTTATACGGATGAAATCAACTTGAAAAACCTACAGAAAAAACATCCAATAACCATCATAAAAGCTTTTGAAAATTATCCAAACGAAGCCATTCTGAAAAATTTTATCTGGTACAAAAAGCGAAAGGAAACCTTAGAAACACGATACTTGGTTACTTATTAATTTCAGGCTGATGCTGTTTTTACCAGCATAAATTTAGTTTCTGAATTTGATCAGCAAACTATTGGTAACCACCGAAACCGAACTTAAAGCCATAGCAGCACCGGCAAACATCGGATTAAGATGGATTCCCCAAATCGGGATCAATACGCCCGCTGCAACCGGAATCATAATCAAGTTGTAAATAAACGCCCAAAAAAGATTTTGCCGAATGGTGCGAAGTGTTTGCTTAGATAAATTAAAAACCTGTGGCAACAGCGCAATATTGGATGAAACCAGCGTGATTTTGGCGGTTTCTAAAGCAATATCCGAACCCAAACCCATCGCTACGGAAACATCTGCCGTGGCCAAAGCTTCCGCATCGTTCATGCCGTCGCCAGCCATGGCCACTACTTTTCCGGCCTGCTGCAGTTTTTTAACCTGAGTTGCTTTTCCAGACGGAGAAATGCCGGAAACCACCTTGTCAATTCCCACTTTTGCAGCTACATAATCTGCTGTTGCAGCAGCATCGCCGGTCAGCATCCAAACCTCTTTTCCTGATTTTTTAAGCTGAGAAATAATAGCTGCGGCATCAGGTCTGATTTCATCTGCAACAGCCAGAACAGCCAGCAATTTTCCATTTTCAGCAAAATAAATTACAGTTGCTGCGGAGTTATTTTCCGGAAATTGTTGGTTTTCCTGCAGAGAAAGATTTGCCATTTCTTGCACCCAAACTGGTTTACCAATCCAGTAAGTTTGTTGTTGATATTGAACCGAAATTCCGGCACCAGTAACACTTTCAAAATCAGCAACAGGTTTAGCTGATACTTCTTTTAGCACTAAAAAATCAGTAATGGCACTGGCCAGCGGATGTTCGGATTGTTTTTCCGCCGCAAGTAAAACTCCTGAAAAAGCTGCTATATCATTATGATTCAATAACTTATTCCAGTTTAATGCTGACAGTTTTGGTTTTCCTTCGGTGATGGTTCCGGTTTTATCCAGCATAACCACATTTACCTGATTGGCTCTTTCTAAAGTTTCGGCATCACGAATCAAAATTCCTTTTTCGGCGCCTTTGCCCACGCCAACCATAATTGCCGTTGGTGTGGCCAGGCCCAAAGCGCAAGGGCAAGCCACAATTAGCACCGTTACAAAGCTTAACAAACCCTGAAAAAAAGACTGGTTTCCGCCAAAAACCCACCAGGCAGCTGCGCTCAGCAACGCAATTATAATGATTACCGGCACAAAAATGGCAGCAATCCGATCGGCCAGTTTTTGAATTTTGGCTTTTGAGCCTTGCGCATTTTGCACGGCTTTAATCATTTTAGCCAATAAGGTTTCGTTTCCGGTTTTCGTGATTTTCAGTACAAAACTTCCTTTTTGGTTGATGGTTCCGGCAAAAATTTCGTCGCCGGTTTTGCGAGAAACAGCCATCGGTTCGCCAGTCATCAAAGATTCATCGATAAAAGAAGTACCGTCTACAATTTCTCCGTCAACCGGAATCCGTTCGCCGGGTTTGATTCGCAGCAAATCTCCTACCGAAACCAAATCAATAGCTGTTTCGGTTTCTGTACTGTTTTTGATCAGCCAAACCGTTTTTACTTGCAAACCCATCAGTTTTTTGATAGAAGCAGAAGTGCCGGATTTTGCCCGATCTTCCAGCAGTTTGCCAATTAAAATAAAGGTAATGACCATGGCTGCCGCTTCAAAATAAACATGCGGAACCAAGCCGCGCTGCACCCAGAAATCTGGCGCAACAGTGTTAAACAGACTAAAAAAATATGCTACGCCGGTGCTAATGGCCACCAGCGAATCCATATTGGCGCGGCCATGAACAGCTTGTTTCCAGGTATTTACAAAAAATCTTCGCCCAAAAACAAACAGAATTATGGTGGATAAAAACAGCATGATCCAATTGGCCGGTTTCCAATCCATCCAAACCATGTCGATTACCACAACCGGAATCGTTAATAAAACTGCTCCAAGAGTTTGTTTTTTAAGCTGAGATAAGGCAATTTCCTGCTGTGCTTCCTGCTGATCGAAGGCGTGATCTTCATCAACCAGCAAACCAAAACCCACATTTTCGATGGCTTTTTGAATTTGCGACTGATCGGTTTGCTTTGGGTTGAAATAAATATCCAAAGCCTGTGTGGCAAAATTAACGCTGGCCTGCTGCACGCCCGGCACCGCAGCGGCAATACTTTCTACACTCATGGCGCAGGAAGCACAGCTCATGCCCGTTACCGGATATATTTTATGAATGGTTTTTTCCACGATGCTTCTTTTATCGTGCAAAAATAAGCATTGGTTTTTGGTGGAGGTTTACAGGATTTTGAGCTATTTTTATGAGATTTTGGGTTGAAAACATTTGCGGAAAAATTGAGATTATCATCGATTCTTCTCAAATTCTCCTATCTTCAAACCCAAAATTCCATCTATCCGCTTATGGCATTAAACTACGTTTGGGTTGCTTTTTTTATCATTGCTTTTTTCATCGCGCTGTGCAAACTGATTTTTTTGGGTGATACCGAGATTTTTAAATTGCTGGTGGATGGTATTTTTGATTCTACCAAATCTTCCGTAATGGATATTGCGCTGCCGCTGATCGGCAACATGGCGTTTTGGCTCGGCATCATGAACATTGGCGAAAAAGCCGGTGCTATCAACTTTCTATCGCGCATTGTGGCGCCGTTTTTCCATCGGCTGTTTCCGGAAATCCCCAAAAATCATCCGGCAAACGGTGCCATGATGATGAATTTTTCGGCCAATTTATTAGGTCTGGATAACGCTTCTACGCCACTCGGTTTAAAAGCCATGGAGCAGCTGCACGAACTTAATCCCGTAAAAGATACCGCATCCAATGCCGAGATTATGTTTATGGTGCTGCATGCTTCGGGCCTAACTATTTTGCCGATTTCCATCATCGCGCAGCGGGCAATTTTGGGCGCACATGATCCAACGGATATTTTCATTCCATGCATTATTGCTACTTACGTAGCTACGCTAACCGGTTTGTTGGTGGTTGCTTTCAGACAAAAATTAAAACTTTGGGACGGCGTGGTAATTGGCTGGCTGGGCGGAATTACGTTGCTTTTGGCTGCACTGGTATTTTATTTCAAAGTTTTTTTAGATAAACATCAAATCAGCGAAGTATCTAAAGTAGCCAGCAATTTGATTTTGTTGGCTATTCCGGTGCTGTTTATTTTGGGTGCGTTGCGTAAAAAAGTCAATGTTTTTGAGGTTTTTATTGAAGGTGCAAAAGGCGGACTGGAAACTTCTTTCCGTATCATTCCATATCTGGTGGCCATGCTGGCGGCCATCAGCGTTTTCCGGGCTTCG
>JBPBQN010000119.1:0-7020 GCA_050954865.1 Janthinobacterium lividum | reverse complement strand
AAAGCACCAAGTTATCCTGGTACTTCTCCTGCAGATCCAACAGTTTCTGGTGATGCTGCTGCACCAGATGGCAAGTATTCTCGTCCGCGTTTTGCTGTTTACGATGATCGTAACGGCATCAACATGATTTATACTTATGGCGAATCAGAACTTTTATTAGCCGAAGCTGCAACCAGAGGTTGGGCAACCGGTGTTGCTGCAACGCATTATACCAATGCTTTAACTGCTGATATGCAAACTTTAGCGCAGTTAAATACAACAGCTGCCGCAACTGTTGATCCTGCTGCCCTTACAGCTTATGTTGCTGCTCATCCATTAGTTGCCGCAACAGCATTACAGCAAATCAACATGGAATACTGGGTAGTAACCTCAACCACGTTTGATTTTAATGAAGCTTTTGCTAACTGGAGACGTTCAGGCTACCCTAATTTAACGCCTGTAGTTTATCAAGGCCAGTATATCACAGGTTCAATTCCGCGCCGGATGCCTTATCCAATTACTTTGGCGCAAACCAACGGTACCAATTATTTATCAGCTGTTGCAAGTATGGGTGCTGATAACTTTGCTACCAGAGTTTGGTGGGATAAATAACATTTAATTTTTTTTTACAAGGGGCAAGTTCATTCAATAAAAATGAGCTTGTCCCTTTTTTTATAATCACTATTTGAGCAAACTTCTACTTCAACATCATCTCCTAAACAATAAAAAGCGGTTGAATTCGTAATTTTACAATATGCCCTTACATCAAAAATTAGCCGGTAAAAACAGTATGCTTCTTTTAGCATCCTTTTTTTTGATGCTTTTGGCTGATTCGGTTTTTGCCCAAAAAACGCTGTTTCAAATCCTGCCTTCTGCCCAAACCAACATTCATTTCAGCAATGCCATCAGCGAAAATGAAAGTTTAAATGTGCTTTCTTATGAATATTTTTACAATGGCGGCGGCATTGCCGTGGGCGATATCAACAATGATGGTTTGGAAGATTTATTCTTCACGGCCAACATGAAGCCGAACAAATTGTACCTTAACCAGGGCAATTTAAAATTTAAAGATATTACGGCACAGGCCAATCCAGAGCTTGGCGGACGCACAAACGGCTGGAAAACCGGTGTTACCATGGCTGATGTTAACGGCGACGGTTTGCTGGATATTTACATTTGCTACTCCGGAAAAGCGGATGCAGATACGCGCCGCAACCAGCTTTTTATTAACCTTGGAAACGGCAAATTTGCTGAAAAAGCCGCAGCATACGGTTTGGATGATCCGGGTTACAGCACACAAGCCGTTTTTTTTGATTTTGATAATGATGGCGATCTGGACATGTTCCTGCTCAACCACAACGTTAAAAAAATTGATAACATGGAGTTTGCCAACGTGCGCAACCAAACAGACGAGCTGGCGAGCAACAAACTGTTCATCAACAACGGCAATCATTTTACGGATGTTTCTAAAAAAGCGGGCATCATCCAAAACCCGTTAACGTTTGGTTTGGGAGTGGCTGTGGCTGATATCAATAAAGATGGCTGGCCCGATATTTACGTCACCAATGATTACAACGAGCCTGATTATCTGTACATTAACAATCACGATGGCACATTTTCCGAACAATCCAAACTGCTTTTAAGGCATCTTTCTCACTTTTCGATGGGCGTGGATATTGCTGATTTTAATAACGATGGAAACCCGGATATTCTCACTTTGGATATGTTACCGCAGGATAATCACCGGCAGAAATCGCTCCAGATGGAGGAAAATTACGAATCTTTTGAGCTGATGCAACGGCAGGATTTGTACAAGCAATACATGCGCAACATGCTGCAACTAAACAACGGCAACGGTACGTTTAGCGAGATTGGTCAGCTGGCCGGAATTTCGGCAACCGACTGGAGCTGGTGCCCGCTGATTGCAGATTTTGACAACGATGGTTATAAAGATATTTTCATCTCCAACGGTTACCTCCGCGATTATACCAACAAAGATTTTTTACGTTATTGGGGCGATTACAAGATCAAAAAAGCGATGGCACGCGAACCTTTTTTGCTGATGGATCTGGTTACCGCAATGCCTTCTACCAAATTGCCGAACTATATTTTCCGCAATAATCACGATTTAACTTTCAGCAACAAACAACAGGATTGGGGCATTACCAACGCCACAATTTCCAACGGTGCGGTTTATGCAGATTTGGATAACGACGGCGATCTGGATTTGGTGGTCAACAACATCAACGACGAAGCCAGCATTTACCAAAATACCAGCCGCGAAAACAGCCATACTTCTTTTATCGGTATAAAATTGAAAGGCAAAGGTGCCAACACCAACGCACTGGGCGCCAAAGTTTTTGTGTATGTAAAAACAGCGCTGCAATATCAGGAAGTTAATCCGGGCCGTGGTTATTTATCAAGCGTTTCCACGGTTTTGAATTTTGGTTTGGGTGAAGCAAAAATGGTGGATTCGATACGCATAATCTGGCCGGATCAGAATCAGCAAATCCTGAAAAATGTTGCGGCCAACCAGCGTTTAACCATCAGTTATCAACCTGAAAAAAGCACCAAAAAAAGTATGGTAAAAACAGCATCGCCGTTATTTACTAAAGTTGCTCCGCTGATTAATTACACTTCCGAAGAAAACCCAATCAATGATTTTAAACGGCAGCTGCTGATGCTGTTTATGTATTCCAAAACTTCGCCTGTAATTGCAAAAACAGATGTGAACAAAGATGGTTTAGAGGATTTATTTGTTTCTGGCGATCAACAATCTCCCGGAAAAATTTTCACACAACAGCTTGACGGACAGTTTAAAATGATGAATTTGCCCGGTGGCGAGCAAACGTCAACAGTTTCGGCAGCCGCTTTTTTTGATGCCAATGGCGATGGTTTTCCTGATCTTTATTTAGCAAAAGGTGGCTACGCGTTGTACGAACCGAACACGCCGGATTTGCAAGATCAACTTTTTTTAAACGATAAAAAAGGCAATTTTTACCTCGCTCCTACGCCGCTTCCTGCTGTAAATCCCAGCAGCAAATCTGTAGTGCGGCCGTGTGATTTTGATGGCGATGACGATGTGGATTTATTTGTTGGCGGACGTGTAATTCCTGGTCAATATCCGCTTTCGCCCAAAAGTTTTTTGCTGGTGAATGATGGAAAAGGTAATTTTACATCAACCCAAATTCCGTTTGAAAATGCCGGAATGGTTACCGATGCGCAGTGGATCGACCTGAATAAAGATGGCCGCAAAGATTTAGTTTTATGCGGAGAAATGATGCCGATCAAGGTTTATCTCAACACAAAAACCGGTTTTGTTGATCAAACCAATAACTATTTTGATCAGCCAACCAATGGACTATGGTTTTCGCTAAATGTTGCAGATGTAAACGGCGACGGCAATCCGGATTTAATTGCCGGAAATTTAGGTTTGAACACGGTAATTCGCGCTTCGGAAAAAGAACCGGCAGAACTGGATTATGCAGATTTTGATGGCAACGGTTCCATCGATCCTTTCTTCAATTTTTATGTGCAGGGCATAAATTATCCGTTTGTAAGTCGGGATGAATTGAACGAGCAAATCTATCCGATGCGCAAAAAATTCAATTCGTACAAAGCTTATGCAGATGCCGGAATGAAGGAAATTTTAACGGAAGATCAGTTGCAAAAAGCCGGAAAATTAACGGCCAACCGCTTGCAAACCACTTGTTTTTTAAACCGAAACGGCAAATTTGTGCCAATGAATTTGCCACAGGAAGCAGATTTTGCGCCGGTTACGCAAATCATCAGCAAAGATTTTAACCACGATGGCAAAACGGATTTGCTGCTGCTGGGAAACCATGCTGATAATCGCTTGAAATTAGGAAGCATGGATGCTAATTACGGCTGCTTTTTAAGCGGAAACGGCAAAGGTGATTTTGAATATATCAATCAGATTAACAGTGGATTATCTATTACAGGTGATGTAAAATCAGCAGTAGAAATCAACATTAAAAACGTAAATTATTTACTGATTGGCGTTTCCGGTCAGCCGTTACAATTTTACAAAATGCCGTGAAGAAGTTTAGCCCAATACTGTTTTTATCGATGTTTTTTTCGACAGTTGTTCTCGCCCAAAACAAAAAAACGCTGCCTGCATATCTGGAAATTGCGCCCGCCATCAACGCCATCAATATGGTGATGGTTCATGATGTTATCAGTCCACCGGTTGCCGCGCGTTATTATGCTTACACAATGTTGGGCGCGTATCAAATTATTTCGCAAAATAACGCGCAGGTTCCTGAGCTTGCTTCTTTTATCAATACTTTTTCTGCGGAGAAAATTTCAGTTCCCGCCAAAAACTACGATTACCAGATTGCTGCCATTTACTGCATTTTAGAAACTGGCAAAAATATGTTGCCTTCGGGCATTTCTTTGCAGGATGATGAAGATTTGTATCTGGCTTTACTTCGGAAAAATAAAATCAGTCAAAATATTATAGACCAGTCTGTTGCAGTTGCAAAAGAAATTTCTACGCAAATTATCAAATTCTCCAAAACCGATCGTTACAGCCAGTTAAGCGCAAAATTGCGGTACACACCAAAAAAAGGCGAAGGTTTTTGGTATCCAACGCCGCCGGCGTATCTGGATGCAGTGGAGCCGAACTGGAAAATTTTGCGGCCAATGGTGATTGATTCTAACACGGAATTTAAGCCAATTGCGCCCGTTAAATTTAGTAAAGATACAGCAAGCGCCTTTTTTAAGCTGGCAAAAGAAGTAGTTGATGTTTCTAAGAAATTAACGCCGGATCAGTTTCATATTGCGGCTTTTTGGGATTGCAATCCGTTTGCGGTAACTACGTCCGGACACATGTCGATTGGTTATAAAAAAATCAGTCCGGGCGGCCACTGGATGAACATTACCGCGCTGGCAGTCAAAAAGCTGAACCTGAATTTTGATCAATCCATCCAAACCGTTACGCTGGAATCGTTAACGCTGATGGATGTTTTTATCAGTTGCTGGGACGAAAAATACCGCAGCAACCGCATCCGGCCCGAAACGTACATTAATAAATACATTGATATTAACTGGAAACCGTTTTTGCAAACGCCGCCTTTTCCCGAATATACCAGTGGGCATTCGGTAGTTTCCAATTCTTCCGCAGCCATTTTAACGTATTTGCTGGGCGATCATTTTGCTTATACAGATGATACCGAAATCCCGTACGGCGTAGAACAGCGTTCATTTACTTCATTTAATCAGGCAGCTGCAGAAGCCACAATATCAAGACTTTACGGCGGAATCCATTTCCGCGATAGCATAGAAGAAGGCAATAAAGAAGGCCGTGAAGTAGCGCAAAATATCATTGAAAAAATAAAAAAAGCGGGGATCAAGCCGTTTAGGAAGTAGTTTTTTTAAGTTTAGTTTAGACTATAATTTGCTTAATTTAATCCGATAAAAGAAGCATTAACTTAAACCGAAGCCATGATTGAACTAACTGCAACGCTGCTTCAATTTGCTAAAAAAGGTGAAAAAACCGGCTGGACGTATTTTGATGTTCCGGCTGCAGTTGCCCATGAAATCAAACCAAACACTAAAGCAAGTTTTCGGGTAAAAGGCTTTCTGGACGAAGCCGCGATCAGCGGTTTGGCTTTGGTGCCAATGGGCGAAGGCAATTTTATTTTGCCAGTAAAAGCAGCATTGCGCAAAGCCATCCGCAAAGAAAAAGGTGCCACAGTAAAACTGCAACTAGAACTCGATTTGGATTTTAAAGTAGAAATGCCTGATGATTTAGCCGAATGTTTTGCCGATGAGCCACAAGCTTTACAATACTTTTTAAGTCTGCTAAAATCACATCAGCATTATTATTTTAAGTGGATAAACGAAGCAAAAACAGAAGCTACGCGAGCTAAACGAATTGCGGCAACTTTAAATGCGGTTAGCCAAAAAATGAGTTATGCAGAAATGATTCGGGCGATGAAAAAGTGAGCGGTAAAAATGTAGTTTACACAATTTGATATTTTTTAAATTCATCTAAACAAATTTTTATAGTTGCAGTGACAAAAAGAATGTACACTGCTACCATTCCTGCAATTATAAAAGGATGATTTGTTAGTAAAAACAGATATTTTTTTTGATAAACAGAGAATATGAATGGATATATTAAAGTCCAATACGGAATATACATTATTCTTTCTGTTACAATATCTTGAATTGATTTTCTGGTATCTCTTGTAAAATAACCAACAAAAAATTTTCTTATCCATGAAATGAGTAAAAAAAATAAAGCATTAAGCGGAAATATTAAAACTACTTGGAAATGGTTTATTTTAATATTTTGAACCGCATAAGAAGTTGCCACATATAAAATTATTGTGTAGAGAATACTTGGAAAGAAAAAATTGGCTATTACATATTTGATCATTTGAATAATCCCTTCCCAAATTGCATCCTGCAAATGCTGTTTTTCCATTTTAGCCAAACCGTTTCCACCGCCAAAATCATCGTTTAAAATATCATTTACGGCATCTTGAAAGCTGATATTTTCTGGTTTTGCCTCAACCGCACTTAATACATGGTCATAAACTTCGTCTATCGTTTCCCGGTATTTCAAAATATCAGATAAATAAGTTTTTAAAATTTCCGTTTGTTGTAAAGTTGGTTTCATGAAAAATTTGGTTTTAGATTTAAAATCATTTGTAGCTGATTAATAAAATCCTGCGCTTCATTTAGCTGTGTTTTTACGCCGTTTTGGCCTTCCTGAGTCAATCGATAATACTTTCTAACACGATTATCAACCGTTTGCGTGTACGCTTCCAACAAACCTTCTGCTTCTAATTTGTGCAAAGCTGGATACAAAGCACCTTGCGTCAGCACAATTTTATTATCGGTAATTTCTTTAACTTTTTGGGTGATTTCGTAGCCGTACATTTCCGCTTTATTTTCCAGCAGTTTCAGGATAATGGTTTGCAGCGTACCTTTTAAAAGCGGACTCGAATTCATTGCAACGAATATAAAAATAAAAAGGAATAGGTAAGAAAATTACATATACCCTTTTAC